>JALYLX010000001.1 GCA_030773995.1 Chloroflexota bacterium
CCGTGAGGTCGGTCGAGCGATGCCTCAGGCCGCGGCCGAGCGCGGCGATCCGCTCCGCGCTCATCCCGGCGGCGCGTGCGAGCGCGATGGCGCCGACCAGGTCGCCTGCGCGCGCGGCGGAGCCGGCCGCGTCACGCGCCCATTCCGGCAGCTCCGCGATGAAGCCATCGACGAAGCCGACGTGGCCGATATCGATGTCGGCGGCAAGCAGCCCACACCGCGCGAGCGCGTCGGCGAGGAGCGCGATCACCTCCGCGTCCGCGCGCAACGTCGGGTCGCCGATGAGCTCCACGCCCGCCTGGTCGTACTCGCGCTCGGACCCGCGCATGGAGGCCTCTTCGCGGAAGATCGGCGCGAAATACGCGAGCCGCAGCGTGGCATCGGCCTGCCGGTAGCGCTGCGCCACGACGCGCGCCACCGCGGTCGTCACGTCCGGACGGAGCGCGAGGAGGCGACCGTCGCGATCGAGGAATCGCACCGTTCGCCGCTCGTCGACGGTGACCGCGCTCTGCGCGAACTCCACGGTCGGCGGCTCGAGCGGCACATACCCGTAGTGCGCGAAGGCGTCCATCAGCGTGCGCTCGATCGCGTGGAGCTCACGCGCCTCCGTGGGAAGGATGTCGCGAAAACCGCGCGGAAGAGCGTCCTTCACGCGGAGTGAACGGTCGTCGCGACGTCTTCGATCGCCGCGAGGGCAGCGGGCAGCTTGCCCAGCTCGGTGATGCGGACGTCCGCGGGCGCCGCTCGACCCGACGTGTCGCCGGATCGATCGAGCCAGATCGTGCGCAGTCCCGCGCCGCGCGCCCCGACGATGTCTCGCTCGATGCTGTCGCCGACCATCACAGCGTCGCGCGCCGCGGTGCCGATCGCCTCGAGAGCGGCGTCGAAGATGCGACGGTCCGGCTTTCCGATCCCGATCTCCGCGGAGATGAGCAGCACCGCGAAGTGCGAGCGCATCCCGGCCGCCTCGAGCTTCTCCCGCTGGAGCGTCGGAGCGCCGTTGGTGACGAGTGCGAGACGGTAGCGCGCCGCCAGCGCGTCGAGCGTCCGCATCGCGGCCGGGTCGACGCCCCAGTCGGACCGGCGGACGCGGACGTACGTGGATGCGAGGTCGTGCGCGAGGGCCTCGTTCACGACACCCGCCGCCGCGAGCGCGTTCGCCCAGACCGCCTGCCGGAATCCAGGAACGAAGGCCTGCAGCGCGCGCAGCCCCGGCGCGTCGCCCTCGAAGTCGCCCCACAGCGCCTCGCCCCACCAGATGCCCATCTGGTCGGCGTACGAAAAAACGGACGAGGACGCGAAGAGCTCCTCGGCCGCCCGTGCCGCGGCCGTCGCTACCGTCGTCGGGTCCGCACCGGCACGCTCGCTCGTCCTCCGGACGGCAGAGAGCGTGGCTTGGTCCTCGAGCAGCAGGGTGTTGTCGAGGTCGAGCAGCACCGCACGGACCGGCATCGGCCGAGTCTATTGAGCGCGTGCCGCGCGGGTGGTAGCGTTGCCGCGATGCGGTCGTGCGTCCTTGGCATCGTCGTTATTGAGCTCCTTATCGGGGGCACGAACGACGCTGGGAGGAGCAGGGCGATCGCGTAGCGAAGACGGAAGCCGGAACCACAAGAGACCTCCCAGGGAACGGGAGGTCTTTTCAGTTCCGGAAGGGAGCAGCGGATGGATCCGCGACGCGAGCTTGCAAAGCGACTGGCGAGGCTGGGGATGCCCTTCGAGGGCGAGCGGCTCGATCATGCCGAACGGATCGTGCATCTGCACGCGCCGCACCACAGGTCGCTCAGCGATCTCGTGCTCATGACGATCTGCGTCGAGGCGTATCGGAAGACGGACGTCGACCTGCCCGCGTGGGTGTGACGAGCTAGACGACAGCCTTCGCGATCACGCGTAGCTGCCCGGCGAGATCGTCGCCGAGGATCTGCAGGCACACGTGGTCCGCGCCGTTCTTCCGATGCGCGTCCGCGCGCGCCTTCACCGCGTTCACGTCGCCCCAGGCGACGATCGCATCAACCAACCTGTCGCTGCCGCCGTCCCCGATGTCCGCATCTCCCCAGCCCAGGCGGCGCAGGTTGTTCGAGTAGTTGTCGAGGTCGAGGTAGCGCCTCATGTGCCGCCGCGCGACCTCGCGCCCCTTCGTCGGGTCGGACTCCAGGGTGCAGGCCTGCTCGACGGCGAGCAGTGGGTCCGGGCCGAGCTCAGTGCGCGCGATCCTCGTGTGCTCGACCGGAACGAAGTACGGGTGCGCGCCGAGCGAGCGCTCCGCCGCCAGGCGTAGCATCTGCGGCCCGAGCGCGGCGAGCACGCGTGGCGGTGGCGGGTCCTTTCGATTCGGGCCGACGTAGGGCGCGTTGTCCATAGAGTCGAGATATCCGCGCATCCGCGCGAGCGGCTTCTCGTATCCGCCTCCGAGCCGCGCGTCGATCGTGGGCTTGTGGCTCACCCCGATGCCGCAGAGGAAGCGATCCGCGTAGGCCTCCTGCAGCGTGCGAGCGCCGTTGGACATCGCCACGGGGTCGCGGGCCCAGATGTTGGCGATGCCGGACGCGACGATCAGGGTCTTCGTCGCGGCGAGGAGGATGCTCGCGTGGGCGAAGATCTCCTTGCTCCCGAGGGACTCGGGGATCCAGAGCGCCTTGAAGCCGAGCGACTCCACTTCCTGCGCGAGCCGGCCCTCGTCCGCGGCGGTCATACGCTCGAGCTCGAAGCTCCAGACGCCGATCGGGCCGAGACGGGCGGCGGCCTCGCGTGCGGTCTTCATCGGATGCGTGCATTCTCCCATTCATCAAGCCGTTCCGCTTCGCGATCACGGCAAGCCGCGCGGAGTCCGGTGCCGAGTGGCGCGCGAAGGCGCGCCGGATCGAGGAGCTCGGGTACGACACGCTGCTCATCACCGACCACCTGGTGCAGCAGCTCGCGCCGGTCCCCGCGATGACCGCGGCGCTCGAGGCGACGACGCGCCTGCGGGTCGGCAGCTACATCTTCGCGAACGACTACCGCAACCCGGTGATGCTCGCGAAGGAGATCGCCACGCTCGACGTCCTGTCCGGCGGCCGCGTCGAGTTCGGCGTCGGCGCGGGCTGGTACCAGCGCGACTACGAGATGCTCGGATTGCCGTACGACCCACCGGGGACCCGCGTCTCGCGGATGATCGAGGCCGTCAATCTCATGGACCGGCTCTTCGTCGAGGACTCCGTCGACGCGAGCGGCGCCTACTACACGGTCCACGGCGCCCGCGTGCTGCCCAAGCCGCTCCAGCGGCCGCGCCCGCCGCTCATGATCGGCGCCGGCGGGCCGCGCATGCTGCGCTTCGCCGCCCGGCACGCGGA
The DNA here is from genome assembly GCA_030773995.1 of Chloroflexota bacterium. Taxonomy (GTDB): domain Bacteria; phylum Chloroflexota; class Limnocylindria; order P2-11E; family P2-11E; genus UBA4735. The sequence continues at coordinate 3,327 of JALYLX010000001.1, forward strand.
TATCGTCGCGCTCAACCCGCGGTTCGACGCGAACGGCCAGCCGGTCGTGTCGGACCTGTTGACCGGCGAAGTCGAGCGCAAGCTCGCGCGGCTGCGCGCGGAGGCCGGCGCTCGTTTGGCGAGCGTCGAGTTGAACGTCTTCATCATCGACGCGGGCGTGACCGAGGAGCGACGCTCGCTGCTGGATGGGGTCGCGACGCGCCTGAAGAGCGCCACCGCGCACCTGGTCGACTCGCCGTTCTTCCTGTACGGCTCGATCCCGGACCTCAAACGGCAGCTGCTCGCGCGCCGTGAGCGGCTCGGCATCACGTATGTCGGGCTGCCCGAGAGCGCGATGGAGCCGTTCGCGCCGCTCGTCCGGGAGCTCCGTGCGCCGTAGGGATCGCCGGTTCGTCTGGCTCGCCGCCGTCACCTTGGCCGCGTCCTGCAGCTCCATCCAACCGGCCCCCCCGACGTCGCCCGAAGCATCCGCGGCCGCGACGCTCGCCGGCCGCGCGTGGCGCGAGGTCGCGTCAATGCCCGCGCCACGCGGCCACCTGAGCGCTGTCGCATTGAACGGCGCGCTGTTCACGATCGGCGGCGCCGCGCGCGGCGGGACGAGCAGCCTCGGATTCGAGCGCTACGACCCGTCGGCCGTTATGTGGACGAGCCTGACCGCGTTACCCATCGGCACCGACCACTCCGCAGCGGGCGCGGTCGGTTCGTCCATCTTCGTGTTCGGCGGAACCTTCGAACAACCGTCGGCGCGCGCGTACCGGATCGACGTGCCACCGGCCAACGCGCAGACCGCGCAATTCGCTGCGATGCGGTGGCGGCCGATCGCGTCGTTGCCGGAGCCGCGTTCCGCTGCCGGCGCGGCGGTCGTCGGCGATCGCATCTACGTGATCGGCGGTTTCGACGCCACACGACGCGAGCTGAAGACCGCGTACGCGTACGACCCCGCGACGGACGCGTGGCGCAAGATCGCCGACCTGCCGACGCCGCGCCAGCACCTGGCCGTCACGGACTTCCAGGGACAGGTGTGCGCGCTGGGCGGTTACGTCGGGAATGCGATCCCGATGACGATCGTCGAGTGCTACGACCCGGCGACGGACGGCTGGTCGACGCGCCCACCCCTGCCGAAGCCGGCCTCGGATTTCGTCGCAGTGTCCTTCCAGGGCGGCATCTGGACCGTCGGGGACGACGTGCAGATCTTCGACAGCACGCGCTGGTGGATCGGGCCGCCGCTGGGCACGCCGCGCTACGGGGTCGCGGCCGCCGTGGTCGGCGGGTCGTTGTACGTCATTGGCGGCTTCGCGCGAACGGCGGCGCCGGACGGAATCGTCGAGCGCTTCGATCCGCGTTGACTAGCGAGCGGTCCACCCGCAGTCGATGAGCTGCTCGGCACCGGTGATGCCGGAAGCCGCGTCGGAGCACAGGAACGAGACGTACGCCGCGACCTCCTCGGGCTCGAGCAGCCGTTTGATCGCCGCGGGTGCCAGCATGATGTCGCGCACGACGGCGTCCTCGGTGATCCCGTTCACCCGCGCCTGGTCTGCGATCTGCTTCTCCACCAGCGGCGTCCGGACGTAGCTCGGACACACCGCGTTCACGGTCACGCCCTTGTCGGCTGCTTCGAGCGCGACCGTTTTCGTCAGGCCATTCAGCCCGTGCTTCGCCGAGATGTACGCCGATTTGTACGGAGACGCGACCAGTCCGTGGAGCGACGAGATGTTCACGATCCGGCCCCAGCCGCGCTCGTACATGTGCGGGATCGCGTAGCGTGTGAGGTAGAAGGCGCCGAACAGCATGATCCGCACGAGCTGTTCCCAGCGGTCTTCGGGGAAGTCCTCTATCGGCGACACGTGCTGGAGCCCGGCGTTGTTCACCAGGACGTCGACGCCTCCCCATTCGGCGGTCGCGCGATCGACCAGCGCCTTGCAGTCCACACGAGAGCTCACATCGGCGCGTTGGAAGACGCTGCCCGGGATCGTCGTCGCGAGCGCCTCGCCATCCTGGGTGTTGAGATCCGCCAGGAGCACCTGTGCACCGTGCACAGCCAGGTCAATGGCGATCGCCCGTCCGATCCCGCTCGCGGCCCCCGTGACGAGCGCGCTCTTGCCCGCGAGATCGGGAACGGCGTTCACCTGAGCCGTACGATACGGCGCCTCACGTGTACGCCGTCGAGACGCGCGCACTGCACAAGGACTTCGCCGGCTTCCGCGCGGTGGATGGCGTGGAGCTGCGACTCGAGGCCGGTCGCGTCCACGCGATGGTCGGACCGAATGGCGCCGGGAAGACGAGTCTGTTCAACCTGCTCACCGGGTTCCTCCGACCGACGAGCGGCCAGGTCCTGATCTTCGGCGACGACGTGACCGGTGAGCGTCCCGATGAGATCGCGAAACGCGGCGTCGCCCGCTCATTCCAGATCACGAGTCTCTTCGAGGAGCTCAGTGTCGTCGAGCACGTCGCGCTCGCGCTGCAGGCGCGGACCGGCCTGGGCTACGGCTTCTGGCGCGACGAGGCGGTGTTGCGGCGATTCGACGCGCGGGCGCGCGAGCTCCTCGAAGAGGTCGGGCTCGCCGGTGTCGCCGAGCAGCCGGTGCGCCACCTCCCGTACGGTCAGAAACGCGCGCTCGAGCTGGCCCTGGCGCTGGCCCTCCAGCCGAAGCTCCTCCTGCTCGACGAACCGACCGCGGGCATGAGCGCGGAAGACGTCGAGCGGACGATCGAGCTCATCGTGCGCGTCCGCGTCGGTCGCACCGTGGTGCTCGTGGAGCACAACATGGGCGTGGTCGGTCAGCTCGCGGACAACGTGATCGTGCTGCAGCAAGGCAAGGTCATTGCGGACGGGCCGTACGAAAGGGTCCGGGCGGATCCCGCTGTCGTCGCGGCGTACCTCGGAGCGGCGGATGCTTGACGTCCATGCTTGAGGTCGGGGGCCTGAACGCGTGGTACGGCGAGGCGCAGGCGCTCCGCGACGTGAGCCTGCGGGCGGCGCCGGGCGAGGTGGTGACGCTCGTGGGCCGCAACGGCGCCGGCAAGACGACCGCTTTGCGCTGCCTCGTGGGCCTGCACCGCGCGATGCGCGGCAGCGTGCGGCTCGGGGACGCCGATCTCGGAGCGCTCAGTCCGGTGCGCCGTGCCCGCGCAGGCGTCGGCTATGTGCCCGACGACCGTGGCATCTACGCCACGCTCACGGTGCAGGAGCACCTGATCCTGCCGCACAAAGCCGCCGACTCGGCGTGGGATCTCGAGCGCGTGTACGCCGCATTCCCGGCCCTTCGCGAGCGGCGCACCCAGTACGCCAGCAAGCTGTCAGGCGGCGAGCAGCAGATGCTCGCGATCGCCCGGGTGCTGCGGATGGGCGCGCGGCTCCTGCTCCTCGACGAGCCCACTGAAGGTCTCGCGCCGATCCTGGTCCAGCAGATCGCGGCGATCCTGCGCGACGCGAAGGCCGAAGGGAGGACCGTCCTTCTGGTGGAGCAGAACCTGCGCTTTGCGACCGCGGTGGCCGACCGCCACTATCTCCTGAGCGGCGGCATGATCGTCGCCACGCTCGGGAACGATGAGGTGCGGGCCCGGGAGTCCGAGCTCCTACAGCATCTGGGCATCTAGCGAAATCCCTCAGGGAGGAACGACCATGCGTATCCCACGCTCCTTCGCACTTTCGCTCGCCGGCCTGATCGTCGCGACCGCCTGCGGTGGTGGGACGACCGGCGGCGGCTCCGCCGCACCCGTCGCGGTGAAGCTCACCGACGGCAAGGTCGTGATCGGCGTGATCAACGACCAATCCGGTGTGTACGCCGACCTGTCGGGCAAGAACGGCGTCGAGGCGGTGAACATGGCCATCGCCGACTTCAAGGCGAAGTACGGCGACAACGCCCTCGGCGGGCCCATCGAGGTCATTTCCGCCGATCACAAGAACGATCCGGCCCTCGCGAGCTCGAAGGCCACGGAGTTCTACGAGCGCAGCAACGCGGACATCATCCTCGACGTGCCGACGTCGTCGGGCGCGCTCGCGATCGCGAAGGTCGCCGGTGACGAGAAAAAGCTGTACATCAACATCACCGCCGCCACGACGGACCTCACCGGCCCGGCATGCAACAAGTACACGTTCCACTACGCGTATGACACCTACATGCTCGCGCAGGGCACAGGCACCGCCGTGGTCGCGGCCGGCGGGAAGCAGTGGTACATCATCTATCCCAACTACGCGTTCGGTCAGGACATGACGAAGTCGTTCAGCGCCGCGGTCACCGCGAGCGGTGGCACGGTCATCGGGTCCGACGGATCGCCGTTCCCGAACCAGACCGGTGACTTCTCGAGCCTCCTGCTCAAGGCCGGCCAGTTGAAGCCGCAGATCCTCGGGGTCATGCAGGCGGGCGGCGACCTCGTGAACGTCGTGAAGCAGTACAACGAGTTCAAGCTCAAGGATCAGGGAGTGAAGCTCGCCGTCGGGCTGATGTTCGACACGGACATCACTGCGCTCGGCCTCGATGCACTGGCCGGCGTGCAGTACACGACACCGTGGATCTGGAACGAAGATGCGGCGTCGATCGCGTTCGCCGACAAGTTCCTCGCGAAGACGAAGATCCGTCCGACATTCGCCCACGCGGGCGACTACTCCGCGACGATGCAGTACCTCGAGGCGATCCGCCGGGCGGGCTCGGATGACGCCGACGCGGTCGTGAAGGCCCTCGAGGGCTACAAGTTCAACGACTTCTTCATCCACAACGGTCAGATCCGTGCCGAGGACCACTGGGTCATGCACGACGCGTTCCTCGCCCAGGTGAAGTCGAAGGCCGAGTCGAAGGAGACCTTCGACTACGCGAAGATCCTGACCACGCTCCCGGCCGACAAGGCCTCGCGGCCGCTCGCCGAGACCGGCTGCAAGATGCCCAAGTAGCAAGAGGATGACGCGGCGCGCCCTCACGAAGGGAGCGCCGCGTCGGACCGATGGACTACCTCGCGGTCCAGCTCTTCAACGGCCTGGTGAATGGGAGCTTCTACGCGCTCCTCTCGCTCGGTCTTGCCGTGATCTTCGGGATGATGCGCATTGTCAACTTCGCGCACGGCGCCTTTTACATGCTCGGCGCGTTCATCGCGTACCTGCTGCTCCAGCAAGCCGGCATCGGCTTCTGGCCCTCGCTGGTCATCGCCCCGGTCGTCATCGCCGTGGCCGGCATGCTCCTCGAGCGCGTGCTCCTCAGGCGCCTGACCGGCCTGGACCCGCTCTACGGCTTCCTCTTCACGTTCGGACTGACGCTCCTCATCCAGGACGCCATGCGGCTTCGGTTCGGGCTGCAGGGCCAGCCGTACCCGACGCCGGTGGAGCTTGCCGGCACGGTGGCCTTCGGGCCCGTGACGTATCCGGTGTACCGGCTCTTCGTGGTCGTGTTCTGCCTCGTCGCTTCGGTCGCAGTGTGGTTCGTGATCGAGCGGACGCGTCTGGGCATGGTGGTGCGTGCCGCGACGGAGCGCGCTGACCTGACGCGTGCGTTCGGCGTGGACGTCGATCGCTGGATCACGCCGATGTTCGGGTTCGGTCTCGGTCTGGCTGCGCTCGCCGGCGTGCTCGCCGCGCCGATGCGGAATGTGTCTCCGCTCATGGGGTCCGAGCTCATCATCCTTACGTTCGCCGTCGTCGTCATCGGCGGGATGGGCTCCATCGCCGGCGCGATCGTCGCCGGATTCCTGGTCGGGGCGCTGTCGAGCGTCATCGCGATCTTCGATCCGGCCGTCGAGGGCATCGTCGCGTTCGCGTTGATGGCGGTGCTGTTGCTCGTGCGGCCGAGCGGCCTCTTCGGCTCGCTCGAGACGCGATGAGGCCCTCCGGACGCACCCTGGCTATCGCGGTGATCGCGATCGCCGCGGCAATTGCGCTGCCGCGGGCGATCTATCCGGTCCTCGCGCTCGAGATCCTCGCGTGGGGCCTGTTCGCGATGGCGATCGATCTGCTCCTCGGGTTCGGCGGCCTCCTCTCGTTCGGTCACGCCGCGTATTGGGGCGTCGCCGGCTACTTCGCCGGGTTCGCTGCGCGCGAGGCAGGAGCGCCGTTTCCGATCGCGGTCCTCGCCGGCGTCGTCGCCGCGGCCGCTCTGGCGGCGCCGCTCGGCTACCTCTCGCTGCGCCGGACCGGCATCTACTTCACGATGGTCACGCTCGCGTTCGCGCAGATGCTCTACTACGTCGCGAACGAGCTGCGGCCGATAACCGGCGGCGAGAACGGATTCCAGGGGATCCCGCGCACGTTCCCTGGGCTCTCGCTGGGTCCATCGCTCTCGTTCTATTACGCAGCCCTGCCGCTCCTGTTGCTCGGCTATCTCGCGGCATACCGGATCGTGCACTCGCCGTTCGGCCACGTGCTCGTGTCGATCCGCGACAACGAGGCGCGCGCGCAGGCGCTCGGCTACGACACCGCCCGGTACAAGCTCATCGCGTTCGTGCTCTCAGCCGCGCTCGCGGGTCTCGCCGGCTCCGTGTACGCGCTCGGTGAGCATTTCGCTTCGCTCGAGATGCTGCACTGGACCACCTCGGGCCAGGTGGTGCTCATGACGGTCCTCGGCGGACTCGGGACGCTCTGGGGCGGCGTGCTCGGTGCCGGCGTGTTCCTGATGCTCCGCGACTTCCTCTCGACCGCCGACTTTTTCCGCGACGCGCCGGGCGTCGTGACCGGGACGATCTTCATCGTGATCGTGCTGGGGCTGCGCCGGGGGCTCTGGCCCACCGCCGCGAGCCTCGTCCGCCGGGTGACCCGGCGCTCCACCTATGCCCGACAGGCGGCTCGCTAGGTCCCATAGGTAGTTGTCAAGGAGTTGATGGCGGGGCGGCGAAGTCCTCGCCGCTCCGCC
>JALYLX010000002.1 GCA_030773995.1 Chloroflexota bacterium
GCCGAGCCCCCTTCAAAGGAGAGCCCGTTTGGGCTCCCCTCTGCGTAAGGCTGACGTTGAAAGTGTCCCGTCGTTCAGCTACGGAAGAAGCACACGCGCGTCCGGCGCGGCGGCCGATCCGTAAGGCCGGCCCCACGCGTCCGCGTGGATCGCGCAACAGCGAGCGTTCGAGCCGCGACCGTTTACGGTATCGAAACCCCAGCGTTGGCAGGCATCACGACGGTGCGGACGGCCTGCCGCAGAGGCTCTCGATCGCCGTATACCTACCGGTCGGTAGACTTGGCGCGATGGCCACCGAACGACCGAGGAATCGACGTGGCGCGCGGGGCCTGACCCGCGAACGCCTCCTCCAGGCCGCGGACCGGCTCTGGAGCGAGCGCGGTGTCCGGGGCGCTTCGCTCGACGACATCGCGCGCGACGCGGCGGTGACGAAACCGACCCTGTACTACTACTTCGTCGACAAGAGCGGCCTGTTCACCGAGATGGTCTGCAGCGTCCTCGAGCAGCACGGGAGCGGTCTGCGCACCGCCAGCCGCGCTGCGTCATCAGCGCGCGGACGCCTCGCGGCGGCGACGGCCTACCTGATCCGGGCGCAGTGCAGCGCGCCGCGGCTGCTGCGCGAAGGCGGGATCAAGCTCACGACGGATCAGCTGAGCCAGACCCGGAGCGCGTTCTTCCGCCACTTTTTCTCGCCCGTGCAGCTCATCCTCGACGACGGTGTCCGCGGTCGCGAGCTGCGGCCCATGGACACCGCATTCGCGGCTCAGGCCGTGCTCAATCTCGTCGATCCCTGGATCGGCCGCGATGCGCGACCCGGCGGACGGACCGCGGAGCAGCTCGCGACGGACATCGTCGACCTCGTCGTCGACGGGATCGGCGTCTCGGGTTAGCGGTCGGTCGAGGTGACGCTGCCGGCGGCGGCGGTGACACGGCCCTGCTGCGCCGCGTGGGCCCATTCCGCGATCCGCGTGACCGCTGCCTGCAGGTTCTTCAGCGAGTTCGCGTAGGAGAGGCGGAGGTAGCCTTCGCCGCCCGCGCCGAAGTTCGTTCCGGCCAGGGTCGCGATCCCGGCCTCGTGCAGGATGCGCTCCTGCACCGTCGCTGAATCACCGAGCCCGAGGCCGGTGATGTTCGGGAAGACGTAGAACGCGCCCTTCGGCTCGCGGCAGCTGATCCCATCGATCTTGTTGAGACCGGTCACGACCGCATCGCGCCGTTCGCGGAACGCCTTCACCATGTCGGCGACCTCCGGGGGCCGCGACACCAGCGCGGCAGTGCCGGCACGCTGGGTGAACGTCGCGGTGCATGACACCGAGTTCGTCACGAGCTTCGTCACCGGCTCGACGAGTGGCCACGGGAACACGCCGTAGCCGAGCCGCCAGCCGGTCATCGCGAACGTCTTGCTGAACCCGTCGAGGAGGATCGTGCGTTCGGCCATCCCGTCCTCGCGCATGATCGAGTGGTGGCTGCCCTCGTACATGATCTCGGCGTAGATCTCATCCGCGAGCACCCACAGATCGCGGGCCCGGGCGATCTGCGCGATCTCCTTCACGACGCCCTGCGAGAGGACTCCTCCGGTCGGGTTCTCCGGGCTATTCAGGACGATGAGCTTGGTGCGGTCAGTGACGAGCGTCTTCAGCTCATCGAGGTCGGGATTGAAGTCGCTCTTCTCGCGGAGCTTGAGCGGCACGCCTTTCGCGCCGGCGAAGCTGATCATCGACGAGTAGATCGGGAAGCCGGGGTCCGGGTAGATGGCCTCGTCGCCCGCGTCGAGGAGCGCGAGCATCGCGTAGAACATGATCGGCTTCGCGCCGGGCGTCACGATGACCTGCCCAGGGTCGACGCTCAGGTGGCGGGTGCGATTCAAGTGGCCCGCGATGGCCTCGCGCAGCTCCACGACGCCCGCGGATGCCGTGTAGTGCGTCTCGCCACGCTGGAGCGCGGAGAGCCCGGCCCGGACCACCGAGGGCGGCGTGTCGAAGTCGGGCTCGCCGATCTCGAGGTGGATGATGTCGCGGCCCTGCGCCTCGAGTGCGCGGGCCTTCGCCAATACCTCGAACGCGGTCTCGGTGCCGAGGCGGGACATTCGGGGCGCGAGCGGGCGGGTCATCGGGCGGCAGTCTAAGCCGCTACCACTCGGTCTCTCCGTCCGCGCGAGGCCAGGACCGCGCTTTGCCTTCGACGCACGAGCAACCTGCCGGACCGACCGTCGCGGCGTGCGCCGAACCCGCGGGAAGCACCATGCGGTCACCCGCCGCGAGGTGGATGACCCGATCGTCGAGCGCGAAGTCGATCGACCCCGTGATGCAGTACAGGATCTTGGTGTACGCGTGGGTGTGCCGCGCGTAGCGGTCGCCCGGCCCGTTCGACCAGCCGTACACGTCGTCGGCCTCCTGTCGGAGTGATTGCTCGATACTCATCAGCGATGCGTCTCCACGCTATCTTCCCGCAGACCGAGATCGGGAGCGACCCTGCCGTCATCGCGCGGTTCATCCGCGACATCGAAGCGATGGGCTTCGACGGCCTCGTGGCGTACGACCACGTCCTGGGCGCGGATCCGGCGCGACCGGGTTGGTCGGGGCCGTACACCGTCGACACGCCGTTCCACGAGGTGATGGTCCTCTTCTCGTTCGCCGCGGCGATCACGGCGCGGCTCGAGCTCTCGACCGGCGTCCTCATCCTCCCGCAACGGCAGACGGCCCTCGTCGCGAAGCAGGCCGCCGCGATCGATGTGTTCTCGGCCGGGCGGCTGCGGCTCGGCGTCGCGGTCGGCTGGAACTGGGTCGAGTTCGACGCGCTCGGAATGAATTTCAAGGATCGTGGGAAGCGCGTCGAGGAGCAGATCGCGCTGCTCAGGCGCTTGTGGACCGAGCCGTCGGTCACGTTCGAGGGAAAGTGGCATCACGTCGATCGCGCGGGGATCAACCCGCTCCCGGTACGGCGACCGATCCCGCTGTGGATGGGAGCGGACAGCGAACCGGGGATCCGCCGCGCCGCGCGCCTCGCGGACGGCTTCTTCGGGCACTTCGCGCCGACCGACGAGGGCGCGGCGGGCGCCGCCGCGTACTGGGAATGGGTCAAGGCGGCCGGCCGCGATCCGACGGACGTCGGGCTCGAATGCCGGATGGGTGCCAAGATGACCGACGACGAGCTCGCCCGCGCGGCCGAGCGGTTCGCGGCGATGGGGGCGACGGACCTCGAGTGCAACACGATGCGCGCCGGATTCCGGTCGCCGGACGAGCACCTCGCGGCCTACCGCCGGTTCAAGGAGCGTGTCACGGCGTAGCGGTCGAGACGGGCACGCCGAGGGCGGAGATCCGCACCGGGTCACCGCCGCTCAGCAGCTGGGCATACAGCCCGGTGTCGCGGGCCACGTAGAACCACTTTCCGTCGGGCGACCATCCAGCGAACCGGCCGATCCCGTAGGACGCGACGATCGCTCCCGTCTCGGCGTCGCGCACGATGGGGATGTTGGCCAGGGTCATACCGACGAGATGGCCGTTCGGTGACCAGCGGATATCCGCGACGTCCTGCCCTGGCATTTGGAGCGTCGGGCCGCCGTCCGTCGCACGAATGACCGCGAAGATGAACCCGACGCTCCCTGTCGCAGGGCTCATTCGCACGGACAAGAACGCGCCATCCGCCGACGCTCCGAGCATGGAGAGTTGGAGCGCCGGGGTCACGGAGAACTGTGTGCCGGCCGACAGCATCGCCAAGGTCGCCACGGTCCTGTTGCCGGTCGAGGTCGCCTCGAGGATCGAGTGATCGGTCCGCGTCTGAAGCTGCACGTTCAGCCTGCCGTTGTCGATGAGGTACGTCTTGCCGCCGCCGAACGCGACCTCGCGAGCCTTGTACGTGGCGACCCGCGCGCCGCTCGTCGGAGTGACGATCCGCACCTCGCCGTCGGCGCCGAAGGTCGCGGAGTCGAACGAGCTGATGAGGTCCGTGTAGGCGACGTTGCCATCGGGCGACCAGGTCGGGAACGGACCCGCGGCGTCCTGGTCGCTCAGCTGCGTGGCGGTCCCGGTGACGTCGGTGACGAACACGGAGCCGCGGAACCGGCTCACATCGAAGACCAGGATCCGGCGGTCGTCACCGCGAGGCGACCACTGCGGTAGGGCGATGCCGCTGAGCCGTCGGATGCTGCCATCGTCCGGCGCCAGCGGTCGCACCAGATGCACGCCACCCGTCGCGTCCGTCGCCCAGAGCAGTCCGTGCAGCGGGAAGACGTACCGCGCGATCGGCCGGACCGGCGCCGGCGTGGCCGACGCGCGCGCGAGCGTGACGGTGTCGGGATACCACGCGTCGGGCTGGGTCACGTCGCTCAGGAGCACGACCGGCGCTTCCGGCCGCGCCGTGTCGTAGCGGACGATCCGCGAGCCGCTCAGGCCGATCGCCACTCGCCGGTCGGGAGAGAAGACCACGCGGTCGATGACGCCCGGGATCGTCGCGAGCGCTCCGGGCTGGGTCGACGCGAGGAACGCGAGCGCGGTGCTTGCCCCCTGGTGCACGACGAAGCGGCCCGGGGACCATTCGGTCACGAGCCGGACGTCGTCGTACGGCTGCGGGAGCTCCTGACGAACGTCGCCGCCGTCGATCGTCATGCTCCACACGCGAGCCTGGCCGGCGTTGATCACGGGCACGGTCGCGTCCCGGATGGTCGGTGCCACCTGGCCGGCGAAGAAGTAGACCCGGCCGTCTTCGCCGACGAACGGCGACGTCGCGACCAGACCGGTGAGGGGCGCGAGCCCGTTCCCATCGGCGCGCTGCACCGCGATCATGCCGGCCCCGGTATGGATGAGGAGCTCGGTCGACGAGATCCACTGCGAGAGGAACGCGTTGCCGAGGGCGGTCGCGTTCCGCCAGGGGCCACCGGTCGCGGGCGCGACGTACACGTCGGTCTCAGCGTTCGGTATCCCCTGCGTACCGCCGCGCAGCGTGCCCGCGATGCTCGCGCCGTCGGTGGACCAGTCGAGATCGATAAGCCGCGCGTTCGCAGCGAGCACAGACTGCGGGAGCGTGAGGTCGTAGCGCGCCCCTGCGCCGTCGATCCGCTGCACGACGATCGCCTGCCCGCGGTCGAGCCAGGCGATCGCGTTGCCGTCCGGCGACCAGCGCGTCGCCTGCACGCGGCTAAGGCTGTCGATCTTCGCGACGGCCCTGCGGTTGCTGCCGTCGAGGTTCGCGACGAACAGCTGGACGTCGCCGCCCGCGTCGGTGCGCCAGTAGGCGATGCGACCGGTGCGCGAGAGCTCGATCGGCGCGCGCGACGCGGAGGGCGCGGGCGATGCGTCGACCCCGATCCGCTCCTCGAGCAGGCCACCGGCCGCGAGCGCGCCCACGAGCACCGTGAGCGAAACGACGAGCACCAACGCGGCGGTGATTGCGTATGGCGCGAGCGGCCTCCGCACGTGCCCATAATCCGCCTCGGGTGGACGCCGCGTTGGTGCGTGAGTTCCTCGGCACGCTTGCCGATCGCCCCGACGACGCCGGGACGGTCGCGCGGATTCGCGCGTACCTCGAGGCGCTCGGCCGGCCCGATGTCCGATACCTCGTCGGCACGATCCGCGGCGGCGGCGCCAACACCGTCGCGCGCTACGCCCGCGGCGTGCTGGAGGCCGCCGGCGCGAGCGTCGCACAAGCTGACGATCCGCTCGATGACCCGCTTCTCGCGATCGCGGGGACCTCGGTCGCAACGATCGCGTACCAGCTCGCCGCGACGCGGCCCGAGGTGGGGGAGATCTCACGCCGCGACGGCGAAGCGCTCCTCGCATTCGTTGCCCACGCCGAGGCGAACCGGCGCGTCCTGCTGCTGGTCGACGAGCGGCTCGATCCGCGTGCGCCATTGCACGGTGCGCTCCCCGACGTCGTCGCGATCGGCCGGGCCTCGGACGACGCGGTCGCGCTTGCGATCGCCGATGTGCCCGAACGCCGGCCGGTGGTCCTCGCGCGCCGTGACATGGCCGGGATCGCGGCGGCGATGCGGGGGCGGGACCTGCCGTACGTCATCGGCGGACGCGATTTCGTCGTCAGCTCATCGGGTGCGACGCTGGCCCTCGCGGTGGGCGACGAGCGCTACGCGCAGCTCGCGCTCGGGACCGGTGACGACCCCGAGCTCGCCGGTGCCGGGATCGTCACGGCGCTCGCGATCGCCGCTCTCGGCGTGCGGATGCGGCCGGAATGGGTGGAGCTCGGCGCCCGCACGGCGGCGGCGCGAGAATGACGCCGTGACTCCGCTCGAAGCCGCGAAGACATTCATGGCCGCGCTCGAGGCAGGCGATCCCGACAAGGCCGCCGCAGTCTGCGTCGATGACGTGACACTCGTCCTCCCCGGTGGAGAGACGGAGCTGCAGGGCAAGGACGCCGCGAGGCGCCTCATCCGCATGGCGCCGCCGTTCATCCGGCGCGTGCGCGAAGAGGAGGTGCTCGAGAACACGGTGATCCTGCGCGGGCTCACGCGGTCGCCCGGTCATTTCGCCAACTTCACCACGTGGACGTTCGAGACCGACGGCGACCGGATCATTCACGTGTCGTTCGCGTGGCGGCCCGCGAATTAGACGTCGACGTACTGGAATGAGCGGGGGATCTTCGCGAGACCGAAGTCGCTGAGCGGACGCGGCGTGCGATAGCGGCGCGCCTTCGTGATCGGGAGCGCCCAGCCCTGTGCCGAGTGCCGCGTGGGCGGACCGAGGTCGCATTCGCCCACGATGGCGTGCTCCTCGACGACAGCGAGATACGCGCGCGCGGGCAGTCGCTTCGGTGGCAGCGTGCGATGCTCGAAGCGGGCCGTGCCGTCGAGGATGGCGTCGGCGCGCTCGGCGTGGATGGCGAGGACGATGGCGTCGGGCATGGCGATCCTCCCACTACGTGATCGCCAGGCCTATCGGTGCGGGCTTGCGTTAGAAGTCGAGGGTCTTGACCCCGGTGTAGTACGGCCACCGCTCGCGGAGCCGGTGGGCCATCGTGCGAAAGTCACCTGGACGGACGCCTGCGAAGAACGTCGTCGTCTCCTGCATATAGCGCGTCTCGCGCGCCGCCCGCTCGATGTCGTCGTCCGTCTCGTCGGACGCGATCGCCTCGATCTGCCAGGCGTAGGGGAGCACGTGGCGGAACGTCTCGGTCGCGCGTTCGAGATGGAACGGCGAGGTGATCACCGACAGCGTGCGCGGCTCGATCCCCTTCAGGTAGCGGACGGCGGTGAGCACGGCGTTCCCGATGGTGTCACGCGACTCGTCCTCGACGGCGACCCGCTCGGACCCGACGCCCCAGCCGACGATGAGATCGCGCATGAGGGCCGCCTCGGTCGGCGTCCCGTCTGCTGCCTCGAGCTGCCGGTCGCCCGAGCAGATGAGGACCAGCTCGGGCCGCTCCCGGGCGAGCTGCGCCGCGCGATGGGCGCGCGCCTTCGTCGAGGGGAGCGGCCCGCCATCCGGCGCGAGGCCGCCACCGAGCACGACCCCGAGCTCCGGCGCGTCGGCGACATCCATTTCGTAGACGCTACAGAAAACCACGAGGCGCCCCGTTTCGGGG
>JALYLX010000003.1 GCA_030773995.1 Chloroflexota bacterium
TTCCGCGACGAGCCGCTTCACGGCATCGACGATCTCGGCGCGGCCGCCGTAATTGAAGGCGATCGTCATCGTGCCATTCTTGCCCGCATCGGTCGCCCGCGCAGCCTCGTCGATCGCGCGCCGCACCCCGTCGGACAGCTCGTGCAGCCGGCCGATGATCCGCAGGCGCACGCCATCGGTCACAAGCGTCGGTGTCTCCCGGCGAATGGTCTCCTCGAGCAGCCTCATGAGGGCGCCGACCTCGTCGGGGTCCCGCTTCCAGTTCTCGGTGGAGAAGCTGTAGAGGGTCACGTACTCGACCCCACGGTCGCGCGCGGCGCGGACGGTGCGACGGATGGTCTCGACCCCTTGACGATGTCCCGCGATGACGGGCAGGTGATGGCCGCGAGCCCAGCGCCGATTGCCGTCCATGACGATCGCGATGTGGCGCGGGACGCCGTTATTCGAGGCCACTGGCTAAACCGCCAGGATCTCCTTCTCTTTGGCGTGGCCGATCTCGTCGGCACCTTGGATGTACAGGTCCGTGAGCTTCTGGAGCTGCGCCTCGAGCCGCTTCTCGTCGTCTGCCGAGATACCGGCACCCTTCGACTTCGTGCGGAGCTCATCTTGGCCGTGGCGACGGAGCGTCCGGATCTCGATGCGCCCGTCCTCCACCTTCTTGTGCAGCTGCTTCACGAGGTCCTTGCGGCGCTCCTCAGTGAGCATCGGGATCTGCAGGCGGATGAGCGAGCCGTCGTTGTTCGGCGTCAGCCCGAGGTCGCTGCCGATGATCGCCTTCTCGATCGCCTTGATGAGGCTCTTGTCCCACGGCTGGATGACGATGAGGCGGGGCTCGGGGGCGCTGATCGCGGCGAGGGAGATGAGCGGTGTCGGCGTGTCGTACGCGTCGACTTCGAGCGATTCGACCAGCGCTGGGCTCGCCCGGCCGGTGCGCACCGACTGCACTTCGTGGCGCAGTGCCTCAATGGCCTTCTTCATCCGAGCCTCGGTCTGCGTGATGACCTCTTCGAGCGCCATGCTCTAGCCCGCGTGCACGAGGGTGCCGACGTGCTCGCCCAGCACCGCACGGACCATCGCGTCCTTCTCGCTCACGTCGAAGACGATCGTGGGCATCTTGCGATCCTCGGCGAGCGCGGCGGCGGTCGCGTCCATGATGCCGAGGCGCTTTTCCAGCAGCTCGCGGTAGCCGAGGTTGTCGTACTTGCGCGCGTTCTTGTCCTTGCGCGGATCGCTCGAGTACACGCCGTCCACCTTGTTCTTCCCCATGAGGATCACGTCGGCATCGATCTCCGCCGACCGCAGGGCCGCTGCGGTGTCGCTGGTGAAGAACGGGTTGCCGGTGCCGGCAGCGAAGATCACCACACGGCCCTTCTCGAGGTGGCTGATCGCCTTGAGGCGGATGTACGGCTCAGCGACCTCGTTGATCGTGAGCGCGGTCTGCACGCGCGCCTCGAGCCCGGCGGCCTCGAGCTGTGACCGCAGCGCGAGCGCGTTGATGACCATGGCGAGCATGCCCATGTAGTCGGCCGTCGCGCGGTCGATCCCGTGCTCCGCCGCGTCCGCGCCGCGCAGCCAGTTGCCGCCGCCCAGCACGACCGCCACCTGGACCCCGACCGCCTGGACCTTGCGGATCTCCTCCGCGAGGTAGGCCGTGTATTGCGGCGAGATGCCGAACTGGCGATCCCCAAGGAGCGCCTCGCCCGAGAGCTTCAGGAGGACGCGGTGATACTTCGGGGTCGCGGTCACGCGGCCTCGCCGAGCTGGAAGCGCGCGATCCGGCGGACCCTGATGTTCTCGCCGGTCGATGCCGCCAGCTGGGTCACCAGGTCGCCGATCGTCTTCGACTGGTCCTTGATGTACGGCTGGTGCATCAGTACCGCAGCGGCCTTCGCCGTCTGCTCATCGCCGTGCTCCTCGAGGAGCGCCTGGATCTCGTCGTCCTTCAGGAGCTCCCAGCTCACGTGCTTGGGGGACATCGCGGCGACCTGCATCGCGATCGCCTTCGCGAGCTCACGGAACTCGGGGTTGCGGGCGACGAAGTCGGTCTCGCTCGAGAGCTCGACGAGGGCGCCGATGCGGCCACCTCCGTGGATGTACGCCTCGATGACGCCTTCCTTCGCCTCTCGGTCGCCGCGCTTCGCGGCGGACGCGAGGCCCTTCTCCTTCAGGATCGACTTGGCCTTCTCGAAGTCGCCCTTCGCGGCCTCGAGGGCCTTCTTGCTGTCCATCACGCCGGCGCCGGTCTCCGACCGAAGGCGCTGGACGTCGCTTGCCGTTGCCATGACTACTTCTCCTCTGTGGTCCCTGATGCGTCCGCTGCGGGGGCGGCGAGCGCTTCGTCGGTGCCGGGCGCGGCCTCACCGGCCTCCGCGGCCGGCTCCTCCTCGTACCCGCCGATCGGGTATTCGTCCTCTTCGGGCTCGTACACCCGCGGCGTCCGCTTCGCGCGCGGCGTGCCGACCTCGGTGTAGTCGCCCGCTGGCGTCGCCGGGGCGTAGCCCATGTCCTCGGGACTCGCCTCCTTTGAGGAGGCATCGAGCTGGGTGCGCCCTTCGATGACCGCGTCGGCCATCTTCTGGCAGATCAGCTTGACCGCGCGGATCGCGTCGTCGTTCGCGGGGATGATCACGTCGATGAGGTCCGGGTCGCAATTCGTGTCGACCATCGCGACGATCGGGATCTCGAGGCGGCGCGCCTCTTCCACGGCGATGTGCTCGCGGTGCGGGTCGACGACAAAGAGCGCGCTTGGCGGGCGCCGCAGCTCGCGGACCCCCTGGAAGTACCGGTCGAGGTGTTGGAGCTCGTCCTCGAGGCGCTGCGCGTCCTTCTTCGGCATGGTGAGGAGGTCACCGCGCTCCTTGCGCTCGATGAGGTCGTTCAGCCGCTGGATGCGCTTTTGGATCGTGACGAAATTCGTGAGGAACCCACCGAGCCAGCGCTGGTTGACGAAGTGCATGTTCGCGCGCTTCGCTTCTTCGGCGATCGATTCCTGCGCCTGCTTTTTCGTGCCGACGAACAGGATCTGCCCGCCATCGGACGCGAGGTCCCGCACGAACGCGTACGCCTCCTCGACCCGGACAAGCGTCTGCTGGAGATCGATGATGTGGATCCCGTTGCGCTCCATGAAGATGAACCGCTTCATCTTCGGGTTCCACCGGCGGGCCTGATGTCCGAAATGGACACCCGACTCCAAGAGCTGCTTCATGGTGACGACGGCCAACGCGTTCTCCCTTATGCCTCCGCCTCACGGCCACGTCGCACCCGGGCGGGGCGACGCAGGGATCTCGTGAAGCGTGCGAAGTATCGGGTCGCAGGACCCGATCCATGGCGAAGTGTAACAAGAACGGACAGATCGAGGTACGAGCCGCCGGGGCAAGACGAGGCCGGCGCTGGGTTTGAGCAAAAAAAGCCCGGGCATCGAGCCCGGGCTTTTTCCGTACGGCGAAGGCCTAGGTGAGGTTGTTTCCGATGTTGCTGAAGATGTTCTGCAGCTGGCCGCGGAGGAAGATCATGGCGACGATTACGGCAATGGCGATAACAGCAATGATGAGTGCGTACTCGACCAAGCCCTGGCCTTCGTCGTCACGGAAGAATGAAAGCATGTAGTAGTCTCCTTTCTTCCCGGGATCGGCAGACAGACGTCAGCCACCAAGGCAAATTTTAGGAACCTCCTGGTCGCGGACAACCCCCCGGATGGCCCCATTACGTACTGGAGACCGTCCGGATACCGGTCAGCTTGCGCCTAGCGGTAGTCCGGATGACCGTGGGACTCGACCTCGGTCCGGAGATCCTCGAGCGCGCTGGGGGCCGTGATGGCCGGAGATCCGACGGATCGCCGACGGTCTCGCGGATAGCGTCGCGCAGCTCGACGATCGTGCAGCCGAAGAGCTTGCCCGACGTTTCGAATTCCGCCCGGAGACCGGAGGAAACCGAACTCGTTGTGCCGCGAGACGTCCATTCCGGCACAGAGCTCGTCCAGAAGGACGAACAGCTCCTCGCGCATCTCCCGCGGCAGCGTGTCGAGCCAGGTACCAATGCGCTTGGCGGCCAGAGGCTCCATGGCGGCATTATCCGCGCGCGCAATGCTCGGCGACGATGAGTGCGATCCCCTCGCTTGGGATGCGCTGGACCCGCACGGCAGGCAAGGACGCGAGGAACGTCGGACCGTAGTCCTTGAGGATCACCCGGCGGTCGAGGAGGACGACGGCGCCGCGATCGGTCTTCGAGCGGATGAGCCGGCCGTAGCCCTGGCGGAGGCGCAACGCCGCGAGCGGCAGCTGGTACTCGCGGAAGGGATCGTCGTACCGCTCCGACCGACCCTGGATGAGCGGGTCGTCCGGCACGGGGAACGGCAGCTTCGCGATGACCACGCACCGCAGCTGATCGCCCGGCAGGTCCACCCCTTCCCAGAACGACTGTGTGCCCAAGAGGACCGAACTGCCCGTAGCGAACCGCTCGAGGATCGCGCGCCGCGACCCGTCCACGCCCTGGGTCAGGACCGCGATGCCAGTGTCCTCGAGCCCGCCGAGCTGGGCACCCACCTCGCGCATCGCAGCGTGCGAAGTGAAGAGCACGAGGGTGCGTCCGTTGAGTGCGCGCGCGACGTCGCCGACGATCATGGCGGCCTCCTCGGCGAAGTGCTCGTCGTGCGGTAGCGAGATGTCCGACGGCACGATGAGCACCGCCTGGTTCGCATGATCGAACGGCGAGCCGACCCGCAGCGTGCCCGCGATGTCGCTGACGCCGAGGCGATCCATCGTGAACGTCATCGTGCCGGCGACGCCGAGCGTGGCCGAGGTCAGCACCACGGAGCGGTGGCGGTCGATGAGCGTGCGCCGCAAGGCGCCCCCGACGTGTGCGGGCGCCACGTAGAGCCCGATCCCGTCGTTGGCCCGCTCGAGCCACGCGATCTCACCCGGCTTCGGCTGATGGACCCCGTGCTCGATCGCGCCCTGCTCGCCGACAAGCTCCTTCATCGCGCTCTCGTGCTCGACGAGCTCATCCTCGTCGCCGCCACGCGCGGCGAGCCGGTCTCCCGCCGCGCGGATCCCGGCGAGGGCGTCGCCCATCCGCTCCGCCGCGAGCTCGATCGGGAGCCATCGATCATCGCTCGCGCGGACGCCGCCCGTGATGCGCAGCCGATCGATGCCTTCGGGCAGGAGGCTGCCGAGGGCGGCGAATGTCTCCTCGGACGTGACGTTCGCGCGCGCGATCTCCTCGCGCAGGGTCTGCGCGGCCTCGAGCAGCGCGGGGTCGTCGCCCTTGAGCGCGCTGACCACGAGCGGCGAGTGCGCGATGCGATCGAGGTCGCGGCGCGTGCGCCACGTCTCGAGCTTGAAGCCGAAGGCGTCGGACGCGACGTCCTCCAGGTGGTGCGCCTCATCGACGACGACGTGGTCCGCCTGCGGCAGCAGGTTGCCACTGCCACGGGCATCGTGCAGCAGCAGCGCGTGATTCACGACGACGATGCCAGCCTCCGCGGCGGCGCTGCGCGCGCGCTCGAGGTAGCAGCCGCCGCGCGTCGCGGCACACCGCCGGCTCGTGCACGTCTCGTCATCGGCCGACACCCGTGACCAGAGCGCGCTCTCGCCGCCGAGGAGGTTGAGCTCGGCGCGGTCACCGCTCGCCGTCGTCGTGCGCCAGATGAGGGTCTTGAGGGCGAGCCGAGCCTCCTCGCGGGTGGTCACCTGCGTCCGGAAGAGCTGCCACCGGCGCGGGCACAGGTAATTGGACCGGCCCTTGAGCACCGCGACGCGGACGTCCGTCCCGAGCGCCGCCTGCAGATCGGGGAGGTCCTTCCGGACGAGCTGGTCCTGGAGCGGGAGCGTGTGGGTGCTCACGATGACCCGCTCCCCGTCGAACGCGCGCCCGAGCGCGGGCAGCAGGTAGGCGATCGACTTCCCCACGCCGGTCCCGGCCTCGGCGACGAGCACCCCGCCGGTGGCCATCGTCCGCTCGATCTCGATCGCGAGCTGCCGCTGCTCGGGGCGGTCCTCGAAGTTTCTTATCAGACCGAGCGCACTGGCTGCGTCCAACGTGCGGCCGGCACCGGCTTTGCC
>JALYLX010000004.1 GCA_030773995.1 Chloroflexota bacterium
GTTCTTGGTCCCCCACACCGGGTCGGTCTTGGGGAAGTCCTCGCGGGTGTGGCCGCCGCGGCTCTCCTGGCGGATCAGGGCGCTCCGCGTCACCGCTTCCGACACGCCGATGAGGTTCTCGAGGTCGAGCGCCAGGTGCCATCCCGGGTTATAGACGCGCGAGCCGGTCACGCTTGCTTTGGCCGCGCGAGCGCGGAGCCGCTCGAGGCGCGCGAGCGCTTCTTCCAGCTCGTCTCGCCGTCGAATGATCCCGACGAGCTCCTGCATCGTGTCCTGCAGCTCCGAATGGATCTTGTACGGGTTCTCGTCGCCTGGCTTTTCGAATGGCGTTTCCATCCGCTGGGCGAACGCGGTCATCTGCGCGTCGTCGACCTTCGTCGTGCGCGCTTTCTTGCTGTACTCCGCCGCGGCTTCGCCGGCGCGCCGTCCGAAGACGAGGAGATCCGACAGCGAGTTGCCGCCGAGGCGGTTCGCGCCGTGCATGCCGGCCGCGACCTCGCCCGCCGCGTAGAGTCCCGGCACCGTCGCGGCAGCCGTGTCGGGTTCGACGCGAATGCCGCCCATGATGTAGTGGAGCGTCGGACCGATCTCCATCTGCTGCTTCGTGATGTCGACGTCGGCCAGCTCCTTGAACTGGACGTACATCGAGGGAAGGCGCCGCTTGATGTAGTCGGCGGACCGGCGCGTCGCGATGTCGAGGAACACGCCACCGTGCTCGGTGCCGCGTCCCGCCTTCACCTCCGAGTTGATCGCGCGCGCGACCTCGTCGCGCGGCAACAGATCCGGGGTGCGGCGGTTGTTCCTCTTGTCCTCGTACCAGGCGTCCGCTTCCTTCTCCGTGTCGGCGGTCTCGGCGCGGAAGAACGCGGGGATGTAGTTGAACATGAAGCGCTCGCCCGATTTGTTGCGGAGCGTTCCGCCGTCACCACGCACACCCTCCGTGACCAGGAGGCCGCGGACCGACGGCGGCCAGATCATGCCTGTCGGGTGGAACTGGGTCATCTCCATGTCGATCAAGTCGGCGCCGGCCTCGAGCGCCATCGCGATCCCGTCGCCGGTGTACTCCCAGGAGTTCGAGGTGACCCGCCACGCTCTGCCGACCCCGCCGGTCGCGAGGACCACAGCCTTCGCGCCGAACGCGACGAGCTTGCCGGATTGACGCCAGTAGCCGATCGCACCGGTCACGCGTTCGCCGTCCGTGAGGAGGTGGCGGAGCGTGCACTCCATGAAGACGTCGATGCCCTCGGCGACGGCCGCGTCCTGCAGGGTGCGGATCATCTCGAGGCCGGTGCGGTCGCCCACGTGCGCGAGCCGCGCGTAGCGATGCCCGCCGAAGTCCCGCTGAAGGATGAGACCGTCCTTCGTGCGATCGAAGAGCGCGCCCCATTCCTCGAGCTCGAGCACGCGGTCCGGGGCCTCCTGCGCGTGCAGCTGCGCCATGCGCCAGTTATTCAGGAGCTTCCCGCCGCGCATGGTGTCGCGGAAGTGGACCTTCCAGTTGTCCTCGGGCCACACGTTGCCAAGCGCCGCGGCGATCCCGCCCTCGGCCATCACGGTGTGCGCCTTGCCGAGGAGCGACTTGCAGACGATCGCGGTCTTCGCCCCGCGCGCGTGCGCCTCGATCGCGGCGCGCAACCCCGCGCCGCCCGCGCCAACGACGACCACGTCGTACTCGTGGCGCTCGACGTTGGCCACTAGAACACGATCCTCGGGTCGTGCAGCACGCCCATCGCGAGGAGACGGATGTAGGCGTCGGTGCCGCCGACGACGAGGAGGCTCGCCCAGGCCCAGCGCGCGTGGCGCGCGTTGAGCCAGTTCGCCCAGCTCCAGAGGCGGAAGCGGAGCGATTTTCCATGGAAGCTGTCGAGGTAGCCGCCGACGAGATAGCGGAGCGAGTGGCAGCTCGCCGAGTACCCCGAGAGAAGGATCACGTTCGCGAGCAACAGGATCGATCCGAGCCCGATGCCGAAGTGGCCGTTGAAGTTGAACGCGAGGAACGCGTCCCACCACAGGAAGATCAGCAGCGTCGTCGCGAAGATGAGCGCGTAGCGATGGAGGTTCTGAATGAGGAATGGGAAGCGCGTCTCCCCCGCGTATCTGCTACGCGCGTCGGGGACGGCGCACGCCGGCGGCGACCAGAAGAACGCGCGGTAGTAGGAGCGGCGGTAGTAGTAACAGGTCACGCGGAAAGCGAGCGGGAACGCGACGATGAGGATCGCTGGTGAGAGATTCCAGTACGAGCCGACGATCGGAAGCGTCGGATGCACGCAGTTCGCGGTGAGGCACGGCGAGTAAAGCGGGGAGAGGTACGGCTCGAAGTAATAGTTCGTGCCGACGAGCCCCGCGTACATGGAGTACAGGACGAACGCGCCGAGGACGGCGACGATGACGACCGGTTCGACCCACCAGAGATCCGCTCGCTCGTGCGCTCGATCGCGGACCTTGACCGCCGACGCCGTTGCCACCGCAGCCGATGGTGGGCGTGCCCGAGCCAGAACGCAAAGGTCTCAAAGCGCTCGCCGTAATAGCGGTAGGCTATGAACGATGGAGTTCCACCAGCTCCGCTACTTCGTCGCCGTGGCCGAGGAGCGGCACTTCACCAAAGCCGCGCGCGGCCTGGGCGTCGCGCAGCCTTCGGTGTCGCGCGCGATCCGCGTGCTCGAGGAGGAGCTCGGCACTCCCCTCTTCCACCGGATGAAGGGCAACGTCGCGCTCACCCCGGCAGGCGAGATCTTCCTCCCGTGGGCGCGCCGGGTCCTCGTCGACGTCGACGGCGCCACCGGAGAGGTCCGTGAGCTCGCCGACCTCCGGCGCGGACGGCTCGCGGTCGGCGCGACGCCGTCGCTCACCATCACGCTCCTCCCGCCGGCGCTCGCGAAATTCCATGCCGCGTACCCCGGCATCCACCTCGTGGTGCACGAAGCCGGATCGCGCGATCTCGTCGCGGAGCTCGAGCAGGGCGCCCTGGACGTCGCGCTCGTGATCATGCCGCTACGCCACGAGGCGCTCGAGACCGCGCCGCTGCTGCGCGAGGAGCTCGTCGTCGCTGTCCCGTATGACCATCCCCTCGCGTCGCGGAAGACGGTGCCGATCGCCGAGCTCAAGGGCGTGCCGCTCGTGATGTTCCGCGACGGGTACGACCTTCGCGCGGCGACGGTGGCCGCCTGCCGGCGGGCCGGGTTCGACCCGGTCTTCGCCCTCGAGGGCGGCGAGATGGATGGGGTGCTGCGTTTCGCGGCGGCGGGCCTCGGCGTGGCGGTCGTGCCGAGCCTGGTGCTCGATCCGTCTGGCCCGTTACGCGCGGTCCGCCTCGCCGAGCCGCTGACGCGCACGATCGGTTTCGCGAACCGCCGCGATCGCCACCTTTCGCGCGCCGGACGCGAGTTCGTGGAGACGGTGCGCGGACTCGTGCGCGGGCGCGATTGGCTGCGCGCGCGGCCGCCGGGACTGACCGTTCTCGACGCGAAAGGGTAGCCTCTCGCGCCGTGGACTCCCTCTACAACTGGGTCGTCTGGATCCACGTCGTCGGCGGATTCACGTTCGCGCTCGCGCACGGGGTGTCGGCTGGCGTCGCGTTCAGGCTGCGCGAGGAACGCGACGTGCCGCGCGTGCAGGCTCTGCTTGACCTCTCGAAGCTCGCGACGCAGGGCATGTACGTTGGCATCTACGTTCTACTCGGCGGCGGCATCGTGGCCGCGTTCATGGCCGGTTTCTGGGGCCGCGGGTGGATCTGGACCGCGATCGTGATCCTCGTCGCTATGTTCGCGTTCATGTACGCACGCGCGTCCGGATATTTTCGTGACGTGCGCCGCGCCGCGGGTCAGCCGTACGAAACGGGGAAAGGCCCACGCGTCGCCGAGCCGCCGAATTCAGCGCGGCTCGCTGAGCTGCTCGCTTCCTCGCGTCCATTCGAGATCGCAGGCGTGGGCTACGCGGGTCTCATCGCGATCCTCTGGCTCATGGTGATGAAGCCCTTCTAGAGGGCAGGAAAGCGCGCCAGTTGCACCGCCCTTCATCATTCGTTCGTCGGTCGCCACGATCGCTGGGGGGCGGAGTGCCAAAGGGCCGCACCGTCAGCAGCACTGGCGTCTGGAGCGGCGACCTTGTCCGCACGCGGGCGGCCTCGACCAGGACATCTACGGAGCCAACGTTCCCTAGCAGTCTCCGGCGCGATCTTGAACAGAGGGGCCCGCGAAAGCGGCCCCTCTTTCTATCTAGGCCGTCGGCGTGGGAAGCGGCGCGAAGAGATCGACGACGTTGTCATCCGGGTCGATGACCTGCGCGTAACGCTGGCCCCAGAAGGCGTCGAACGGTTCCTTCTTCGATCGAAAGCCGGCGGCGACCACCCGCGCGTGCGTCGCATCGACGTCGGCCGTCGAGGAGCACTGAAAGGCGAGACCCATCCGGTGCCCTTCCGGTTCGGTCCAGTCGGGGTCCAGCTGCTGAATCAACTCGAGCGTGTCCCACATGAGCGCGATGCCCCCAGGCAATGTGACGTCGAGATGGTCACCGCTCGGGTCGGGCACGTCGATGCCCAGCAGCCGATAGAAGCG
>JALYLX010000005.1 GCA_030773995.1 Chloroflexota bacterium
ACCTCAGGCCGATCACCAAGCCATGGGCCTACTACTCGATCGACGACGTCAAGCAGTGCATCCCGAAGGGGGAGGAGATCCGCAGCGGCGACGTCGTCATCCTCTACACCGGCTGGGACCAGTTCAATTGGACGAAGCCGACGCGCAATGACGTCACGTACTTCGACCGGCATCCCGGGCCGAAGCCCGAGGTGTGCGATTGGCTGGTCGACAAGGGTATCAAGATGTTTGGCGGCGATCTCGCCTCGATGGACCACTCCCTCCACGTGCGCGTCCGGTACTTCCGCCCGGACCTGGTCAAGGAGTTCGAGACCCAGACCGGCAAGCCGATCGACGAGACGCTCCCGATGAAGGATTTCGAGCACGTCCACTACCACATGGCGAAGGCGAACATCCCGATGCTGGAGAACTTAGGTGGCGAGTTGGAGAGCATCGCAGGCAGCAGGGTCGACATCGGCGCGTTCCCCTGGCGCTGGGTGAACGGCGAAGGCTGCATCTGTCGGGTCGTCGCCTTCATGGAGACGTAGCAAATGCAAGCGCTCGTCCTCACCGCGCCGCACGCGTTCGAGATCGGCGACATCCCGAAGCCCGAGCCGAAGGAGAACGAGGTCCTCTGCCGCGTTCGCGCGGTCGCGATCTGCGGTACCGACACGGAGATCATCGAGGGCTCGTTCAAGGGCCGCTGGCCGAAGGTGTATCCGTTCACGCCGGGACACGAGTGGGCCGGCGAGGTGGTGAGCGCGGGCCGGGTCGCCCTGGAGTACGGCTTTGTGCCCGGCACGCGCGTGGCCGGCACGTCACATTCCGGGTGCGGCTACTGCCGGATGTGTCGCACCGGCCGTTACAACCTGTGCTTCAACTACGGTCGCGAGGATCTCGGCCACCGTCAGTACGGGCACTACACGCAGGGCGCGTACGCCGAGTACGTAGTCCAGACGATCAAGAGCGTGTTCAAGATGCCCGACGCGATGCCGTTCGACGTCGGCGCCCTCTGCGACACGGCGTCGATCGCGCTGCATTCGGCCAAGCGCGCGGGCATCGAGCCCGGCGACGTCATCGCGTCGGTCGGCTCAGGTGGGATGGGCCTCCTCGTCGCGATGTGCGCGAAGGCGCTCGGCGCGGCGCGGGTCATCGTCGTCGGCGGCGGCAAGCGCCTGGACCGTGCGCACGAGCTCGGGTTCGAGACGGTCGACTACCACTCGGGCGATCCGATCGCCTCGGTCCGCGAGCTCACCGGCGGACGCGGAGCTGATGCGGCGGTCGACTCCGCCGGGACGAGCGATTCCATCCGCCAGTCGATCGGCGTGCTGCGCAAGGGCGGCCGGGTCGCGTTCACCGGCATCCCGAAAGATCCGGTGCAGATCGACATGCAGAAGATCGTGCTCGAGGAGATCGACCTTCACGGAGTCCGCGCGAACCGCAACACGATGGAGGAGGTGATCCCGCTGATCGCCGACGGCCGCATCCCGGCGGCGAAGCTCATTACGCATCACTTCAAGCTCGCCGACTTCGGCCAGGCCCTCAAGACGTTCAACGAGCGGGTCGACGGCGCGCTCAAGGTCATCGTCGAGCCGTGAGTCTGCCGCTCGAGATGACGGCGGTCGTGTTCGACCGGCCGAACGAGTTCGCCGTGCGCACGATGCCGACGCCGCGGCCGGCGCCGGGCCACGTGCTCGTGCGCGTCGCCGCGTCGATGGTCTGCGCAACGGACCGGAAGATCCTTGCCGGGACGTTCGCCGGCACGACCTTCCCGCACGTGCCCGGGCACGAGTTCTCCGGTGAGATCGTCGCCCTCGGCGCCGGCATCGACGGGCTGCCGATCGGCACGCGTGTCGGCATCGAGGTGCACGTGGGCTGCGGTACCTGCGATCGCTGCCGCGAGGGCCTCTACAACCTGTGCCTCAACTACGGGAAGCGGGAGACCGGACACGCGCACATCGGGTTCACGATCGCAGGCGGACTCGCGCAGTACGCGAGCGTGCCTGCGGCCGCGATCCACGTCCTCCCTGCGAACGTCTCGCTCGAGGAAGGCGCCTGGACGGACAATCTCGGCGTCGCGCTCTGGGCCCTCGAGCGCGGCCGCCTGGTCAGCGGCGAGCGCGTCGCGGTCGTTGGCCCGGGGGCCATCGGGCTCTGCGCGGCGCAGCTCGCCCGCGTGCTGGGCGCCGGCGAGGTCGTCCTGGTCGGGCGCGGCGAGCGCCTCGCGCGCGCGGCAGCGTTCGCCGACCGCGTCGTCGAGGACGCGGCGCCGCTCTTCGGCACGTTCGACCTCGTCGTCGAGTTCGCGGGCACCGCGGATGCCGCTCGCGACGCGATCCGTCTCGCCCGCCGCGGCGGGCGCGTCGTCCTTGGCGGTGCCACCGGCCAGGGCGTCGAGCTCTCGGGGATCGACCTTTCGACAATCGTCCGCGGGCACCTCGACATCCTCGGCTCGGTCGCGAACCCGAAGCGCGTATCGGGCCGGGCGCTCGCGCTCCTTGCGGACGGGAAGATCGATGTCCGCTCGCTCACCACACATCAGTTCCCGCTCACGTGCTTTGCGGAGGCGTGGGCCACGTTCACCGAGCGCCGCGACGGCGCGATCCGCGTGATGCTGTGCCCACAGGAGAAGTGATGGAGCACAAGACCGCACTGAATCTCTACAAGGTCATGCGCGAGATCCGCCGCTTCGAGCAGCGGAGCACGACGCTCTTCGGTGAGAACAAGATCTGGGGGACGATCCACAGCTACGCGGGCGAGGAGGCCATCGCCGCGGGCGTGTGCGAGCACCTCCGCGACGACGACTGGATCACGTCGACGCACCGCGGGCACGGCCACTGCATCGCGAAGCGCGCCGATCTCGGGAAGATGTTCGCGGAGCTGCTGGGCCGCGAGACCGGCTACTGCCGGGGCCGTGGCGGGTCGATGCACATCGCCGATACCTCGAAGGGGAACCTCGGGGCGAACGGCATCGTCGGTGGCGGCATCCCGATCGCCACTGGCGCCGCGCTCACCGCGAAACAGCTCGGCACCGATCAAGTCGCGGTGTCGTTCTTCGGCGATGGTGCGGCGAACCAGGGCACGTTCCACGAGTCATTGAACATCGCCGCGATCTGGAAGCTCCCGGTCATCTACGTGTGCGAGAACAACCAGTACGCCGAGAGCTTCCCCGCCAAGAAGGCGTTCGCGATCGAAGACATCGCGATACGTGCCGCGGGCTACGGGATGCCCGGCGTCCGCGTCGACGGCCGAGACGTCGCGAACGTGTACGAGGCGGCGGGCGAGGCCATTTCACGTGCGCGTACGGGAGGCGGCCCGACGCTCCTCGTGTGCGAGTCGTATCGCCACGAGGGCCACTACTATGGCGACCCGCGGAAATACCAGACGAAGGAAGAGATCGAAGGCTGGAAGACCACCTTCGATCCGTTGGTCGACGCGCGCGCGTGGATCGTCCGGGAGAAGCTCGGAACCGAGGCCGAGCTCGACGCGATCGACCGCGGCATCGACGAAGCGATGGAGAGAGCCGTCGTGTGGGCCGAGGCCGGCCCGCCTGCGTCGCCGCTGACGCCGGAGGAGATCTATGCCAGCCACTAGTCGAACCACGCCCGCGCCCGACGCGGGGGCGGGGGGGGACGGGTCGGTTCGCGAGATGTTCTACGCGGAGGCGCTCAACGACGCGCTCCGCATCGAGATGCAGCGCGACGTGCGGGTCATCGTGCTCGGTGAGGACATCGCCGAGCACGGCGGCGCGTTCCAGGTGACCGCGAACCTGCTGGCGGAGTTCGGGCCGACGCGCATTCTCCAGACGCCGATCAGCGAGATCGGGCTCGTCGGCACCGCGGTCGGCGCGGCGCTCACGGGGATGCGGCCGGTGGCGGAGCTCATGTACATCGACTTCTCCGGCCTCGCGATCGACCAGATCGTGAACCAGGCCGCGCAGAACCACTTCATGTTCGGGGGCCAGGCGCGCGTGCCCCTCGTCGTGCGCACCCAGGGCGGCTCGGGCCGCGGCAACGCCGCGCAGCATTCGAAGTCGCTCGAGGCCTGGTTCACCCACGTCGCCGGGCTGAAGGTCGTGATGCCGTCGACGCCGGCGGATGCGAAGGGGCTGCTAGCGTCGGCGATCCGGGACGACGATCCGGTCATGTTCATCGAGCACAAGCTGCTCTACCGCACGAAGGGGCCGGTGCCGACCGGCGAACACCTGGTCCCGCTCGGCAAGGCCGACACGAAGCGCGAAGGCACCGACGTCACGATCGTGACGTGGTCGCGCGAGGTGCTCTTCTCGCTCGAGGCAGCGGCGACGCTCGCCGACGAAGGCATCAGCGCCGAGGTGGTCGATCTCCGCTCGCTCGTCCCGCTCGACAAGGACGCGATCCTCTCGTCGGTCCGCAAGACGCGGCGCTGCCTCGTGGTCCACGAGGCGATCAAGCGCGGCGGCTACGGCGGCGAGATCGCCGCGATGGTCGCGGAGGAAGCGTTCGACGACCTGGACGCGCCGCCACGGCGGCTCGCGGGCCTCGAGACGCCGATCCCGTATGCGCAGCCGCTCGAGCTGGGCGTCGTCCCGCAGGCGGCGGACATCGTCACGTCGGCACGGGAGCTCGTGCACGGGTGACGGCCTTCGATGTCGTCGTGGCCGGCGCCGGACACAACAGCCTCGTCTGCGCCGCGTATCTCGCCCGCGCCGGGATGAAGGTCCTGGTGCTCGAGCGCGCGCAACGGATCGGCGGCGACACGTGTACGGAGGAGGCGACGCTCCCCGGATTCCGTCACGACATGTGCGCGAGCGCCCACACGGTCTTCCAGTCGAGTCCGATCGTCCGCAACGACGAGCTGTCCCTCGGCGCGCACGGGCTCCGGTACCTCTTCCCCGAACCCGCCGCGGTGATGCCGTTCCTCGACGGTCGAAGCATCACGATGTTCCGCGACCCGAACGCGACCGTCCGCGAGCTCGCGCGGTTCAGCGAGCACGACGCGCGCGCCTACGAGCGCCTGCTCGCGGACTGGGACGCGATCAAGGGAGTGAGCACGCAGGCTCGCTACTCGCCGGCGGCGACGCCGAGCGCGCAGCTCGCGGACCTGGAACAGACGAGCCCGGGCCTCGAGGCCGTGCGCTGGCGGTACGCGAGCGCGGTCGACATCGTGCGCGAGCGCTTCGACGACGAGCACGTGCGCGCCTTCTTCCTCTGGCTGGCGCTCATGGCCATGGCGAATGTCGATCAGCCGGGCACCGGGCTGAACGCGCTCTCGCTCCCCGCGGGACGGCAAGCATTCAGCTGGACCACCGCCGAGGGCGGCTCGGTCGCGCTCCCCGACGCGCTCGCGCGCATCGTCGCCGAACACGGTGGCGAGGTGCGCACGGGCGCCGAGGTGAGGCGCGTCATCGTCGAGGGCGGGCGCGCCGTCGGGGTCATGACCGCGGACGGCGTTGAGCATCGCGCGGGCCGCGCGGTCGTCTCGACGATCCACATCAAGCACCTGCCGGACGTGGTGGGACGCGAGCGTCTCGGCGACGAGTTCATCGCCGGTCTCGAGCGGTGGCGCACCGGGGTCACGATGTTCGTCACGCACTACGCGCTCGACGCCCCTCCCCGGTATCGCACCGAGCAGGGGCCCACGGCCAGTGTCGGCGCGGGCATCTGCGCGACGACGGACGAGCTCCTCGAGGCGCTTGTCGCATTCCGCCGCGGCGAGGTCCGCGTCGAGCGGCCGCCGCTCCTCGCGATCAACGCCACCGCGGTAGACCCGAGTCGTGCGCCCGAGGGAAAGCACACCCTCAAGCTCGTCGGCTTCCTCCCGTACGATCTGCGCGACGGCGGCCCGGAGCGCTGGGACAGCATCAAGGCAGGCGTATCCGAGGCGCTCTTCGATCATTACCTGCGCCACGTCGAGGGCATCACGAAGGCGAACGTGCTCGCGACGCACATCGAGAGCCCGCTCGATCTCGAGCGCCGCAACCCGCACAACTACCGCGGCTCCTGCCATGGCGGCGATCAGGACCTCGCGCAGGATGGCGCGCTCCGACCGATGCCTGGTCACGCCGGCTACCGCCTGCCGGTGCCCGGCCTGTACCAGACCGGCGCGACGACCCACCCCGGCGGCTCGGTCACCGGAGCCCCAGGGCGTAACTGCGCGGAGGTCGTGATGCAGGACCTCGGGCTGAGCTTCAGCGACGCGCTCGCCCCCCGCCAGACGGCGGCCGCGCGATGAGCGTGACGCGCGTGATCATGCCGAAGCTCGGGCTCACGATGGACGAGGGCCGCCTCATCGCCTGGCACAAGAACGAGGGCGATCGGGTGGCCGAGGGCGAAGTCCTCTTCGAGGTCG
Source organism: Chloroflexota bacterium (assembly GCA_030773995.1). Lineage (GTDB taxonomy): Bacteria > Chloroflexota > Limnocylindria > P2-11E > P2-11E > UBA4735. The sequence continues at coordinate 6,310 of JALYLX010000005.1, forward strand.
AGACCGACAAGGCCGCGATGGAGGTGCCGGCGACGACCACGGGGTTCGTGCGCCGGCTGCTCGCGAAGCCGGACGACATGGTCCCGGTCGCGACCGACGTCGCCATCATCACGTCGACCGCCGACGAGGCTCTCGGTGACGCGGCCGAGGCGACCCCATCGCCGCGTGCGGCGGCTCGAATCCCCCGGCCGACGACATCGCCTCAGCCGTCGGACCAGACCGCTCGACGGTCGTCCTCGGCCGATCGCGTCATTGCGTCCCCCGCAGCGCGCAAGAGGGCGCAGGAGCTCGGGGTCGATCTTGCAACCGTTGTCGCTTCGAAGCCGCCTCGAATCTCGATGGAGGATGTGGAGGCGGCCGCGGCGGGATCCGCGACGCCGGCGCCTTACACGGCGGAGAAGCGCATCCCGCTCTCGCGCATGCGCAAGGCGATCGCCGCGGCGATGAGCCGTTCCACTAGCGAAGCGCCGCAGTTCTCGATCGAGCGCGATGTCGACATGACCGCCGCGAACGCGCGGCGCAAGCAAGCCGGCGCGTCGTTCACGGACGTCGTCGTGCTGGCCGCCGCGCTCTCTCTCGCTGCCCATCCGCGGCTGCGGTCGCGCTTCGACGGCGACGCGATCGTCGAGCAAGCCGGCGCGCACATCGGCCTCGCGGTCGCGGTGAGCGACGGCCTGCTCGTGCCGGTGATCCGCGACGCGGACAAGAAGGACCTCGCGACCCTCGAGCAGGAACGGGAACACCTCGAGGAGGGCGCGCGCGCCGGCAGGCTCAGCAGCGACGAGCTCACGGGGGCGGTGTTCTCAGTCTCGAACCTCGGGTCACTCGGCGTCGACCGGTTCACCGCGCTCGTGAACCCGCCGGAGGCGGCGATCCTGGCAATGGGTCGCGTGCGCGATCAGGTGGTCGCGCGCGACGGGGGGGCCGATGTGCGGCCGGTCGTGACGCTGACGCTCTCGGTGGATCACCGTGTCGCCGATGGCGCCGACGCCGCGCGCTTCCTCGACGACGTGGTGAAGCAGCTCGAGGCGGCGGAGTGACCGGCGTGCGCGTGGCGGCGGTCCAGCCGCCATCGTTCACGGGCCAAGATGAGTGGAAGAACGCCGAGCAGGCGATCCGCTTCATCGACGAGGCCGCCGATCAGGGCGTCGCGTACGTCGTGTTCCCGGAGGGCTACCCCGGTCCATATTCCGGCCCGCTGGAGAACGACGCCTTCGAGCGGGTACGCGAGTCCGCGCGCCGGCGCCGCGTGTGGGTGAGCGCGGGACGGCTGGAGCGGGCCGCGCTGCCGGACACGTTCCACATCACCCACAAGCTCGTCGATGATGACGGCAACGTGCGCGCGACGTATCGTCGGGTGCAGCCGAACCACCCGATCTTCAACGCGTACCTCATGGGCGGCCGCCATCACGTGCTGCCCGGCGACGAGCTCATGACAGTGGACGCGCCGTTCGGCCGCATCGGCCTGCTCATCTGCAGCGAGCTCTTCGTGCCGGAGCTCTCGCGCATCCTCATGCTCCGCGGCGCGGACATCATCGTCGCGCCGGGCGGCGGGGTGCATTCACCGACCCGCACGCGGCTCCAGGACACCTGGCGCTCGGTCGCGCGCGCGCGGGCCGCCGAGAACATCGTGTACGTGGTCATGGATCAGAACCTGTTCAGTGGGAGCGGCGGCCGCACCTGCATCGCGTCGCCCGAGCGGATGCTCGCCGCCGTCGACGGGCCGGGCATGGCCTGCGCCGAGCTCGACCTCGAGCGGCTGCGCCTGCTGCGCTCCCATTTCTACGACGACGAGATGCTGTCGCCGCCCGCGTCGGACGCGGACGTGCTCTGGTCTCGGCCAGGCCAGTCGCACGATCGCCGGCCCGAGCTGTACGGCGAGCTCACGGAGCCGCAGGCCGACGCCTTCGAGTACCACTACGAGCGCCGCGGGCTCGACACCTGGCCGCGCGAGTACGAGAAGATCCGGAGGTCGTGATGGCGGTCGAGACGCAGAACCGCGTGCAGCTCGCGGCGTCGCATTGGAAGCCGCGCTTCGTCGCGAACGGCGTCGACGTCAACGACTTCGAGCGCGCGCTCGCGACGGTCACGGAATGGAAGGAATGGGCGCCGTTCTGGGGCGACACTGGCAACGTGCATCGGGCGCTCGCGGACGCCGCGGCGCGCGACGGCCGCACGGTCACCGCGACCGAGGCGTACCAGCGCGCGGCGTGGTCGTACCACCTCGGCAAGTTCCTCTGGTTCGAGGACCGCGGGCTGCACGAGGATCTCGCGCGCCGCACCGTCGAGGCCTACAAGATGGCCCTGCCGGACCTCGATCCCGCCGGCGAGCGCGTCGAGCTGGCGTTCGAGGGTTCGGTGATCCCGGGCATCCTGCGCCGGCCGCGCGACATCGCTCGTCCCGCGCTGGTGCTCATGGTCCCCGGATTGGACTCGGTGAAGGAAGAGCTCTTCGCGATGGAGAACGACTTCCTCAAGCGCGGCATGGCCACGCTATCCGTTGACGGCCCCGGTCAGGGCGAGAACGAGCGCCGCTTCCCGATCCGTCCAGATTGGTCAGGCGTCGTGACCGCGATCATCGACGGCCTGCGTGCACGCGACAACCTCGACCTCTCGCGCGTCGGACTGATGGGCATCAGCATGGGCGGCATCTACGGTCCGTTCGCCGCGGCCAAGGAGAAGCGGCTCCGCGCGCTCATAGCGCTCGCCGGCCCCTACGACCTCTCGGAGTGTTGGCCCGCATTGAATCCGCTCACCAAGGGCGGCTACGTCTACTACACGCACTCGCACGATGAGGCCGAGGCGTTCGAGAAGTCGAAGCAGCTGTCGCTGCGCGGCATCATCGAGAAGGTCGACTGCCCGGTGCTCATCATCCACGGCGCGAAGGACCGGCTGTTCCCTCCGGAGCAGGCGGAGCGGATCGCCCGCGAGGCGAAGGACGCGACGCTCCTCATGTACCCCGACGGGAATCACGTCTGCAACAACATCACCTACAAGTACCGGCCGGCGATGGCCGACTGGATGAAGGAGCGCCTGGGCGCCTAGTCGCGCGCCGCGAGGCCGATGGTCCGGCGCCAGTGCTGGTAGCCGAGCTCGAAGCCGATCGCGCATCCGAGGTCGACGAGCTCCGGCTCGGTGAAGAACGCGTGCAGCCGCGACCAAAGTGCATCGTCCGCGCGAGCCGAGTCCCACGCGATGGCACTCGCCCATTCGAGCGCCGCGCGATCGCGCTCGCTCGCGCCCGCGGGGTCAGCCCGGTCCTCGCCGGTCGCGAGGTATCTGAAGCACCGCTCCTTCAACGCAGGATCGACGACGCCCGCCCGGAGCACCGTGTCGCGCGTCCGTTCGTACGCCGCGAGCACGGGAGGGACGAGCGCCCGGATCTCGTCGGCGGTCCCGCCGAGCTGCGCCATCTTCAGTGCGTATCGCGGGCGAGGCCCGCGCCCGGCTCCGCTGGAAGCTCCTTGTGCCCGACGCCCCAGGTCTTGATGACTCGCTGCTGGCCGTAGGTGAGCGACACGAACGCGCCGAGCTCGACGATCTGCTCGTCGGTGAAGTGCTCGCGCAGCCGCGCCCACACCGCTCCGTCCGCCCCCTCGGGGTCCCAGACGAGCATGCTCGTGTAGAGGAGCGCGGCCTTCTGGCGCGGGGTGTAGCGGTCGGAGCGCTCGAAGTTCAGAAGCTCCGCGTAGTCATCCTCGATCAGGCCATGCTCTCCAGCCCGGAGAGACCGTTGCGACCCTCAGTAGTCGCACTCGATCGTCTTCGAGACGTAGACGCGGCACAGCTCCTTGAGCTCGTGCTCGACGATCCCGTCGCGGAAGATCGTGTCCCATGCGCGTGAGAACGCTTTCGCCACGGCCGGGACGTGCGAGCGGATCGACTGCGTCTCCGGCCGTGGCGTGCCGAAGCGCCGTGCGCGCTCGAGGTCGCTGACGAGCTCGGGGTCAGTGAGCGTCGCCGGGTCGACGTAGCTGATCCGGGCCATCTCAGGTCACATCCGGAAGACGCCGTAGCGCGGCTCGCCGATGGGCGAGTGCCGCGCCGCGGCGAGGCCGAGGGCGAGGACGGCTCGCGTGTCCATCGGATCGATGACCCCGTCGTCCCAGAGGCGTGCCGTCGAGTAGTACGGCGAGCCCTGGGTCTCGTATTGGTCGCGGATCTTCGTCTTGAAGGCCTCGCGGGCCTTGTCGTTCTCGAAGGTGCCAACGAACGACAGCACCGTCGCGGCCTGCTCGCCGCCCATGACACTGATGCGGGCGTTGGGCCACATCCAGAGCTGCCTGGGACCGTACGCGCGGCCGCACATCCCGTAGTTCCCGGCGCCGAAGCTGCCGCCGATGATCACCGTGAACTTCGGGACGACGGCGCACGCGACCGCGGTCACCATCTTCGCGCCGTCCTTCGCGATGCCGCCCTCCTCGTACTCCTTGCCGACCATGAAGCCCGCGATGTTCTGGAGGAATACGAGGGGCACGCCGCGCCGGTCGCAGAGCTGAATGAAGTGCGCCGCCTTGAGCGCCGACTCGCTGAACAGGATCCCGTTGTTCGCGACGATCCCGACGCGGAACCCCATGATCCGCGCGAAGCCGCAGACGAGGGTTTCGCCGTAGAGCGCCTTGAACTCCGTGAACTTCGAGGCGTCGACGAGCCGCGCGATGACCTCGTGCACGTCGTACGGCGTACGGGTGTCCGCGGGCACGATCGCGTAGAGATCCGCGGGGTCGTGTGCCGGTGCCTCCGGTACGGTCACGTCGTCGGCCCAGTGGAGCGGCTGCGGCCCAAGATTGGCGACGATGTCGCGCGCGATGGCGAGCGCGTGGGCGTCATCGAGCGCGTAATGATCGACCACCCCGCTCTTCCGCGCGTGCACATCGGCGCCGCCGAGATCCTCGGCGCTCACCTCTTCGCCGGTCGCTGCCTTCACGAGCGGCGGGCCGCCAAGGAAGATCGTGCCCTGGCCCTTCACGATGACCGTCTCGTCGCTCATCGCCGGCACGTACGCCCCGCCCGCGGTCGAGCTGCCCATCACGACGGCGAGCTGCGCGATGCCGAGCGACGACATCCGCGCCTGGTTGTAGAAGATCCGGCCGAAGTGCTCGCGGTCCGGGAAGACCTCGTCCTGCCGCGGGAGGAACGCTCCGCCTGAGTCGACGAGGTAGAGGCAGGGCAGCCGGTTCTCGAGCGCGATCTCCTGTGCCCGCAGGTGCTTCTTCACGGTCAGTGGGTAGTACGTGCCGCCCTTCACCGTCGCGTCGTTGGCGACGATGACGCAGAGGTGCTCGGCGATCCGGCCGATCCCAGTGACGATGCCCGCAGACGGTGCGTCATTGTCGTAGAGGTCGAGCGCGGCCAATGGGGCGATCTCGAGGAACGGTGAGCCCGGATCGAGGAGCCGCTCGACGCGCTCGCGGGGAAGCAGCTTGCCTGCCTTCGCGTGCTTCTCGCGCGCTCGCTCGGGGCCGCCCTGGCGCACGGCGTCGAGCTTCTTGTGGAGGTCCGCGACGAGAGCGCTCATCGATTCGCGGTTCTCGCGCGCCTGGCCGGACGCACGGTCGAAGGACGAAGAGAGCACCGGCATCAGGGCGCGATGCTAAACTTGACTCTCCGCGCGCGCCTGTAGCTCAGTTGGATAGAGCGCAACGCTACGAACGTTGAGGTCGGGGGTTCGAGCCCCTCCAGGCGTACTTGTCGCGGGGCGCGATCAGCAGCTGACGATGCGGCGCGGACTTTCGGTCAGTCCGATGTACGAGAGGGGCTCGCCCGAGGGCTCGCCCACCGTGAGGGCCCACTGATCCTTTAGCCACGTCCCGTTCGCCAGGGCCGGGCCGCAGCTCACCCAGCCCTGCGCCGTGAGCGCGGCGCCGAGCAGCCCTCGGGCGTCGTGCCGTCCCGCGACGCCGCAGTCCACCCCCCAGAGCGTGCGCTCGCCGCTCGGCGTGCCGGCGTTGAGGTACGCGCAGGAGCTGGGGAGGAGGAACCCGGTCGGCCGGAGCGCCGGTCGCGCCTCGGGCACCGCCTTCGACCAGGCGACGAGGCTGAAGAGGCTCGGATGCGCGCCGTAGACGCCGAAGCCACGCAGCGTGTCATCGCCCAACCCTGTCACAAGTGGGAACAGCGGCGAGCCGGCGGTCGCGAAGCGGCGGAGCCAGAGCTCGAGCGGACGGGCGACGTCGCCGGGCCGGCGGCAGAGCAGCAGGAGCTGATCGTCGGCCGACCAGCGGACCCCCTCGACGACGCGATCCCCGCAGTCGATCGAGCCGATCACGCGGTCGGTCGACACGCTGGCGCGCCGTGCGCCGGGACCGACGCCATTGACATATGCGCCGTTCGTCAGGCCGTCACCTTGAGGTGCGTCGATCCAGGCCAACCTCCCGCCGCTCGGCGCCCACGCCGGTGCGAGCCCCACCCGATCCGGCGCACTGACCGGCACGATCGCGCCGTCGCGCTCGCGGAGCAACAGCTGCTTGCCGATCCACGTTTCGCGCCCGCCACCGCGGACGAACGCCAGACGGCTGTCATCCGACCAGCGATACCAGTGCTGGACGATGGTGCCGAGCGAGGTCACCTGCCTGCTAGAGACATCGACGAGGAGCAGCTCGGCGCCATCCATCTCCGCCGATGCGCTGACGATCCCCTGCTGCAGGGCGGCGATGGACCGGCCGTCCGGCGACCAGCCCAGGCTGTACACGAAGGCGGAAGCACCTGGCGGCCGGTAGAGCTCGCGCGGCGTGCCGTCCGCGTCGATGAGCCAGAGCGCGTTGTGGGAGCGCGTCGCGAGATCGGGTCCGGCCAGCGATCGCATCAGCGCGATCCGAGTCCCGTCGGGATCCCACACGAGACCGCCGGCGCCCCAATCCGCGGGCAGGAGCTTGCGACGGGTGGCTTCGCGAGGAAGCTGCACGTACACCGATGCGTCGCCGCCCTCGCCGGTGAACGCGCACGCGCCGTCCGCCGCGACGGCGATCACTGTTCTGTCGCCACAGATCGCGGTGCCCACGCTGCCGTCCCACCGAAGTAGGTCCGCCGACCCATGCGTTCCGACGACGACTGCCCCGTCGGCGCGTTCGCCCGCAAAGGTCGCCGCCCCGCTGATCGCGGCAAGGGCGCCGGTCGCTCCGTCGTAGCGGTAGATGCGGTTGTCTGGCCCTTGGATGAACAGCACGCCCGCCTCCGGCGCGGCGCCCGCGCTGACGAGTCCGGCGGCGGCCGTCGTGGGAGCGGGGCTCGGCGTTGGCCCGACGGTCACGGAGGCGATCGGCGAAGGGCTCGCTGGTCGCGGGCTCGGGACGATGACCGGTCCGGCCGACACACAAGCGGAGATCGCCAGCGCGACGGGCAGACTCATCCAGCGCACTCCGAACATCATCAACATCATCCGCCGCGGCACCCAGTGCGGCATCCGAGTTGCGCGTTCCAACTCGTACCGCTCCCGTCCACTTGACAGCCGGCGACCGTTGCCGTACTACACCACTTAGTTATATAACCAGTAGGTGAAGTACGGCATGGCAACCGACCGGCTCAGCGCCACGTTCGCGGCCATCGCCGACCCGACCAGGCGGGCGATCCTCGCACGCCTCGCGTCCGGGGACGCCTCGGTCACGGAGCTCGCGAAGCCGTTCGACATGACGCTCCCGGCAGTGTCGAAGCACCTCAAGGTGCTCGAGCACGCCGGACTGATCTCGCGCGGCCGTGACGCCCAGTGGCGCCCCGCCCGGCTCGAGGCGGACCGGCTCAAGGAGGCCGCGAAGTGGATGGAGCGGTACCGCATCTTCTGGGAGCAGAGCCTCGATCGCCTCGATCTGCATCTGCGCGAACTACAGCGGGAGGAAAAGAAGCATGGCCACGGGAAATAGCGCCGCCCTAGCGGAGCGCACGCTCGTCACGACGCGCATCTTCGACGCGCCGCGCGAGCGCGTGTTCAAGGCGTGGACCGATCCGAAGCAGCTGGCGCGATGGTTCCCGCCGGAAGGATTCACCTCACCGCGGTGCGAGGTCGATCCTCGGCCTGGCGGCGTCTTCCGCGTCGACATGAAGGCGCCGGACGGCCCGCCGCTCAACGGTCAGATCTTCCCTGGCCCCGGCGTGTTCCGCGAGGTCGTGCCGAACGAGCGGCTCGCCTTCACGATGCGGCCTGAGGCGGGCGGCCAGCGGATGCCGGAGGTGCTGATGACGGTCCTGTTCGAGGACCAGGCGGGCAAGACGAAGCTCACGATCCACCAGACCCTCGAGACCGTCGCGGACTTCGAGGCCATGGCCAAGCAGGGCATGCCCGAGGGGATCGCGCAGAGCCTTGGCAAGCTCGCGGGCGTGCTCTCGGGGAACAGCACCGACCGCGGCGTCGCGGTCACCGATCGCACGCTGACGCTCACGCGGGTCTTCAACGCCCCACGCGAGCTCGTCTGGACGGCACTGACCGACCCCGCGCACATCGTGAAGTGGATGTTCGCGAACGACTGGGAGTCGCCGTCCGCGAAGGTGGACGTCCGTCCCGGCGGGTCCTTCAGCATCGGCATGCGTCCCGCCGACCACAGCCACGAGGGCTTCGAGCTCGGCGGCACGTACCGCGAGGTCGTGAAGCTCGAGCGGATCGTCCAGGTCATCGGCGATGGACGCGTGATGACGACGACGCTCGTCGACGTCCTCGGTGGGACGCAGCTCACGCTCTCGATCGAGATGGCGGAGAGCGAGGAGCAGGAGCGCGCGGGCTACACCCAGATCCTCGACCACCTCGCCGCCCACCTCGCGACGCTGCCCGCAAAGAAATAGGAGGAAGAAATTGAACAAGATCACCCCGTTCCTGTGGTTCGACGACCAGGCGGAGGAGGCGATGCGCTACTACGTCTCCATCTTCAAGAACTCCGAGGTCCTGAGTGTTTCTCCAGGGCCCAACGGCAAGGCGATGGGCGTGACGTTCGAGCTCGACGGCCAGGAGCTCATGGGAATGAACGCCGGTCCGGAGTTCAAGTTCACAGAAGCGATCTCGTTGTTCGTGAGCTGCTCGACGCAAGAAGAAGTGGACGAGCTGTGGGGGAAGCTGTCCCAGGGCGGAGAAGAGTCACGCTGCGGCTGGGTCAAGGACAAATTCGGTCTGTGGTGGCAGATCATCCCGACGGCACTCAGCGACGGGTTGGCCGACACAGATCCCGAGAAGGCCAAGCGGGTCCTCGACGCGATGCTGAAGATGGGCAAGATCGACATCAAGACCCTGGAGCAGGCGCGCGGTCGATGAGTGCGACACTCGCGCCTCGGACGATCCAACACGGCATCGAGCAGGACGCGCGGCCCACCGCACGACGGTGGGC
>JALYLX010000006.1 GCA_030773995.1 Chloroflexota bacterium
GTCTCAACGCCGCGATGCCGCCGTGGGTCCAGGAGGGCGGCTTTCGCGCGTGGCTCGCGCGGCTGCGCGATCCCGCGGTGCGCGAGCGTGTCGCTCGCGAGATGCGCGCCCCCGGAAAGGACTGGGAGAACCTCTACCTCGCCGCGGGCGGGCCTGACGGCGTCCTCCTCGTCTCGTTCAAGAACGACGCCCTCAAGCCGCTGACGGGGAAGACACTGACGGAAGTCGCGAGGATGCGCGCCAGATCCCCGGAAGAGACCGCGATGGACCTCGTAGTCGAGGACGAGAGCCGCGTCGGCGCGTGCTACTTCATCGCATCAGAGGACAACCTGCGCCGCGAGGTCGCGATCGAATGGATGAGCTTCGGCTCGGACGAGGCCGCGCCGGCACCCGAGGGCGTGTTCCTCAGATCGAATCCCCACCCGCGCGCGTACGGCACCTTCGCGCGGCTGCTCGGGCATTACGTCCGCGACGAGGGGCTCGTGCCCCTCGAGGAAGCCATCCGGCGCCTCACGAGCTTCCCCGCGACGAACCTCCGTCTCGACCGGCGCGGGCGCATCGCGCGCGGATATCACGCCGACGTCGTAGCGTTCGACGCGGAGACGATCGCCGACCACGCTACCTACGCCGACCCGCATCGCTACGCGACCGGCGTGGTCGACGTGTTCGTGAACGGCGAGCAGGTGGTGCGTCGGGGGGAGCACACCGGCGCTCGGCCCGGGAGGGTGCTGGTTCCGGCCTAGGGCATCCTGTCCGCGATCCGCTCGTTGGCGCGGTGGTCCCACGGGACCGCGACGAGCGCAGGCTCGCCGAGGTCGAGCGCGCGCCGAAGGGTCGGGAAGAGCTCGCGCAGCGTGGGGACCGCGAAGCCCGCGATGCCGAAGGCCCGCGCCAGCTCGACGAAACCGGGATTGCCGAACTCGGTCGCGAACGCGCGCCCGAAGAGCCGCTTCTCGTTCGCCTCGATGATCCCCAAGCGGTCGTCGACGAGGACCATACACACGATCGCGGCGCCGATCCGCTTGGCCGTCTCCAGCTCCTGCACGTTCATGAGGAAACCGCCGTCGCCCGCGAAGGCGATGACCTTTCGCTCAGGGAAGACGAGCTTCGCCGCGATCGCACCGGGGAGCGCGATCCCCATCGAGGCGAGGCCATTCGAGACGATCACCGTATTCGGGACCGGCGTCGGGTAGTACCGCGACAGCCACACCTTGTGCGCGCCGACGTCGCTGACCACGATGTCCTCTGGCGCGAGCGCCTCGCGGACCGCGGCGACGACCTGCTGCGGCGCAAACGGCGCGTGCATGTCCTTGGACGTCGCCCCGAGCGGCTTGTTCGCGCTCCGGATGGGCCGGTCCTTCCGTTCTTCGACGCGCTCCGCGAGCTCGGCGAGGGACTCGTCGAGCGCGCCCACCACCTCGACCGACGGCTGGTAGTGGCCGTCGAGCTCGGCCGCGGTGCTGTCGACATGGACGACGACCTTGTCGCGTTTCGGATTCCAGTGGGACGGGGACCATTCGACGAGGTCGTAACCGATGGCAATGACCAGGTCCGCTTCCGCGAGCTGCGGGATGTTCGCGAGCTCTGCACCCGGGCGCTGCAGGCCCGCCGCCGGAAGCGACTGCGGGCTGAACGGGTCGAGCACGCCCTTCGCCATGTAGGTGTGCGTCGCGGATATCCCGCTCCGCCGGACGAATCGCCGGAGCGCGTCGACACTTGCGTGACCCGCCGCCTGGCGTCGCGCGATGCCGTTGCCGGCGAGGATGATCGGGTTCTTCGCTTGCTTGATGAGCTCGAGCGCCCGGGTGATGACCGCTTCCTGCGCCTTGGGATATGAGGTCCGCCGGACCTCGAGCGGCTTCATCTCGATGTCCTCGCCGGCAATGTCCTCGGGAAGCTCGATGTGGGTGGCGCCCGGCTTCTCGAGACGCGCGAGGCGGAAGGCCTTGCGGACGATCTCGGGCGTAGTCTCGCCGACGCTGATCCGCGTGCTCCACTTCGTGACCGGGCCGAACATCCGCACGATGTCGATGTACTGGTGCGATTCCTTGTGCGAGCGCTCGAGGCCGACCTGCCCCGTGATCGCGACGAGCGGCGCGCGGTCGATCTGCGCGTCGGCCACTCCGGTGATGAGATTGGTTGCGCCCGGCCCGAGCGTGGCCAGGCAGACGCCGGGGTACGACGAGAGGCGGCCGTAGACGTCGGCCATGAAGGCGGCACCCTGCTCGTGCCGCGTGAGCACGAACTTGATCTTGTTGCTGTCAGCGAGCGCGGCGTTGAGCTCGAGCGTCTCCTCGCCGGGTATACCGAACACGTGGCGGACGCCCTCGTTCTCGAGGCAGTTCACGAGCAGCTGCGCGACGTTCAACGGGCGGCCTCGCCGATAAGCCGCTCGACGATGACGGTGTCGCGCCACGCGCCGTCGAGCTTCGCGTGCCTTCGGTATGTGCCGACCTCGCGGAACCCGGCCTTCGCGAGGAGCTTTCGGCTCGGCTCGTTCTCGGGGAAGACGCGCGAGAGGAGCTTCCATATCCCTCGGCTCTCGCACTCGCTGACGAGCGCGTCCATCGCCGCGCGGCCCGCCCCGGTCCCCCGAGCGTCGCGGGCAACGTACACCGAGAACTCGGCGACCCCGGAGTAGCACGACCGCGCTCTGTACTCGCTCGCGGACGCCCACGCGATCACGCGCCCGTCGCGCTCGACGACCACCGTCGGCCAGCGCTCGGCGCGCTCGCGTAGGCCACGCGCGATGTGATCGGCGGTCCGGGGCTCGGTCTCGAACGTGGCCAGCCGGTCGGCGATGCCCTCGTTGTGGATGCGCGCGATCGCCTCGGCGTCCCCGACGTTCGCCACGCGTGCCCGGGTCACTCGGCCGGCTGGGACGTCGGCTGTGGCGCCTCCGCGGGCCCTATCCAGATCGTCTGCACGTTCGTGAACTCGCGCGCACCGAATGCCGAGAGCTCGCGGCCGTAGCCCGAACGCTTGATGCCGCCGAATGGGAGGCGCGGGTCCGACGCGACCATGCCGTTCACGAAGACGCTCCCCGATTCGATCCGGCGGGCGAGGCGCTCGCCCAGCGCGGCGTCGCGCGTCCAGAGCGACGCACCGAGGCCGTAGGCCGAATCGTTCGCGACGCGCACCGCCTCGTCCGCATCGCGCACGCGCACCACGGCGGCGACGGGGCCGAACGTCTCTTCCCTGAAGGCGGGCATGTCCGGCGTCACGTTGCCGAGGACGGTCGGCCGAAAGTAAAAGCCCTTCCCGCTCACGCGCTCGCCGCCGGTCAGCACGCGCGCGCCCGCGCGCACCGATCCGTCGACCTGGCGCTCGAGCGTCTCGAGGAGGTCGCGACGCGCGAGCGGACCGATCTGCGTTTTCGGATCCATCGGGTCGCCGACGAGCAGATCCTCGACGCCCTTCGCGAAACGCCGCTCGAAGTCGCCGGCCACGGACTCCTCAACGATGAACCGCTTCGCGGCGATGCACGACTGGCCGTTGTTCTGGTTGCGCGCGCGGACGCCGGTCGTCGCCGCGGCCTCGAGGTCCGCGTCGGCGAGGACGATGAACGGATCGGATCCGCCGAGCTCGAGGACGGTCTTCTTGAGGGCACGGCCCGCGAGCTCTGCGATGCGGGAGCCCGTGTCGGAGCTCCCGGTGAGCGTGACCGCGCGGATGCGGTCGTCAGCGATGATCGGCTCGATCGCGGCGCCCGACACGAGGACGGCGCGCAGCAGGCCCTGCGGGAACCCGGCGTCGCGGATGACCTCTTCGATCGCGAGCGCGCACTGCGGGACGTTCGAGGCGTGCTTGAGGAGACCCGCGTTGCCGGCCATGAGCGCCGGCGCCGCGAAGCGAACGACCTGCCAGAACGGAAAGTTCCAGGGCATCACGGCGAGGACCACGCCGAGCGGCTGGAACGCGACGAGGCTCCGCCGCGCGTTCGAAGCGATCACCTCGTCCGCGAGATAGCGGGCCGCGGTCTCCGCGAAGTGCTCGCACGCCCACGCGCATTTCTCGATCTCGGCCTTCGCCTCGGCGATGGGCTTCCCCATCTCGAGCGTGGCGAGGCGCGCGTACGCATCCGCGCGCTCCCGGAGGAGCCGCGCGAGCGCGCGCATCGGAACAGCACGCTCCGCGATCGGACGGTCGCGCCACAAAAGGAATGCGTCGTGCGCTTCGGCGAGGGCCATCTCGACCTCGTCGGGTCCGAAGGCGTCGAACGACGCGATCAGATCCTCGGTCGCCGGGTTCACCGCGATAATCTGGCTGATGGTGGTCGCCATCTGACTCGAGGATATTCCCCTTACTCGTTCGCGAACGGATGCACCGGGGTGAAGACTTTTACCTCGATGGGCGAGGCGGCTTTCTTGAACCGCTCGCCGTCCGCGGGCACGCCGACGCCCGGGTAGAACCCGAAGTGCATGGGCACGGCGATCTTCGGCTTGAGCGCCTTGGCCATACCGGCCGCTTCGTCGACCGTCATGACGTAACCGCCGTCGCCGATCGGCAGGAAGGCGACGTCGCTTCGGATCTTGTCGAGCTCGGGCAGGTGATCGGTGTCGCCCGCGTGGTAATAGGTATGTCCGCCGAGCTGCAGGACGTAGCCGACCCAGTTGTTCGCCTTCGGATGAGCCTCGAGACGCGCGGGGTCGATGTTGTAGGCGGGCACGGCCTCGATCTTCACGCCGGCAACGTCGAGTCGATCTCCGGGCTTGACCGGCTTGACATTACCTGAGAGCTCTTTCGCGACGTCGGCCGGTGCGACGATCACGGTCTTGTCGTTCTTCACGCGAGCGATGTCATCCGGCGCGAAGTGGTCGCCGTGCGCGTGCGTGATGAGAATGAGGTCCGCCGGCGGAAGCTCGTCGGTCAGGCCCCACGAGTCGATGTACACGACGAGCTTCTCGCCCTGCCAGCGAAACGTCGATTGCTTGTACCAGGTGAACTTGTCCAGCATCTAGGTCCTCCCTTTGACGGTGTTCCGCAGCACGCCGATGCCCTCGATCTCGATCTCGACGACGTCACCCACCTTGAGGTACTCCGGCGGCGTTCGCGCGAACCCCACGCCCGCCGGCGTCCCGGTGATGATCATGTCGCCCGGCCAGAGCGTGCAGCCCGCCGAGATCTCGGCGATGAGCCGCGGGATCTTGAAGACCATGAACTTCGTGCGCGAGTCCTGCTTGCCCACGCCGTTCACGCGCGAGCGGATCGCGAGGTCCGAAGGGTCGAGCTCGTCCGCGGTCACGATCCACGGCCCCATCGGCAGATGCGTGTCGAAGTTCTTCCCCTTGAACCATTGCCCGCCGTGCCTCCGCTGCACGTCACGGACCGAAACGTCGTTCGCGCAGGTGTAGCCGAAGACGCATTTCATCGCGTCCGCTTCCGCGATGTCGCGGCCGCCCTTTCCGATCACGACAGCCAGCTCGGCCTCCCAGTCGAGCTGCTCCGAATGGGGGGACGGGAAGAAGACAGGCTCGTCCGGGCCGACCACGGTCGCCGGATTCTTCGTGAAGAGCGCCGGGAATTGCGGGATCTCCGGTGGCGCCAGCTGCGGGCCGGACTGCCCGCGCGCCTGCTTTCCCTCCTCGAAGTGCTCGCTGTAATTCCACCCGACGCAGAACACGTTCCGCGGCGGGCGCGGGATCGGCGCGTGCAGCTTCGCGCCGGACAAAGGAATGCCTCCTCGCGCCTTGCGCGCCGCTTTCCGCAGATCCGTCAGGAATTCCTCGCCGGAGAGCAAGAGGTCGAGCACGTCGTCCTCGTCGGTAGCGCCGCCCACGAGGTCGACCGTCGACAGGACGGTGTCGTCCGACGCGACCACGCCGGCCGCTGCGACTCCACGATGCTCGAAGGTGCAGAGCCTCACGTCGCACCGACTATCGCACGACTTACCTCGGCCCTGCGCCGACGGCGTCATTGACAAGCGGGACCTCTCCCGTCTCTGGCTCGACGAGCCGCGCCGGAAGACGGCTCGCGAGGAACGCGCCGACGATGGCCACCAGGAGCATCACGACGTAGACCGCATGCAGGCCGGCGGCGAGCGGGGCCGCTTCGGCGGGGGTGACCTCGCCCCGGCCGGCCTGGCCCAGCAACGCGCCGGCGCGGGTCGCAGCTTCGGGACCCATCGCCGTGACGAGAACGCCGCCCAACGCCGTGACGCCGACGGCCGCGCCAAGGCTGCGCGCGAATTGCACCAGGCTCGTGGCGATCCCGCGACTCGACCAGGCGACCACGCTCTGCACGGACACGAGGATCGGATTGAGCGTGAGCCCCATGCCGAAGCCGATGAGCACCACGGCCGCGACGGCCTGCGCCAGCGGACTGGCAGGCTCGAGCAACGTCAGCAGAACCGCGCCGATCCCCCACGCGCTCGTGCCGATGAGCGCGGAGCGCCGTGGGCCGAGCCGGATCATCGCCACGCTCATGAAGATCGAGCCCGCAGACCAGCCGAGGCTCGTCGTGGAGACGATGAGCCCCGCCTCGATCGGAAGCCGGCCCTGCACGCCCTGCATGAAGGGCGGAACGAACGTTGTGACCGCGAAGATCATGATCCCGACGACCGCGTTGAGGGCGATGCCGCTGCTCACCGCCGGTAGCCGCACGAGAGAGAGATCGATGAGCGGAGTCGTCGCGCGTTGTTCGAAGAACAGGAACGCGATCGCGGCAACGGACGCGGCTCCGAACGTGAGCGCGGGCGCCACGCCGTTCAACCCGAGCAGCAGGCCGAGCGTGGCGAGTGCGAACGTGCCCGCCCCGAGCCAGTCGATGTCGGTGCTGTGCCGTGCGACCCGCTCGTGGAAGAAGACGATCATCACAGCGGCCGCGATGGCGCCGATCGGCAGGTTCACGTAGAAGGCCCAACGCCATGACAGCGATTGCGTGAGCAGCCCGCCGATCGTCGGTCCGACGACCGCGGAGGTGATCCACACCGTACTGAAGAGCGCCTGCATGCGCGCACGAGCGCGCACCTCGAAGAGATCGCCGATGATCGTCAGACCGACGGGCAGGAGCGCGCCGGCTCCGAGGCCCTGCAGCGCCCGGAAGAGGATGAGCTCGTTCATGTTTCGGGAGAGCCCCGCGAGCACCGAGCCGAGGATGAAGACGAGCATTCCGCCGAGATACAGCGGCTTGCGTCCGTAGACGTCGGCGAGGCGACCGAAGAGGGGCGTCGCGACGGTCGAGACGAGGAGGTACGCCGAGAACACCAGGGCATAACGATCGATGCCGCCGAGCTCGCCGATCACCGTCGGCATCGCGGTGCCCACTACCGTCTGGTCCAGAGCCGCGACGAAGCTCCCGACCATCACCACCGCGACGCCCGCGGTCTGTTGGCGCGTCACCCGCGGAGGCCGCCACTAAACTCGGCCGCATGCATCGCATCACCGATCTCCTGGCGGCGGGGAGGACGTTCTCGTTCGAGTTCTTCCCGCCGAAGAACGATGACGAGCAGCGATTGCTCACGAGGACGATCGCGGATCTCCAGCCGCTGAACCCGTCCTTCGTGTCGGTCACGTACCGAGGTGGCCGGATATCCCGCGAGCGCACGACGCGCGTCGTCGTCGACCTCATGAAGAACACCGACCTGACGCCGATGGCCCACCTGACCTGCGTGGCTCATCCTCGCTTCGAGCTCGGCGAGATCCTCGGAGGCTTCCGCGCCGTCGGCGTCGAGAACCTGCTGGCGCTCGGCGGGGACCCGCTTCCGGCGGAAGAGTCGTACAAGGAGCTGGAGTACGCATCGGAGCTTGTCGAGCTCGGACGCCGCATCGGCTTCGAATCGATCGGCGTCGCCGCTCATCCCGCCGGCCACCCCCGCTCGCCCGACCTGAAGACCGACCGCGACCGTTTGGCATCGAAGCTCGAGCTGGCGGACTTCGCGATAACGCAGTTCTTCTTCAAGCTCGAAGAATACGAGCGCCTTCGGGAGGAGCTGGCCGCGCGCCGCAGCACCAAGCCGATCATCGCCGGGATCATGCCGATCACGTCGCTGACCTCGGTCCAGCACATGGCGCAGCTCTCGGGGTACGCCGTACCCGACGACATCGTGAAGCGGCTCACGGCGGGTGGCGAAGATCCTGGGGAGATACGCAAGCGCGGGATCGAACTGGCGGTCGAGCTCTGCAGCGAGCTGCTCACCGCGGGTGTGCCCGGCTTGCACTTCTACACGCTCAACTTTTCCAAAGCAACGCGCGAGATCTACACGAGGCTGCGCCTCGTTCCGGACTGAGCTCACGTTCGCGCACGCGACAGGATCTCCACCGAGAACTGCTTCCACTGATCCAGAAGCTCGTCGACCGTCTCCGCCGGGAACGCCATGGCGGCGCAGTGATCGACGCCCGCCTCGGTGAGCGCCGCGACCCGCTGGAGAATTTCTTCCGGACTGCCCACGAGATTCGACGCGATCACGAGCGCAGGGTCGCGCTTCGCCGGATCGCGCGAGCGCCGGTGACGCGCAAAACGGCTCGCCTCGTACCGGTTGACCGCCTCCTCGTGGCGATTCGCGATCGTCGCGCTCAGCTCCGGGGCGACCTCGACCGAGTCGGCGGCGCGCCCGACCTCGGCCACGCGCTCGCGCAGGCGAACGATCCACTCGCGCAGCTCGACGATGGGCCGCCAGCCGGGCATCCAGCCCTGCCCCCAGCGCGCCGCGCGCTCGATCGCCCGCTGCGTGTGTCCGCCGACGTAGATCGGGAACGGACGCTGCGCGGGCGCGGGTGAAAGCTCGACGTCGTCGAAGCGGACCCACCGGCCCTCGTACGAGCCGCCTCCCTCGTCCAGGAGCTGGCGCAGCGCCGCGAGGTTCTCGTCGAAGGTCGCGCGTCGGTCGCCGGCGCTCCGTTCCGGATGCACCGCGGCGAATTCCTCGGGGTAGGCACCGGCTCCGACGCCGAGCGTCAAGCGGCCACCCGAGAGCACGTCGAGAGTTGCGACCTGCTTCGCGAGCGCGAGCGGATCGCGGAGGGGCAGGGCGACGACCGCCGTGCCGAGGCGGATGCGTTCCGTCGCTCCGGCGATCTGGCTGAGCACGAGCAGAGGCTCGTAGAAACCGGGCGCGCCACCATCCGAGTCTCGGAGGAAACGCGGCGTGACCAGATGATCGTTCGCCCAGACCCCGTCATACCCGAGCGCCTCCGCCACGCGAGCGAGACGGACGAATGTCGATCCGTCGCGCACGAACCCGACGGGGTAACCGAGTCCCTCGTAAGAGGTTGGCAGCGCGACGCTGAACTGCAAGGCGCGCTAACCGCAGAAGCGACTGAACCCTAGCGCGAGCGCGCGCACCTCTCGCTCGAGGCGCTCGAGCGTCGGGCTCACTTCCGCGAAGCGCGCGTCCCGCGCCGGCAGGCTGCTCCAGATGCCGTCGATCAGGCGCTGCGCGTCCGTTTGGATCGCGTCGGCGTCGACCTTCGTGACGCGGCCGTCATGCACGACGACCTCTCCGTCGACGAGGACCGTGTCGACGGACCTTCCGAGCTCCGCGTAGACGAGCTGGTTCGCGATCTGCTGCTTCGGTGCGAGCCGTAGGTCGCCCGTCCGCAGCAGTACGACGTCCGCCCGGTAGCCCGACGCGAGCCGGCCGATCTTCTGGCCGAGGGCGCGCGCGCCACCGTCCCAGCACATGCGCAGGCTGTCGAGCGCTGTGGGCCACTCTGCCCGCGGCACGATCGAGCGCTGCACCAGCGCGGCGGCCTTCAGCGTCTCGAACATGTTCTGGCTGTCGTTGCTGCTCGCGCCGTCGGTCCCGAGAGCGACAGGGACGCCGGCGCGCAGCATGGCGGGGACCGGCGCGACGCCCGCGCCGAGCTTCAGGTTGCTCACCGGGTTGTGGACCACGCCGGCTTCGGACGCTGCGAGGACCTCGATCTCCTTCTCGTCGAGCCAGATCGCGTGCGCGAACGACGTCCACGACCGCAGACCGCCGATCTCGCGCAGGAACTCGACGGTCGATCCCCCGTAGCGCGTGCCCGCGACAGGCACCTGTGACTTCGCCGAGAGAAGGTGGGTGTGCAGCCCGACCCCGCGGCGTGCCGCGAGCTCGAGCGATGCCTTGAACAGCTCGACGGAGCAGCGCGGCAGCGACGAAGGTCCGAGCATCGGGCGAAGCCGCGGGTGCCGATTCCCCCATCGCTCCAGGAATGGCTCGACGCGGCCGAGCAGCTCGGGGACGGTGCCCATGCGTGCGCGCGGGCGGTCTTCGCCGATCAGCGCCATCGGGAGCGAGTCGAAGAAGTCGAGATCGCTGTACTGCGCGGCGACGTTCGCGCGCATGCCGACGTCGATGTAGGCGGACATGATCTGATCCATGCCCTCGTCGAACCACTGCTGCGGGCTGCGCGGGCAGTCGAGCACCGACGTCGTGCCGGTCGTGAGCATCTCGAGCGCGCCGACCATCGTCGAGATGTAGAGGTCCTTCGGTCCGAGCGCGGCGCCCGCACCGCCGTAGCTCGCGACGACCATCCACGCGTCGAGCGGCAATGCGTCGACGAGGCCTTTCTCGATCGACTGGTTCGAGTGCGTATGCGCGTTGATGAGACCCGGCATGACGATCATTCCGGTCGCGTCGATGACCCGCGCGCCCGCCGCCTCGATGGTGCCGCCGACGCGCGAGATCGCGCCGTCATCGATCAGCAGGTCCCCCACCTCGAAGGGGCGGTCGAGATCGAAGAGATGGCCGCCGCGAACGAGAACCGATTCAGCGCTCACCGGACAGCCTCCGTTGGAAGAGGGCGCGGTCCTCGGCCTGCGAGGTCGGCCCCGCATCCGGCGGATACGGCGAGGGCTCGGGGTCGACGTGCACCGCGACGAGGCCAAGGTTCGGGAGCTCGAGCAAGGCCGAGAACAGCCTCGCGGCCTGCGCCTCGTCGTGCGCCTCCCCGGTCCAGGGCCAGCCCGCGCCCGCCGCGAGCGTCACGTACGAGATGCGCCCGGCGTTCGGCAGGGCCTGGCCGCCGCCGGTCTCGTAGCGATCGTTGATGAAGACCGCGACGCGGAGGTTGGTCGGGGCGGCACCCGCGATCGTGATCAGCACGCCCAGGTTCATCGCGAGGTCGCCGTCGCCTTCGAGGAGCACGACGCGCCGATCGGGACGCGCGAGCGCGAGACCAAGCGCGAGCGCGGGGGCCATCCCCATCGGATCCGACGCGTAATAGGTGGGCTGCGGCGCCTTCTCCTCGCGCCACGCGCGCGCGGTCGACCCCAGGCCGCACACGACGACATCCGCCGGATCGAGACGCTCGCGGACGAGGCGGGCCGCGACGGATCGCCGCATCAAGAGGCTTTCGCGCCGCCGAGCAGCGCGGCGC
>JALYLX010000007.1 GCA_030773995.1 Chloroflexota bacterium
CCTGGTGATGATCGCCCTTCCATCGGCCGCGGTCACGGTCGCGCCCTCGTCCGTGCCGATGCCGAGCGCGACGTTCACCGTGCGCGCCGGCCCGGGTGGCGACGTCCCGGCGCAGTCCCTGTCGGCGACCCTGACCGCCAAGGTGACCGGCACCGCGACCGGCTCGCGGACCGAGGACGTGAAGGCGACGGGGTCGGTCCGCTTCTCGAACCAGACGACGGACGACATCCCCGTCCCGAAGGGGACGGTCGTCCAGACCAGCGACCGCATCCAATTCGCGACGACCGAGACGAAGACCTTACCGAAGAGCATCATCCTCGGCATCACCTTGATCCTGGGTGAGGTCGACGTCGCGGTCGAGGCCGTCGTCGGCGGGCCTGCCGGGAACGTCGCGGCGAATCGGATCATCGTCCCGAATCGCGTCGGCTATCGGGTGACGAACCCGTCGGCGACGACGGGCGGAGACACGAAGAAGATCCCGATCGTGAAGGCGGAGGACTACACCGCCGCGACCGCGAAGACCACTGTCGACAAAGCGCTGGCAGACGCGGCGAACGAGCAGAAGACGAAGTGGAGCGCACAGCTCGGCGGCAGCGGCGTCGTCTGGGTGGGGGTGCCGTCGCTCACGTCCCAGGGTGGCCTCAGCGATTTCGTCGCCAAGGAGGTCGCGACCTTCGACGTACCGGTCACCGGGACCGTGCTCGGCTTCGCGGTCGCGGCCGACCAGCCCACGAAGGCGGCGGCGGAGCGCTACCGCACGATGGCGTCCCCGGGATACGTCCTCGACGAACGCACGGCGCAGTTCAACACCACCGCGACGGTCGCCGACAACGGTGTGACCTGGCGCATCAGCGCGTCGGGTACCCAAGCGCCGCAGCTGGACGCGGCGCGGATCCGAGGCGCGCTGGCTGGCAGGACGCCGGCCGAGGCGCGCGCGGTCCTCGAGGCCCAAGGGTTGCGCGTGACCGATCTGCGCATCTCGCCGAGCTGGTGGCCCCGGATGCCGCTGCTCGATGCGCGGATCGCGGTCAACTGACGTGCGTTATCTTGCGCTCGACGTCGGCGACCGCCGGATCGGTCTCGCGGTCGGGGATGACGCGTTCGGCATCACACGCGCGCTGCCGACCCTACGCCGATCGCGACGCCTCGCCGCGGACATCGAGCGGATCACGTCGATCGCGCGTGGCGAGGAGGTCGGTGCGGTCGTGATCGGTCTGCCGCTGACGCTGCGTGGCGACGATGGCCCCCAGGCCCAGCGCGTGCGTCGCTTCGCATCGTCGCTCGGGCCCATCGGCCTGCCGATCGAGCTGTACGACGAGCGCAACACGACGATCGAGGCCGCGCGCCGGGGCGAAAGCGACCCGGACGCCGGCGCGGCTCGGGTGCTGCTCGAAGACTTCCTGAGCGCGAAGCGGTGACCGAACCGATCTACCGCGGGCCGGTCCGCGCGCCGACGCGGCGCCCCGTGGCACCCCCGCGGCGGCGCTCGAACGCCGGGCCGGCGCTCTTCGTTCTCGTCGTGATGGTCGTGGCGATCGCCGTCGTCTTCCTCGCGCGGCCCGTCATCACGGACGCGATCGTCCAGGCGGCCGACGACCACGACACGCTGCTCCGCCAATCGGCCGTGCGAGCGGTCATCGCACCATCGGTCGCGCCGCTCCTCGACGTGCCCGCCGACCCGAATGGCAAGACCGTGGACTTCACGGTCCGACGCGGGGCGACGGCGTCGCAGGTCGCCGCGGACCTGCGCAGTGCCGGGCTCATCAAATCGGAGCTCGCGTTCAAGTTCGCCCTGTACGAGAGCGGCACGGAGAACGCGCTGCAGACCGGGACGTACAAGGTATCGGCGACGCTCAGCCCGCGGGACCTCGCCACGCTGTTCCAGAAGGCCCCAGGCGATCAGATCGCGCTCCGGATCATCGAGGGCTGGCGGCTGTCGGAGGTCGCCACGGCGGTGAACAAGGCCTTTCCACAGATCGCCGCGAAGGACTTCGTCGCCGCGGCCGTCGTCGGCACCCGAAACAACTTCGTACTGAGCGGGCTGGACCCCGCGACGCCGCTGGAGGGCTTCCTCTTCCCCGACACGTACTTCCTGCGTCCGGACGCGACGGCGGACCAGATCATCGCGATCCTCCTCGACACGTTCGAGACGAAGGCCGGCCCGCCCTTGCGGACCGCAGCGGCCGAACGGAAGGTGACGATCTACGACATGGTGAAGCTCGCATCGATCGTCGAACGCGAGGCGCACGATCGGAAAGAGAGTCCGACCATCGCCGGCGTGTATCAGCACCGCCTTGACATCGGCATGAAGCT
This sequence comes from Chloroflexota bacterium, assembly GCA_030773995.1. GTDB lineage: Bacteria > Chloroflexota > Limnocylindria > P2-11E > P2-11E > UBA4735. Next base: position 2,314 of record JALYLX010000007.1, read on the forward strand.
CGATGCCGACCCGACGATCCAGTACGCGAAGGGCGACTGGGGCGAGCTCTCGCTCGACGACCTGAAGCTGGTCTCTCCGTACAACACGTACCTCAACCCCGGGCTCCCGCCGACGCCGATCGCGAATCCCGGGCTCGCGGCGCTTCAGGCCGCGGCGAAGCCGGAGAGCACCGACTACCTGTACTTCGTGGCGAAGGGGGACGGCACCGGCGACCACGCGTTCGCCAAGACCATCGAGGAGCAAGAGGCGAACCGGGTCAAGTACGGCAACAAGTAGGTGAGCACGTGATCGTCCAACTGCTCGGCCATCCGGTCGGCCACTCGCTCTCGCCGGCGATCCACAACGCCGCGTTCCGGGCGCTCGGCCTGCCGCACTCGTACGAGGCGCTCGACGTCACGCCGGACGCGTTGCCCGCGGCGGTGCAGCGGATCCGCGACGGCGCGGTCCTCGGCGCCAACGTGACGGTCCCGCACAAGGAAGCGGTCATGAAGCTGGTCGACACGTGGGACGGGCCGACCGCCGAGATCGGCGCCGCGAACACGCTCTCGCGGACCGCGGACGGCCGCGTCCTGGCCTCGAATACCGATGGCGTCGGCTTCGAATACGCGACCCGTGACCTTGCGCTGGACGGCGCACGTGTGCTCGTGCTCGGAGCGGGTGGCGCGGCCCGCGCCGTCTTCGCGGTGCTCTACGCGCGAGGCGCACGCGTCTCCGTCGCGAACCGGACCGCGGACCGGGCCCGATCGCTCGCCCGGTCGCTCGCGCATCCGGTCGATCGCGAGCCGCGCGTGGTCGAGTGGGCGAGCCGCACGGACCTCGCGGACGTCGATGTCGTCGTGAACGCGACCTCGCTCGGGCTGCAGGGCGAGGATCCCCTGAGCGGAGCGACGCTGCGTCGCGGCCTGATCATCGTCGATCTCATCCCTGCCGCCGCGCCGACGCCGCTCGTGAAACGCGCGCGCGCGGCCGGCGCGCAGGTCGTCGACGGACTGCCGATGCTCCTGCAGCAGGCGGTCTCGTCATTCCGCATCTGGACAGGTCGCGACGCGCCGGTGGACGTGATGCGCGCGGCGCTCTTCGCGAGCGTGAGCTAGGTCGTGCGCTTCCTTACCGCGGGCGAATCGCACGGGCCCGGCCTGACGATCATCGTCGACGGCGTGCCGGCGGGCCTCGCCATAGATGGCGCCGCCATCGACGCCGATCTGCGCCGGCGGCAGCTCGGGTACGGACGCGGTGCGCGCCAGCGCATCGAGCGCGATAGCGCCCGCATCAGCGGCGGCGTGCGGCAGGGGCGGACGACCGGCGCGCCCGTGGCGCTCTGGATCGAGAACCGCGACGCGGTCAATTGGGAACGCGTCATGAGCGTGACGGCGGTCACCGAGGCGCCCGACGCGGTGACCCGGCTCCGTCCCGGGCATGCGGACCTCGCCGGCGCCCTCAAGTACGGCCACGACGACGTGCGCGACGTCATCGAGCGGGCAAGCGCGCGCGAGACCGCGGCTCGCGTCGCGGCAGGCGGGATCGCGAAGGCGCTCCTGCGCGCGGTCGGCACGGACATTCTCAGCGAGACCATCGGGATCGGCGACGTGACCGCCATCGCGCGCTTCGACCGCGAGGCGATCGAGGCGAGCGAGGTCCGGTGCGCGGACGCCGACGCGTCG
>JALYLX010000008.1 GCA_030773995.1 Chloroflexota bacterium
CTTCCGGGCGGCGCGTGCTCGCGGATCCAGGCCGTCTTGGCGTCGGTCATCCGATCGTGCGCCACGAGCGACGCTCGCGAGAACACCGGATGATCGCCGGCCAGGAACAGTGCGGCCCCCAGCCCCGCGTTGGCGAGCACGGCCACAGCGACGAACCGCCGGTTGACGGCCGATCGAGCCAACAGCCAGGCCAGGAGCACGTAGATCCCCGGGACGAGCGAGAGGACGTAGCCCCACTCGCCGATGTGCACGAACAGGTAGAAGAGGAGGGCCGGGACCAGCCAGAGGGCGAAGAAGCCGGCCTCACCGTCGTCCGGCAACCGCTGGCCGCGGATCGACGCGAGCGCCCGAGAGAGGCCCAGCACCAGCAGCACGGCCAGAAGGACGAGCCCGCCCCAGAAGAGCGAATCGCCGATGAGCACGGCGTTCAGCGGGATCGAGCGCTCGGTGTTCGCGCTGACGCTACTGACGCCGATGAGCTGGCGCACGGAGCGCATCACGTACGCGATGAACCCGTCCGAGAGCAACGCCGACGGCACGAGCCAGGCCAGGCAGCCCGCGAAGAACGCGATCGCCGCACGGAGGCGTACTCCCATGGCGGCCGGCCACAGCATCCACAGCCACAGCGGGAAGAGGAAGAGCAGCATGTCCTGGCGGAAGCCGCCGAGCGCGCCGAACGCGAACGACACGAGCACCGTGCGGCGGGCGCCGGCGCCGCGAGCGCCGCGGAAGGCGAGGGCGAGCGTCGCGCTGAGCGCCGCCAAGACGGTGTACGGCATCGCGACCTCCCCGTGCACCCACACGAGCGGAGCGGCGGCGAACGCGATCGCGAGCGCGCAGGCCAGCGACCGTCCGACGAAGCGCCGGCAGAGGAGGTAGCAGGCGGCCGCGGCGACTCCGCTCGCGATCACGCTCACGGCAACGAGCGCGTGGTCAGTGTCGAGCCCGAGGAGCCGCGCGAGACCCGCCGCGGCCACGTAGAAGATGTAGCCGGGCGGGTGGGGCCGCGATCCGCTCAACACGTCGTCGACGTGAAAGCCGTGCTCCAGCGCCCGCGCGTAGAGGACCGAGTCCCACTCCCACAGCCGCTGGGCGACGAACGGGATCCGCGACAGCGCGGTCACGATGGCGAGCAGGAGGGCAACGGTCGGGTCGCGCAGCTCGGCGATCTGCCACCGCGCGCTCACCAACTTGCAGTGTATGGAGCCGACGGTGGTCGCTTTCCGGACAGGTACGCCTGTTTTCCGGTAGACTTTCGTGAGAAATAGAGATCTAAGAGATCTAGGAAAGGACAACGGGTGCCGCTCGCAGAAGCCGCTCCACCGAAGAGTGAGGTCATCAAGGCGAACCGCCAGCACGAGAAGGACACCGGATCACCGGAGGTCCAGATCGCGCTCCTCACCGAGCGGATCAAGCATCTGACCGAGCATCTCCGTACGGCCGCGCACGACAATCACAGTCGGCGCGGACTGCTCATGATGGTCGGACAGCGCAGGCGGCTGCTCGCATACCTTCACCGGAAGAGCCCCGAGCGCTATCAGGAGATCATCGGACGCCTCGGACTCCGTCGGTAAAGGCGAGCATCTAACGAAGGACCTCCGCCCTTCGTGCGTTCGGGACGGCTTTGCCGGACCGAACGAGCCCCAGAAGAATGGGCACCCAAGGACCAAATAGTGGCAGTCACTCGCTCACAGGCGACCATCAACGACAAGCCCCTGACCTTCGAGACCGGCAAGTACGCGCGCCAGGCCGGCGGCGCGGTCACCGTGCGCTTCGGCGACACGATCGTGTTCGCCGCCGGGACCGTCGCCAAGACGACCCGGCCGGGCATCGACTTCTTCCCGCTCACCGTCGACTTCGAAGAGCGCCTGTACGCGGCAGGCAAGATCCCCGGCTCGTTCCCGCGCCGTGAGGGGCGTCCGTCCGAAGAGGGCATCCTCACCGCCCGGCTCGTCGACCGCCCGATCCGGCCGCTCTGGCCGAAGGGCTTCAAGAACGACGTCCAGGTCATCGTCTCGGCGTGGTCGAGCGACCAGGAGAACGACTACGACGTCCTCGCCGTGAACGCGGCGTCGGCGGCGCTGCACATCTCCAATGCGCCGTTCGAGGGTCCCATCGGCTGCGTCCGCGTCGGCACCGTCGACGGGAAGCTCACGCTGAATCCGACGATCAGCCAGATGCTCGAGAGCGAGCTCGATCTGGTCGTCGCGGGCACGAAGGACTCGATCATGACGGTCGAGGCCGGGGCGCAACAGATCACCGAGGACAAGCTGCTCGAGGCCCTGGGTCTCGCACAGCAGGGCATCGCCAAGCTCTGCGACGCCCAGGAGGAGCTTCGTCGCGCCGCGGGCAAGCCGAAGCTCGTGTGGGCCCCGCCGGCCCGCGATGAGGCCCGCCTCGCCCCGATCCGCGAGTTCTTCGCCCAGCGCCTTCGCACGAAGCTTCGCAATCCGGACAAGGCCCAGCGCGAGGCCGGCCTCGACCTGGTCAAGGACGAAGCGCTGAAGCAGTTCGTCACTCCCGAGGGCAAGACGACGCCCGACGAGGTCACCGCTGAATGGGACGCCGTGCTCGAGCACGAGTTCCGCACCGCGGTCGTCGAGGAGAACCTCCGTCCGGACGGCCGCGGCACGAAGGACATCCGCGAGCTCGAGATCGAGGTCGGGGTCCTGCCACGCGCCCACGGCTCGGCGGTGTTCCGCCGCGGCCAGACCCAGGTGCTGTCGGTCGTGACGCTCGGCCCGTCTGGTGACGAGCAGATCATCGACACCCTCTCGCCCGTCGACACGAAGCGCTACATGCACCACTACAACTTCCCGCCGTACTCGGTCGGTGAGGTGCGGATGATGCGTGGCGCTGGACGGCGCGAGATCGGCCACGGCGCGCTCGGCGAGCGTGCGCTCCTCCCGGTGATCCCGACCAAGGAGGAGTTCCCCTACACGATCCGTGTGGTGAGCGAGACACTCGAGTCGAACGGCTCGTCGTCGATGGCCTCCACCTGCGGCTCGACGCTGGCCCTCATGGACACGGGTGTTCCGATCAAGACGATGATCGGCGGCATCGCCATGGGCCTCGTCCTCGAGCAGGGGAAGCACACGGTCCTCACCGACATCCAGGGTCTCGAGGACCACTACGGCGACATGGACTTCAAGGTCTGCGGCTCCGACGCCGGCATCACCGCGCTCCAGATGGATATCAAGGTGAAGGGCATCACCCTCGACATCATGCGCGAGGCCCTCGCGCAGGCTCGCGAGGCACGGCTGTTCATCCTCGGCGAGATGCGTCAGGTCATCGACACGCCACGCGCCGACCTGAACAAGTACGCGCCGCGCATCGACACGGTGAAGATCAACCCGGACAAGATCCGAGACATCATCGGTCCCGGTGGCAAGATGATCCGTGCGATCCAGTCCGAATCGGGCACGAACATCGAGGTCGAGGACGACGGCACGATCCGCATCACCGGCGCAAAGCCCGAGGGCCGCGACAAGGCCCGCGCGATGATCGAGGGTCTCACGAAGGAGCCCGAGGTCGGCGAGGTCTATGAGGGCAAGGTCACCCGGATCATGTCGATCGGCGCGTTCGTCGAGTACCTCCCCGGCAAGGAAGGCCTGGTGCGCGTCTCGGAGATCTCGAACGAGCGCGTGAACAACATCGAAGACGCCGTGAAGATCGGCGAGCACGTGAAGGTGAAGGTCGCGGAGGTCGACCGGCAGGGCCGCGTCAACCTCTCGATCCGCGCCGTGAACGAGGATCCCGAGGAGTTCGCCCGCCGCTCACGCGAGCAGCGCGCGCGGTTCGCCGAGCGCGGTCCGGGCGACGGCGACCGCGGTGGCTTTCGCCCAGGCGGCGGAGGCGGGTTCCGACGGAGCGGGCCGCCGAGGTAGCACGTTCTTTCCCTGATCCTTCCCGCGTACAACGAGGCTCGCCGGC
>JALYLX010000009.1 GCA_030773995.1 Chloroflexota bacterium
GTGGCGGCGACGCCGCGTCAGGTCGCTCGTCGCGCCTCTATCGCGGGCTGGTCGAGACGCAGCTGGCGACGGAGGTCGATGCGAGCTGCGGACTGACGAAGGATCCGTTCCTGTTCACGATCGAAGCGACGGTCCGTCCGGGTGTGTCCCACCGCGCGGTCGAGGACGCGCTGCTGCAGGAGCTTCAACGCCTGGCCGATGAGCCCATCGATGAGACCGAGTTCGCGCGCGTGCGCCGCGGCCTGCTCGCGAGCATCGCGTTCCCGAGCGACACGATCACCTGGCGCGCGTTCCGGCTCGGCAGCCTGTTATCCAGCGGCGCAGCGTCGTCGATCGGCGCGTGGTACGACGCGCTCGCCAAGGTCACGGCGGCCGACGTCCAGGGCGCCGCGCGCGACACGTTCATCGAGCGCTCGCGCACGGTCGGCCACTTCATCCCGGAGGCCGGGTGATCGACGTCACGCGGCGCACGCTGCCGAACGGGCTGCGTTTCGCGGCCGTACCGATCGCCGGCCTGCGCTCGGTGTCGATGCTGCTCGCGATGGAGGCCGGACAGTTCTTCGAGCCGACCGGCCGGCCGGGCGTGGCCCGGCTGACGGCGCAGGCCATGCTCCGCGGGACCGCTCGGCGCGATGCCCGCGCATGGTCCGACGCCCTCGATGGGCTCGGCGCGTCCGCTCGGCTCGACGTCGGGTCGCACGCCGCTGTTTTCTCCGGCCAGTGCCTCGCCGACGACCTCGGCGTGTTCCTCGACCTCGTCGCCGAGACGGTCGTGACTCCGGCGCTCGCGCCAGACGGCCTCGAGTTCGTGCGCGCGCAGGCGCTCGCCGAGCTCGAGGAGGCGAAGAAGGACACCCGGAGCGTCGCCGACCAGACCTGGCGGGAGCTCGCGTATCCCGCGGGCCACCCGTTCCGCACGCGCTCGATCGGCGACGAACAGGTCGTGCGCACGGCCACGATCGACGAAGTGCGCGCGCACCATCGCGCCGCGATCCGCGCCGGCGGTTCGGTGCTGGTGGTCGCCGGCGCGCTCGACCGCGATCTCGCGTTCGAGGCGGCCGACCGCGCGTTCGGTGCGTGGGCCGGCGGTGGCCGGACCGTGCGCGTGGTGGATGAGGCCCGGCTCGACGGCGCGCGGCGCCGCGCGGTCGTGGTGCCCGACAAGACCCAGGCCGATATCGTCCTCGGCTGGCCCGGTCTGCCGCGGACCGACCCGCGATTCACGAAGGCACAGGTGGCCAACATGGTCTTTGCCGCGGACACGTTCGCCAGCCGCGCGGGGCAGGTGGTCCGCGACCAGCTCGGGCTCGCCTACTACGTCTTCAGCACGATCGCCGGCACCGCGGCCCAGGGACCGTGGACCGTGCGGATGGGCGTGAACCCAGAGAACGTCGAGCGCGCGCTCGCCGTGACCTTCAGCGAGCTGCGGAAGATCCGCGATGGCGCGATCGCCGACGATGATCTGGCCCTCGCGCGCGACAAGCTGGTCGGCGAGCTCGAGGTCGGCCGAGAAAGCCCGAACGGCGTCGCCGCGACGGTGCTCGAGGCCGAGCTCTTCCACCTCGGCGACGATCACCTCGACCGCTACCCCCGCGAGCTGCGGGCGGTCACCAAGGCCGACGTTGTTGCGATCGCGTCGGAGCTGCTGCCCACCGACCGCTACGCGCTCGCCATCGCCGGCCCGGAGCTTCCCCTGGCCTCGTAACGGCGGGGCCGCCGAAGGTCCTAGCCCCGATGGCGGTCCGACCACGCGTTACGCCCCTCCCGTGACCCCGTTGCGCTCACCGTACGCACATGTCCGTGTATCGGTCAGTCGTGGCCGATCAGTGAGCTAGGACGCCCACTCGGGGCGACGATGAAGGAGCGATATCCCGTGGAAAAGATACGGCGCTTCGCGTGCCTGGCGCTCTGTGCGCTGGTCGTCCTGGGCGGGCTCGCCATCGGGAGCCAGCCGGCCGCGGCAGCTCTGACCGTGTCGATGACGATCCCGGGTGTCCAGTATGTGAGCCAGCTCACCGAGCCCTCGCCCACCGGATGGCGGACCACCACCACGCCGTATTGCGCGGCGGCCTCGAGTCTCGCGGTGATGAGCGCATTCGGTCTCGTGGCGCCCGCGACGAACCCCCTGCAGACGGTCTTCAACATCGCGTACCAGGGCAACTCCCTCCGCGGTGAGGTCGGCCTCGACCCGGCAGGAGTCAGCTACCTGATGAAGTACTACGGCGGCGAGGGCCGGGTCCACATGTACACGAACAAGTGGGTCGCCCTGACCGAGCTGGTCGGACGCCTCAACGCCCGCGCGCCGGTGGTCATCTTCGCCGAAGCGGGCTATCACGCCGAGGTCGTCTACGGATACCAGGCGAACGCCGCGACCGGCGAGATCACCGGCCTCTACGGTCAAGACCCCTTCACCGGCTTCCGCGGTCTCGTGTCGGCCAACGACTTCATGTCGCAGAACCACTGGTGGGGAGGCAGCTTCAGCTCCGCCGGCAGCCTGTGGCGAGGGAACTACGTCTTCGTGAGCTACCGCGAGTTCGCGGGCGGACCGGCGCCGGTGGCCCGCACCGTGCCCTCGTACCACTCGGCCTGGGTCGGGCAGAGCGCCTACCCGACGATCACCGTCGGCGGCGCGGCTCCCGTCTTCGTCCAGGTGAAGAACACCGGCACCGCAGCCTGGATCAAGGGGACTGGGACCGAAGCTCGCATCGGGGTCGTCGGCAACGACACCTCGCTCTCGCAGCTGGGCCTCGCCGACGGCTGGCTCCTTCCGAGCCGTCCGGCTGCCCAGACTGAGGCGGTCGTCGCGCCCGGAGAGATCGCGACATTCAACTTCTCGGTCAAGGGCGTGACGGTCGGCTCCTACCCGCTCCGGCTACGTCCGGTCGTCGACGGACTGACGTGGATGGAAGACCAGGGCATCTTCCTGCAGATCACCGTCCGCTAAACGGGTAGGCGGTACCGCCTCCCGGCACGTTCGACGAGTCCATCGGCGACGAGCGCTTCGGTCAATCGGCCGACCCGCTCGTCGCCGATCTCTTTCTCCATCGCACTGATGGTCAAGTCGTGCCTCGTCAGTGCTCGCACGATGGCTCCTCGCACGCGACGATCGGTGTCCTTGTATGCGGCGGGCCGCATCGCTTTCGTTCCGTCCTGCCGGCGATGCTGATACCGGCCGGCGGAAGTCGCCGCCGGCCCAGCAGGACCGCGCGTGGAACGGGCGAAGCGGCAGTCCGCGTGCAACGGACACACATCGCAACTCGGATCCCTCGGCTTGCATACGGTCGCTCCTAGATCCATGAGTGCGTGGTGCCAGAGATCGGCCTTGCGGGCGGGCATCGCCCTGGCGTCCAACTCGACGGCCTCCTTGTTCGTCCCCGGCCGTCCGAGGAACACCCGTCCGAGCACTCGTTGGATGTTGGTATCCGCGAAGGGAACGCGCTTGCCGAAGGCGAAGCAGGCGATCGCCCCGGCGGTATAGGCCCCGATGCCGGGCAGCGCGGCGAGCTCCGGCACCGTCGTCGGCAACCCGTGCGGACAAAGGCGTGCGATCCGGTGGAGGTCCCGGGCGCGGCGGTTGTAACCGAGCCCCGACCACTCGCGGAGCACCGCGCCGAGCGGCGCGGCAGCCAGGGCCCGGAGCGTGGGAAAGCGTCGCACGAACCGTTCGAACGCCGGCGTGACGCGGGAGGCCTGGGTCTGCTGCAGCATGACCTCGGACACCAGGACCTCGTAGGGATCGTGGGTCCGGCGCCACGGCAGATCCCGCGCGGTCCGGCGGTAGTGGGCCAGAAGACGGCCGCTGACCGTGTATGATTTCGCCACAAGAACCACCGTACGCGGCGGAGCGCTGAGGGCCAAGGCGGCCTTCAGTGTTCTTTTTATCCGAGCCGCGACGCATTTCGGAGGCATCTGATGAGCCCGGACAAACCGGTCCCCATCTCGGCGGACGGACTGAAGAAGCTCGAGGCCGAGCTCCAAGAGCTGCGCACCAAGAAGCGGCAGGAGGTCGCGGAGCGTATCCACGCGGCCATGCAGTTCGGGGACTACTCCGAGAACTCCGAGCTCGAGCAGGCGAAGAACGACCAGGCCTTCCTCGAGGGCCGCATCCAGACACTCGAGCAGATGGTGAAGAACGCCGCGATCATCGACGAGAACGAGCACCACGACATCGTCGAGATCGGCAGCCATGTCACCATCGAGCAGGACGGCGAGAAGGATCAGTACGTCATCGTCGGCTCGGCCGAGGCCGCGCCGGCCGAAGGCCGCATCAGCAACGAGTCGCCGATCGGCAAGGCCCTTATTGGCCACAAGAAAGGTGACCTCGTCCGGGCGTCGGTGCCGCGTGGCGAGGTGGAGCTCAAGATCCTCGCCGTCCGCTAGCTAGATGACGCAGACGCCGACCGACCGGGAGCTCTTCTGGGCCGACGCCGTCGCGGCATCCCTGCCGCGCGACGTCCCGCAGGTCATCCGCGATTCGAAGACCCCGTCGGGTGCGGTGCCCATTTCATCGCTGCGCGGTCCGGTTATCACGGATGCGCTGTATCGCGCGTTCCGCGAGCACGGCCTTGACGTGCGCTACGTGTTCACGATCGACGACTTCGACCCGATGGACTCGCAGTCGATGAAGGAACAGGCCGGTATGGCCGAGCACATGGGAAAGCCGTTCTTCAAGATCCCGTCGCCGGAGCCCGGCAAGGACTTCGCGCGCTACCACGCCGAGCGGTTCCTCTCGACGTTCGAGCGGGTCGGGATCCATCCGCAGGAGATCCACTGGCTCCGCGACCTCTACGGCTCCGGCAAGCTCGATCACGAGATCGAGCTCGTGCTGAAGAACGCCGACGTGGTACGCCGGGTCTACGCCGAGGTGTCCAATGTTCAGAAGGACCCGTCCTGGCTGCCGGTCTGGGTCATCTGCGAGAACTGCGGACGGATCGGTACGACGCACGCGACGGACTTCGACGGGCAGACGGTGGCCTACGAATGCCGTAAGGACTACGTGAGCTGGGCCCAGGGCTGCGGCCACCGCGGACGCATCGCGCCGTTCAAGGGGAACGCGAAGCTGCCGTGGAATCTGCAGTGGTGCGCGATGTGGGACTACTTCGACGTGACCTACGAAGAGGGCGGCAAGGACCTCCTGACCGCGGGCGGCTCACGGGACCGCGCGAACGAGCTGTACCGCGCGATCTGGAAGCGCGAGCCGCCCGCGGGACTCCAGCACGAGTTCTTCAACCTCGGCGGGAAGAAGATGTCCACGTCGAAGGGGATCGGTGCGTCGGCGGTCGAGCTCGTCGAGCTCTATCCCGGTGAGATCGTGCGTTTCCTCCTCCTGCGCACCCATCCGAAGCGCGCGGTCGAGTTCGACCCTGCCGGGAACACCCTCCCGCGCCTGTACGACGAGTACGACCGCTGTGCGGACGCGTTCCTCGAGGATCCCCAGAGCGACTTCGGAAAGATCTGGAAGCTCTCGCAGGTGGCCGAGGACCCGGCGCCGATCGTGTTCCGCGTGCGCTTCGGCACGGTCGCCGACTGGCTGCAGATCCCGAGCATCGAGCCGCACGCCGCGGCCGCGAAGCGCAAGAAGGCGCCCCTGACAGACGCCGAGACGCGGGAGCTCGACAAGCGCATCGCCCTCGCGAAAATCTGGCTCGAGCGCTGGGCGCCGGAGGACGCGCGCTTCGCGATCGCGTCGACGCTGCCGCCCGCCACGGCGACGCTCACCGATCCGCAGCGCGAGTTCCTCGCGCGCGCGAAGGCCGAGGTCGGGACGATCATCGAGCCCGAGCTCATGCAGGAGCGCCTGTACGAGATCGCAAAACAGGTCGGTCTCACCACGCCCGAGGGCAAGGTGAGCAAGGCCGCCTTCGAGGCGCTCTACATCACGTTCATCGGCAAACCGAATGGTCCCCGCGCAGCATGGCTGATGACCACGTTGGACCCCGCCTTCGTGAAGGAACGCCTCGATGAGGCGGCTCGCGCGAAGTGAATGGCAAGCTCGCCGTCGCGATCATCTGGCACATGCACCAGCCCTACTACAAGCACCCGCAGACCAGCGAGTTCGTCCTTCCATGGGTCCGGCTGCACGCGTCGAAGGACTATCTCCATATGGCGCGGCTGCTCAACGAGTTCCCGCGGGTGAAGGTGAACTTCACGATGGTGCCGTCGCTGCGGGACCAGCTCGAGGATTACGCGCGCGGTGCCGACGACGAGGACACCCGCGTGACGATGCGCACCGTCGAGGGGACGCTCACGCCTGAGGAGCGTGATCACATGCTCGCGCGCTTCTTCTCCATCCACCACGGCAACGTGATCGCGCTGCACGACGAATACCGCCGACTGCTCCAGCTCGCGTTGGCGGCGCGCGGCCGGCCCGAGCTCCTGTCCGACGACTACTTCGTCGACCTGGCGCTGTGGTTCAACCTCGCGTGGATCGACCCCGATGACATCGCCGGCGACGATCGGCTGCGCGACCTGCGCGACCGGGCACGCCGGTTCACCCGCGAGGACGTGCACTACGTCATCGGGCGCCAGCGCTTCATGGCCTCCGGGGCGCCGCACCTCTATCGGAGCCTCGAGCGCGACGGGCGGATCGAGGTCCTCACCACGCCCTACTACCACCCGATCCTGCCGCTCATCATCGACAACGCCTCGGCCCGTCGCAGCGACCCCAAGGCGATCCTCCCCGATCCGCCGTTCGCGTACCCCGACGACGCTCTCTATCAGCTCGAAGAGGCCGTCGTCTCGCACGTCCGCGGCTTCGGCGTGAAGCCACGCGGCGTGTGGCCGTCCGAAGGGGCGGTCTCGCCGGAGGCGGCAGACGCGATCAAGAAGGCGCGCATCGATTGGTTCGCGTCGGACGAGGGCGTCCTCGGGCGGTCCGCGAACCTCACGTTCGAGCGCGACGACATCGGCGCGCTCGTCCATCCCCAGCTGCTGTACCAGCCGTTCCGGCTCGCAAATGGCGTGACCGCCCTCTTCCGGGATCGGGAGATCTCCGATCGCATCGGCTTCGCGTACGGCTCGATGAGCCCCCACGACGCGGTCGGCGATCTGATCTGGAAGCTCGAGGCTGCGCGCGACCGGCTGCCGGACGACGGCGGGCCGTACATCGCGTCGATCATCCTGGACGGCGAGAACGCCTGGGAGGCGTACCCGAACAACGGCAATGACTTCCTGCGGACCCTGTACGGCACCCTCGAGGCCGACGAGCGTTTCGAGACGGTGCGCGTCTCCGACTTCCTCGACGCGCACCCCGCCGTCGTAACGCTGCCGAACCTGCACACCGGTTCGTGGATCGACGGCGACCTCAAGGTCTGGTCGGGGGAGCCGGCCCACGTGCGCGCGTGGCACATGCTCGAACGAACACGACGCTTTGCGCAGGAGCAGTGGGGGTCGTTGCGGGAGATGCCGGCGAGCGTCCGCCAGCCGCTCATGGTGGCCGAGGGGAGCGACTGGTTCTGGTGGTACTCGAGCCGCAACTCGAGCCCCGAAGATCGCGTGTTCGACGAGCTCTTCCGCGCGAACTGCGAGGTCATCTGGTGGTACGCGGGCGCGGAGCCGCCGGACGAGCTGAAGCAGCCGCTCCTTGATCCGTCGCGTCTGGCGGCGGTCAGCAGCCAGACCGGCGCGATGCTGCCGGGCAAACGCGAGGGCTACGGGTGAACGACACGGTCGGAGACATCGGGCGCATCGGATGCGCAAGTGCGGTACGACCGGCCGACGACGTCGAGCTGCGCCGGCTGCGCGCGGACCGCTACATCCGCGGCCAGGACGTTCTCGACATCGGCACCGGCACCGGCCGGCTCGCACTCCTCATCGCGCCGGTCGCTCGATCCGTCGTCGGCGTCGATCCCGACCCGGAGGCGATCCGCGAAGCGCGGCGCGAGGCCCGCCTGCGGCGCGTGCGCAACGTTCGCTTCAGGGCATCCACGGCTCAGGACCTCGGGGTCGGGCGCGAACGGTTCGACACGGCGCTCTTCTCGTGGTCGCTCTGATGCATCAGCCGATCGGGCATGGTCGATGCCCTCCACGAAGCCCACGCCGCGGTACGAGCGGGCGGCACGCTCATCGACCTGCGGCCTGATTCGGACCATCAGCCGCGCGTCTTTCGCGGAGGTCGCGCGGTCGGCGGGCTGTACGAGCGGCCTCGGGCCGTCGCCGACAACCACTTCAGCGATCGAGCTGTGGCGCGCGTCGTTCGCGAAGGACTGCTGACGCCGATCCGGTCGGGGCACTTCTGGTACGACCTGCCGCCGATGGACCTACCGACGCTCGATGACTGGCTCGTTGAGTCCCGGCGCATCGGTGGCTACACCCGCGGGACGCACGCGCTGCTCACGCGCGATCCCGGCCGGCCGATCATCGTGAGACGAGCGCTCGCGTACGGGATCTACCGGCGGGTCTGACCGAGTGCGGCCGCGGCCTCCCAAGACGCTTCCATCGCGTCGAGCATCCGCGGCCAGACGTAGCGTTTCGCGGTCGCCCGTCCCTCCGTGCGGATCCGTTTGCCGAGCTCCGGCCGCGAGCCGAGCGCCGCGAGGTGGGTCATGAGCTCGCGCGGATCGTCGGATTGCACGACCACGGAGTTCCCATAGGGGATCGCGTAGTCCTCTCCGGTCCGGCCAACGAACGCCACACCTCCCGCGCCCATCACCTCGAGGCCTACGAGCCCGAACGGCTCCTTCTCGGAGTTCGCGAGCACGCCGTCGGCCCCGCCGTAGAGCGCCCGGAGCGCGGGCTCGCTCACGAAGAAGTCGAGGAACGCGACGTCGGCGTCCACGTCGTGCAGCGCCGTGGCGAGCTCTTTCGGTGACGCGTTGGCACCGAGCGCGACGCGCTCGACGGTGAGTCCGCGCTCGCGGATCCGCGCGCCGACGACATCGGCGTAGTCGCTGCGGCTGCCTCGCATCATGAATCGAGGGTGCGTGCCGAGGTCGCGGAGGTTCGCGATCGCATCGATCGCCCACAGCCAACGCTTGTCCGCATCGAACCGCGCGACCTTCACGAGGCTCGGCCGTCCGGCGAGCCCGGTCCGTATCGCGCGCACGTCGGACGGCGGTACCGGCTGCGCGAAGCGCTCCGCGATGCCATTCGGGAGGATCTCCGGCTCGACCCCGGACTTGACCATCTCGGCGCGCATGAACCGGGAGATCGTCGTGATGGTCGCGGCGCTCGCGAGGAGCGTGAAATCGATGGATCCGAAGCCGTAGGTGTTGTTCGCGTTCCAGAACGGCGTGATCGCGCTCCGCAGGCCCGCCCGCCGTGCGAGCACGGTCGTGTTGACCGCGGCGTTGGCCGTCTGCCAGTCCTCGAAGAGCAGCACCGCGCGTTTTCCCTGTCGCGCCGCAGGGACGACGACCTCCTCGAGAAGGTGCGGCGGGACGGTCCGGCCGAAGTCGCGCCACTTGCCGTCCTCGCCGTCGTAGACGTCCTTCGGGTGGTATCGCGAGATCCACTGCCCCCAGCGCTCGAGGAGCAGCTGTCCGTCGTTGCGAAGCTCCGTCGTCGGCAGGGTCGGATCGCCTATGAACAGGTGGCGCACGCGATGGCCCCGGGCGGTCAGTGCGTCGGCCAGGTCGTTCATGCGGGTCGCCAGCCCACCGACGAAGGAGTAGCGGTCCGGTCCCTCGAATGCGACGAGGACGACCTCGCTGATCTCCGCTCCCATGCGCGCATCGTAGAAGCCGCGATACTTGGACGCCGTGCGACCACTCGATCTCATCCGCGAAGATCCCGAGCGAGTACGCGCGACCCTCACCGCGCGCAGCTTCGACGCGCCGCTCGATCGGATCATCGAGCTCGACGAGAAGGCGCGGAAGCTCCGCGCCGAGGTCGAGGCTCTTCGCGCCGAGCGGAACAAGGCCAGCAAGGGCGGTCCGCCGGCCGACGACGTGAAGGCGCGGATGCGCGAGGTCGGTGATCGCGTCGCGACGATCGAGAAGGAGCTCTCCGCGATCGAGGAGCAGCTCAATGCCGACCTGCTGTGGATCCCCAACGTTGTCGACCCGGACGTGCCGGCCGGCAACGGCGAGGCCGACAACCCGGTCGTCCGCGAAGATGCGCCCAGGCCGCTGCCGTTCCCCGGGCTGCCCCACTGGGAGCTCGGCGAACGTCTCGGCATCCTCGACATCCCGCGCGGCACGAAGCTCTCGGGTTCACGGTTCTACCTGTTCCGCGGCGCGGGTGCCGCGCTGCAGCGGGCCCTGATCACCTGGATGCTCGATGTCCACGTGAACGATGGCTTCACCGAGATCTACCCGCCGCCGGTCACGCGCCGTGACACGCTCATCGCGAGCGCGCACCTTCCGCACTTCGACGAGAACCTGTACCGGGACGAGGACGACGACATCTGGATGATCCCCACCGCCGAGCCCCAGCTCGTCTCGCTCCATCGGGACGAGACCATCGCGTTCGAGAAGCTGCCGCTCCGCTACGTCGCGTACACGCCGTGTTTCCGCCGCGAGCACATGAGCGCCGGGCGCGACGTGCGCGGGATCAAGCGGGTCCACTGGTTCGACAAGGTCGAGATGGTGGTGCTCACCGTCCCCGAGGACTCGCGGCGGATGCTCGACGAGCTCACCGCGCGCGCGACGATGCTCCTCGAGCGCCTTGACCTTCCCGTGCAAGTGACGGAGCGATGCGGTGGTGACCTCGGCTTCGTGGCGAAGAAGGGGTTCGATGTGCAGGCCTGGGGACCGGTGATGGGTGAATGGCTGGAGGTGTCGTCGTGCAGTGACGGCGGCTCGCTGCAGGCCGAGCGCGCGAATATCCGGTTCAAGCGAGACGCAAAGGGCAAGGCGGAGCGGCCGCACATCCTCAACGCGTCCGGCGTCGCGCTCTCGCGGCTGATGATCGCGATCATGGAGAACTACCAGCAGGCCGATGGGTCGCTCGCGATCCCCACGGTGCTCCGTCCGTACCTGCACGGCCGCGAGCGGATCGCGCTGGGGGAGTTCACGACCTAGTCAGCGCGACGAGCGCGGCCGTATCTTTTCCCGGTGGCACGAGCCGCGCTTGACGAGTACCTCTACCTGATGGACGCCGCCTTCGCGGGCGACGATTGGCACTCGCTGATGACGAATGTGAAGGCCGTGGGCGCCGACGAGTGGCTCTGGGTCGCCCAGGGTGGCACGCGGCCGATCGGCGAGATGGTGTCGCACGTCGCCGGCTGCAAGAACATGTACGAGGACCACGCGTTCGGACCGGCGACGCTCACGTGGGCGGATCCGCGGGCCGAGCAGAAGCTGCCCGACGCGACGCCGGCGGGGATCGACGCGCTGCTCGCGCGGCTCCTCGAAGCGCAGCAGCGGCTGCGCGCCTCTGTCGCCGCGCTCGGTGACGACGCCGAGCTCGTCCGGCCGCGACGGACGAACTGGGGCGAGCTGAAGGAGACGCGCTGGATCATCAAGGCGCTGATCGAACATGATCTCTATCACGCCGGCGAGATCAATCACCTTCGGTCGTTGCGGCACGCGGACGATCGCTGGGCCTTCGACCGCTTCTGAGCTGACCCGGACTTCGGGAGCGACGGCCTGTGGCTAAGCCGACTCCGGCCGCACGGCATCCGCCCCGACGATCGCGGCCCGGGTCTCTGCGACCAGATGCCGCGGCCCAAGCCGTTCGAACGTGTCGAGCGCAGCGCGGAAGTCGACCGCGGCGCCGGCTGCGTCGCCGCGCGCGGCAAGGAGCCGTCCGCCGGCCAGGCGCATCGTGGCGATCGCGATCGGCAGGTTGAGGCGGTACGCCGCCTCGAGGGAGACCGCCCGCGCCGCATCTG
>JALYLX010000010.1 GCA_030773995.1 Chloroflexota bacterium
GCACGGCTGCGGTCCCCGGGCCACGCGGCACGTCGACCGCCGCGAGCGGCAGCGCGGCCGCGCGCTCGACGATGACACGCAGAACGAACGCGACGCCGTAGGCAGTCAGGGCGAACGGGCGCGCGAGATCGAGCGACACCGCGCCCGCGGAGACCGTCGCGACGCTGGTCGCCATGAGCGCGGGGAACAGTGGGACGGCGACGAGATTGGCGAAGGGCGACACGAGCGAGATCCGGCCGAAGATGCCGGCGACGATCGGCAGCGTCGGCAGGGTCGCCGCGACCGTCGCCGCGAGCCCCTCGCCAACGAGCGACGGCAGCCATCGGAGCCGCGCCGCGAGCGGCGCCTGGAACGCGAGGAGACCGGCGGTCGCGCCGGCACTGAGGAGAAAGCTCGCGTCGCCGATGACCGAGAGGTCGAGGGCGAGCATCACGGCCACCGCGGCGCAGAGGCCATTCGCGGCGGCGGCGCGGCGGCCTAGTGCGAGGCCGAGCGCAGTGACCGCCGCCATGACCGCGCTCCGGACGACGCTCGCACGGAGCCCGACGAGCAGGCTGTACAGGACGACCGCTGCGACCGTCGCGACGGCGCGACCGCGCGGACCGACGCGTCCGCGGAGCGCCGCTCCGACCGCCGATGCGACGAGCGTCATGTTGAACCCAGAGATGGCCAGGAGGTGGCTCGTCCCGCTGCGCGCGAAGGCATAGGCCAGGTCGGCGCCGACGCTCGCGCGATCGCCAAGGGCGATCCCGAGGAGGATGCCGCTCTCGGGCTCCGGCACCAGCCGGCGCAACGGCTCGCCGAGCGCCGCGCGAAGATCGGCGAAGGCACCCACGCCGCTTGCCGGCGTCGCCGGGAGAACGATGCGGACCGCCGCGCCGACCGCGATCGCGGCCGCGGCGATCCACGCGAGCCGTCGCATCCGCGGCGTGCTGACCGTCGCGAGCACGGCGCAGCCGACGCCGATGGCGATGCCGGCGATGGGCACGAGCGCGGGAGCGAGCGCCCCGAGCAAAGCGAGTGTCGTCGCGACCACGGCAGCCGGAAGGAGCGGGAGCGCGATCACCGCACGGTGACGAGGTCGCGCAGATCGGCGAACACCTTCGGGGACACGAGCCCGCGGGTCTGGAGCTCGTCCGCCGTCACGAACGGCCGCGCCGTCCGAGCACGGACGATCGCCGCCGCGGTGGCGGGACCGACGCCGGGAAGCGCATCGAGCTCGGCCGCCGTCGCGCTGTTCAGGTTCACCTTCGATTCAGCGGTGCTGCCGAGCGCGCCCGCAGGCACGGTCTCGCCGGGCCGCGGCACGTAGATCCGCACCCCGTCGCGCAGCGGCGCCGCCTTGTTCAACGCGAAAAGGTCGGCGTCGCCGGTCATACCGCCGGCGGCGAGCAACGCGTCGAGCACGCGCGCACCGGCCGCCAGCCGAACGACGCCCGGATGGGCCACGGCACCGGCGACGTCCACCACGATGATCTGCGGGGTCGGGAGCGCTGTGGGCTCGGGCGCGGCCTCGACCGCCGGCGGCTCCTCGTGGCCGCGAGCGACGGCCGTGACGGCGACGCCGGCGATGGCGAGGACCGGGACGAGCACGAGCAGCGAGCGGTGCATCCCGCGGACGATGCGCAGGACCGGAGCGTCGTGACCAGTGGGCCGTTGGGCCACGCATCGAGGGCTATTCGGCCACCGGATGCGGCCGTGGTGGGGCCGTCTGACCCTAGTTCGCGCGCTTCCCGGTTTGAGGCTGAGGCATCTGGACGATCGACACCGGCAGGCTTCCGGCAGCTTCCCCGTCGATCTCGAGGTCGAACCGGTGGGTGCCGAACGTGGTGAAGCTCAGGTTGTTCAGCTCGACGATGACGTTCACGTCCTGGCCGGCGATCGCGTTCACCGACAGCTCGGGAGCGTTCGGCATCGCCTGTCCGCCGTCCGGCCTGCGGAGCCGCACGACGACCGCATGCGCGCCGGCGTCGAGGCCGAGGATCGCGACGAGGAACATCCGGGGGTGCTGCGCCGGCAGGCCAGTGACGCTGATGTTCCGGAACACGCCCATGATGCTCACCTTGCCGTCCTGACCGACGAGCGCGTGGTCGCAGAGGGCCGCAAGGCGGATCTCGGGAGCCGTCAACTCGTCGTCACCACGTTCACGAGCTTATCGGCGACCACGATGATCCGATCGACCGGCTTGCCGCCGATCGCCTGCGTCACCTTTGGGCTCGCGAGCGCTGCCTGCTTCAGGACCTCTTCGCTCTGGCCGGCGGGCACCTCGAGGCGGTCGCGCACCCTGCCATTCACCTGCGCGATCAGCGTGACCGTGGTCTCCCGCGCGAGACTCGGGTCGTAGCGCGGCCACGACTGCCGGTGCACGGAATCCATGCCGCCGCGGCGCTGCCACAGCTCTTCGGTGATGTGCGGCGCGAATGGCGCGAGCAGCAGGACGAGCGCGTCGGTCGCGTCATCGCGGCTCGGGCCGCTCGCGTGGAAGATCGCCGTCGACAACTCCATCATCGCCGCGATCGCGGTGTTGAAGTGGTAGGCCTCGAGGTCCTCGGTCACCTTCTTGATCGTGCGCTGGACCATCCGATCGAGCTCGGGCGCACGCTCGCCCGCGGTCGCGCGCTCGGCCAGGCCGAGACCCCACACGCGGTGCAGGAATCGCCACGTCCCCTCGATGCCCGACGCGTCCCAGTCGTTGCCCATGCTCCACGGGCCCATGAACATCATGAACAGGCGGAGCGTGTCTGTGCCGTACTGCGCAACGTATTCGTCCGGCGCGACAACGTTGCCGCGCGACTTCGACATCTTGCGGCTGTGAAAGACGATGTTTCCCTGGTTCCGCAGGTGCAAGAACGGCTCATCGAACCAGAGGTACCCGAGATCGCGGAGCGCCTTGCACATGAACCGGGCGTACAGGAGGTGGAGGATCGCGTGCTCGATGCCGCCGGTGTACCGGCGCACGGGCAGCCACTTCTTCGCGACATCGACGTTCATGAAGAAGCGTTCGAACTTCGGATCGGGGTACCGGTACACGTACCACGACGAGTCGACGAACTGGTCCATCGTGTCGGTCTCCCGCTTGGCCGGTCGACCGCATTTCGGGCAGGTCGTGTTCACGAACGCGTCGACCTTCGCGAGCGGCGAGCCCCCGCGGCCGGTGAATTCGACGTCGCGCGGCAGCACGACCGGTAGCTGGTCCTCCGGCACAGGGACGATGCCATCTGTGCCGCAGTACACGACCGGGATCGGGGTGCCCCAGTAGCGCTGACGCGAGATCAGCCAGTCGCGCAGCCGGTACGTGACCGCGGGCACGCCGATGCCGGTCTTCTTCGCCTCGGATGCGATGGCCTGCGTGCCGATCTCGCTCGTGGTGCCGGTGTACGGGCCACTGCGCACCATCGTGCCGGGGCCGGTGTACGCGGCCTCGAGGGTCGCGTGCTGCTCCCCGTCGGGTGAGATGACCTCCTTGATCGGCAACCCGTTCGCCTTCGCGAAGGCGAAGTCACGCTCGTCGTGCGCGGGCACGGCCATGATCGCGCCGGTGCCGTACGTCGCAAGGACGTAGTCGGCGATCCAGATCGGAATGCGCTCGCCGGAGAAGACATTTGTCGCGAACGCGCCAGTGTCGAAACCCGTCTTCGGGCGCTCGGCGCTCGTGCGCTCGATGTCCGACTCGTTACGCGCGTTCGCCACGTAGGCCTCGACGACGGCCTTCTGGGCGGGCGTTGTGATCAGCGGGACGAGCGGGTGCTCGGGCGCCAGGACCATGAACGTCGCGCCGTAGATCGTGTCCGGGCGCGTCGTGAAGAATCGGATGACGGCGTCCCGGTGACCTTCGACCGGGAATTCGATCTCGGCGCCCTCAGAGCGTCCGATCCAGTTCTGCTGCATGACGCGCACGCGCTCGGGCCAGTCCAACCCGTCGAACTTCAGCAGTTCGTCGGCGTACTGGGTGATCCGGTAGAACCATTGAGTGAGGTCCCTCTTCACGACAAGGGTGCCGCAGCGCTCGCAGTGGCCGTCGATGACCTGCTCGTTCGCGAGCACCGTCTCGTCCCGCGGGCACCAGTTCACCGGCGCGGTGGCGCGATAGGCCAGTCCTTTCTCGTACAGCTTCAAGAACATCCACTGGTTCCAGCGGTAGTACTCGGGGTAGCAGGTGACGACCTCGCGGCGCCAGTCGATGGATGCGCCGAGCGCCCGGAACTGCTCGCGCCAGTGGGCCATGTTCCGCTCGGTCCACTCGGCCGGATGGATCCCCCGGTCGATCGCGGCGTTCTCGGCGTTGATGCCGAACGCGTCGAAGCCCATCGGAAACAGCACGTTGTGACCCTGCATGCGGATGAACCGGGCCTCGCAGTCCGACGGCGCCATCGCGTACCAGTGGCCGATGTGCATGTCCCCCGACGGGTACGGGAACATCGTCACGAAGTAGTAGTTGGGCTTATCGCTCTCGTCCGGCGTCTCGTAGAGGCCCGTCGACGCCCAGTGCGCCTGCCATTTCGGCTCGATCGCCCCGGGGGCGTAGCGCTCGGTCTTCGTCTCGCTCGTCATCGCGGCACCTCCTTCGCGGAAAATCAAATGGCCCGCCGTCCACTAGAGAGGACGGAAGGGCCACTTCCGCGGTACCACCTCAGTTGAGACTCGTGTGCCGTGTGCGGTGGAGCTGAGGGGATTCGAACCCCTGACCCCCACACTGCCAGTGTGATGCGCTACCACTGCGCCACAGCCCCCGAGTCTCCGCTCGAGCACGGTGGTAACGGGACGTGATCCCGGCGATCGCTAGCCTCGCGGCTTCACGGTCGCGGCTCCCGGGCGAGTTCGCCGCCCCACCGCACCGGCTCGCACCGACCGCCGGCTCGCTGCGCGATGGTCACGCGGTTACTGCTCCCGTTCGCAGCCGTTGAAGACCCAAGTATAGGCGGAGGCGCGGTCAGGACCGGAGGTGGCTCGTATCTCGACGCATCGAGATCGACTGCAGGATCCCGAGCGCCATGCAGACGGACAGCAGCGACGAGCCACCGTGCGAGATGAACGGGAGCGGGATGCCGGTGACGGGCATCAGGCTCATCGCCATGCCGACGTTCACGACGAGCTGGAACGCGAGCATCGAGAAGACGCCGGCCGCGACGAAGGTGCCGAACGGGTCGCGGGCGCGGAAGCCGATGCGCAGCGTCGCGACGAGCAGCACGACATAGAGCGCGAACAGAATGACCGCGCCGAGAAAGCCCAGGTCCTCAGCGAGCCCGGCGAACACGAAGTCGGATTCCGCAATGGGCAGGTAGCCGAGCGGCGATTGCGTGCCCGCCGTGAGTCCCTTCCCCGTCGCCTGGCCCGACCCGATCGCGATAAGCGACTGGATGATGTTCCAGCCGGCACCCTGCGGATCGGCGTACGGATCGAGGAACGCGGTGAGGCGCGACTTTTGGTACGCCTGCAGGAACCCCCAGATCAGCGGGAAGGCGGCGATGCCGACCGCGACGAGCGAGGCGAGCTGCCACGGCCGAGCGCCCGCGAGGTACGCCATGCCGAAGAAGATGCCGACGAACACGAGACTCGTACCGAGGTCGGGCTGCCGGTACACGAGGGCGAACGCCGGACCGAGGAGCACGAGCGCGCCGCCGAGCACGAGCGGTGAGCCCATCCGGTCGTGGCGGTCGGCGAAGTACTTCGCGAGCACGATGATCATCAGGACCTTCGCGAACTCGCTCACCTGGAACTTCTGACCGGCAATCGTGATCCACCGCTGCCCGCCCAGGACGTTGTGCCCGATGAGCAGGACGAGCACCAGGAGCCCGAGGGTCAGGAGGTAGAGCAGCGGCGCGAGCGTGCCGAACCACGCATAGTCGAAGTACGCGACCCCCACCATCATGACGATCCCGAGAGCGGTGAAGATCGCGCCGCGAAGGATGAACTGCACAGGATCCCCCGCGGCAACATCCTCGTACGACGTCGAGTAGGTGATCACGAGCCCGTACGCCATGAGGAGCAGCGTCGCGATGAGCAGGTACGGATCCACGAGGTCGAGCCGGCGGTATGTCGGCTTGTCGTGCAGCGGCGATGCCGCGCGCGGAAGGGCGAGGCCGGCGACGCTCACTTGATGAGCTCGGCCTTCTTGGCCGGGTCGCCGAGCACGTACGCCTCGTACACGCGCTGGCTGATCGCGATCGCCGGGTTGAGGCAGGTCTCGCAGAGGCCGCGGCTCGAGTCGAACGTGAACACGACCATCGCGATCTTCGCGGTCGGGTCGGTGTTGTCCTGCTGCGGCAGGAACGACACGAACCAGTTGTGGAAGCCGAGCTTGTTCCGGCCCGCACTGTCCTTTCCGGACGAGTTGCCGAACTCGGCCGTGCCGGTCTTGCCGGCGATCCAGAGCTTCGCGTTCGGCATCGGCGCGTGATTGCTCGTGACGACCTTGCGCGCGCCCTCGCGGATCGTCCGCAGGTCGTCCGGGTTCATCGCGAGCTTCCGGAGCACCTCGGGCTGTTTGGTGATGATCGCGTTGCCCTGCGCGTCGTCCACCTGTTTGAGCAAGTGCGGGACGTAGAGCGTTCCGCCGTTCGCGACGGCGGCGTACGCGTTCAGCAGCTGCAGCGGCGTCACAGCGACGTAGCCCTGGCCGATGGCCTCGTGATACGTGTTGCCGATGGACCATGGCTCGCCGAAGGTCTGCTCCTTCCAGGCGGGGTCGGGCATGATGCCGGCAGCCTCCCCGGGGAGGTCGATGCCGGTGGGCGCCCCGAACCCGAGCATCCGCCCGTACTTCGCGATGTTGTCCGGACCGACGCCCTGCACGTTGCTGAGCGGACTACCGCCGGCGAGCGTGTAGAAGTAGATGTCGCTCGAGTGGGCGTAGCCGTCGACGAAATTCAGCGCGCCGTGGACCCGCCAATCGAAGAACGAGGTCCCGCTGACGTTGATCGACATCGAGCTCACGTTCACGACGGTGTTGCGCGTCGCGGTCCCAGCCGTGAGCGCCGACAGCCCGGTCACCATCTTGAACGTCGACCCGGGCGGGTAGATCTCCCCCACCGCCTTGTTCACGAGCGGATGGCGGTCGTCCTTGTTGAGGGCGTCGAGCTCCGGCTGGGTGATGCCGCGCTCGAACACGTTGTTGTCGTAGGACGGCGTCGACACCATCGCGAGGATCTCGCCAGTCTGCGGATTCATCGCGATGGCCACCGCCTGGGTGAAGGCGTCAGCGTTGACGCCCGCGTTCAGCTCGTTCGCGAGGAGGTGCTGCAGGCGGTCGTCGATCGTGACCACCACGTTACCGCCGGGCTGCGACGGTGTCTGGGCCAGTGTCTTGATCTCACGCTGCGACGCGTCGCGTTCGATCTCGCGCCAGCCGTACTGGCCGCGGAGGTACTGCTCGTACTCCCACTCGAGCCCGGTGCGGCCGATCTGATCGGTCGGGAGGTAGCCGAGATCCTGCTTTGCCTGGAGCTCGTCCTCGGTGATCGGACCGGTGTACCCAATGATCGGCGAGTAGAGCGGACCTTCGACGTACTCGCGCACGGATTCCGCGTCGATGCGCACGCCGGGGTACACCTCGGCCCGCTCCGCGAGCAGGAGCGCGACGTCGCGGGAGATCGGCTTCGTCGAGATCTTCACCGGCTCGTAGGGGTTGCGCACGCGCTGATCGGTCACGGCCTTCAGGACGTCGTCCCCCTTCCGGCCGATGAGCTGCGCGAGGCCGCGCGCCACGTCGCTCTCCCGCGCCTTCGGCAGATCGACCGGGACGATGCTGACGGCGAAGCCTGGAATATTGCGCACCAGGATCTTGCCGTTCCGGTCGAGCACGATGCCGCGATCGGCGGCCACCGGCAGCCGGAGCAGCCGGTTGTCCTCCGCGAGGCTGCGGTAGTGGCCACCTTGTACGACCTGCAAGTCCCAGAGCCGCACGGTGAGGACGCCGATGAGGAACGCCACGACGAGGCCGACCGCCGCGAACCGGTACGGGCGGATGAACGCGCGCGGCCGGGATGCAGCGTCCTGGGTACTCACCGTCAGAAGGATGCCTGTTTCTCGGTATGCCGTGAGGCCCATCGGGCGATCGGATAGGTAACGATCGCGAGCGCCCCAGTGAAGATGGCCCCGCCGCCGACCTGGATGGCGAGCCCGGGGATGTCCGGCACGGCAGTTCCGGCGAGCGACAGCGCGAGCAGGTAGAGCGCGCCCGCGACGGCGGCCGCCGCGGTGACGAACGAGGCGCCGACGAGCACCGGGAGCGGCCGCTGGGTCGGGCGCTCGCCGAGCCCGATGATCGCGACCGGCGGCAGCGACGCGGCGGCGAACGCGCCGAGCGGACCGCCGGAGAGC
>JALYLX010000011.1 GCA_030773995.1 Chloroflexota bacterium
CCCGCGGCCTATAGTCCACGGACCACGTGAACGTCGACATCGCGCGCACGCTGGACGGCGCTCTCGCGCTCCTCGCGGGCCGGCCGACCGCCGACCTCATCAACGGCGGGACCGATCTGATGGGCGAGATCAACTTCGGCTGGAAGCGGCCGGACGCGGTGATCGCGATCGATCGCGTCGAGGAGCTCCGCGGCCTCTCGATCAACGGCACCGTGACCATGGGTGCGGGCGTCACCTTCACCGCGATGCTCGAACGGGACTGCGGCTCGGTCGCGATGCGCGAGGCCGCCCGGACGGTCGGCTCGCCGCAGATCCGGAACGCGGCGACGATCGGAGGCAACGTCGCGACGTCATCGCCGGCCGGCGACTCGTTACCGGTGCTCGCTGCACTCGACGCGAAGGTCCATCTACGCTCGACACGCGGCACGCGCGTCGTGCCGTTCAGCGCATTCATGACGGGGCCGAAGAAGAACGTACGCGCACGCGATGAGCTCGTCACCTCGGTCGAGTGGGAGGACGCCGGTCCATCGCAGGTCTTCATGAAGGTGGGCACCCGCAACGCCATGGTCATCGCTGTCGTCAGTCTCGCGCTCGTCGCCGACCGGGCGCGCAAGCGCGTCGGCATCGGCCTCGGATCCTGTGGACCGACGATCCTGCGCGCCCCAGACGCGGAAGCGTTCGCGGCAGGTCTGTTCGACGAGGCGGGTTGGAAGGTGTTCGGCCCGAGCGACGCTGCCTGCGCCGACTTCGGGTCCAAGGTGGCCGCGGCGGCGAGGCCGATCGATGACGTGCGTGGCACCGCCGCGTATCGCCGCCACGTCCTCGCGGTCATGGGCTCTCGCGCGCTCGCGCGCATCGCGAGGATGGCCTGATGGAGGTGACGCTCACCGTCAACGGCGCCGAGCGCTCCGCCGAGGCACGCGACGGTGAGTCGCTCCTCACGTTCCTCCGCGAGGAGCTCGAGCTGCCGGGCAGCAAGAACGCGTGCGAACAGGGCGAGTGCGGCTCGTGCTCGGTGATGCTCGACGGGACGCTCGTGTGTAGCTGCCTCGTCCTCGCCGCAGCGTGCGCCGACAAGAGCGTGGAGACGGTCGAGGCGCTCTCTGCCGGCGGCGCGCTCCATCCCTTGCAGCAGGCCTTCCTGGACGCCGGCGCCGTGCAGTGCGGCTTCTGCACGCCCGGGCTCATCGTCGCGGCGAACGCCTTGCTCCAGCGGAATCCCGAGCCGAGCGACGCCGAGATCCGCGAGGCGCTCGCCGGGAACATCTGCCGCTGCACGGGCTACGGAAAGATCCTCGAGGCCGTGCGCGCGGCGGCGAGGGGCTCGCGCGGATGACGCTTACCCAGCAGCGCATCCGCGGCATCGTTGGCGAGTCGGTCGAGCGGCCCGACGGTGCGCCGAAGGTGAAGGGCGAGTTCGAGTATGCGAGCGACCTGTGGCAGCCAGGGATGCTCCACGGCGCGACGCTGCGCAGCCCGCACCCGCACGCGCGGCTCGTGTCGATCGACACGACGAAGGCCCGCGCGCTGCCTGGCGTGCACGCCGTCCTGACGCACGCGGACTTGCCGAACGAGGAGCTCTACGGGCTCATGAAGAGCGACCAGTACCCGCTCGCGCGGAAGAAGGTCCGCTTCCTTGGCGATCCGGTGGCCATCGTCGCCGCCGACGACGCGCGCACCGCGCGCGACGCGCTCAAGGCCATCGAGGTCACGTACGAGAAGCTTCCCGCGATCACCGACCCGATCGCCGCACTGCAGCCGGACGCGCAGCCGATCCACGACCGGGGCAACGTCATCGACGCCGTCCATCTCGTGCACGGCGACCCGAAAGCGCGCGCCGACGTCGAGGTCGACGGCGAGTACGAGGTCGGCATGCAGGACCAGGCCGCCCTCGGGCCCGAGGCGGGCCTCGCGATCCCCGACGACGATGGCGGCGTGACGCTGCACATCGCGACGCAGTGGCTGCACGAAGACCTCCGCCAGATCGCCCCGTGCGTCGGGCTTCCCGAAGAGAAGGTGCGCCTCGTGATGTCCGGCGTCGGCGGCGCGTTCGGCGCGCGCGAGGACGTCACGCTCCAGATCCACCTGTGCTTGCTCGCGCTCGCGACGAAGCGGCCGGTGCGGATGACGTACGGGCGCGAGGAATCCTTCTACGGCCACGTGCACCGACATCCGGCCCGGCTCTTCTACCGGCACGGCGCGAAGAAGGATGGCACGCTCGTCTACGTGCGCGCGACGATCGCGCTCGATGGCGGCGGGTACGCCTCATCGAGTCCCGCGGTCATCGCGAACGCCGCGTGCTTCGCGGCCGGCCCGTACCGGGTGCCGAACGCCGAGGTCTGGAGCGTTGGCACGTACACGAACAACCCGCCGACCGGTGCGATGCGTGGCTTCGGCGCGGTGCAGACCTGCTTCGCGTACGAGGCCCAGATGGACAAGCTCGCGGCGAAGCTGGGGATGGATCCGGTCGCGCTCCGGATGAAGAACGCGCTCGCGGACGGCGACGAGATCATCACCAGTCAGCCCGTCGAAGGGTCCGAGCCGGTGAGCGAGATCGTTCGGCGGACGAACGCGCTCCCGCTGCCGCCCGCAGAGCGCGCATCGGACATCGAGCTGCCCGGCGGCGCGGGCAACCTCACGCTCGGCGAAGGCGTGGTCCGCGGCGTCGGGTTTGCCGCCGGCTTCAAGAACGTGTGCTACTCGCACGGCTTCGACGACTCATGTGACGCGCGGGTGCGCCTGGAACGCGATGCCGACGGGCCGATCGCGCACGTCCACACGGCCGCGGCCGAGGTCGGGCAGGGTGTCGTCACGATCCAGCTGCAGATCGCCCGCACGGAGCTCGGCATCGAGCGCGTGGTCGTGGACAACGCCGACACTCAGATCGGCTCGGCGGGCTCGACCTCCGCGTCGCGGCAGACGTGGATGACTGGCGCGGCGGTGAAGGCCGCGTGCGACCTGGTGAACGCGGAGCTCGACCGGCGCGCGCGCGACCGCGGGGTAGCGCGTGACCGGCTCGAGGCCCTCCTCGATGCGCCGGTCGAGCACCGGATCACGTACCGCCACAAGCCGACCGAGTCGTTGAACGACGGCACGCAGAACCGTGGTCACGTCGCGTTCCTGTTCGCAGCGCATCGCGCGAGCGTCGACGTCGACCTCGGCACCGGCCTGGTGAAGGTCGTGCAGGTCGCGACCGCGCAGGACGTGGGCAAGGCGATCAACCCGGTCGCGGTCATCGGTCAGCTCGAAGGCGGCATCGCCCAGGGCCTCGGTCTCGCGGTGATGGAGGAAGTGATCCTGAAGGACGGCGCGGTGAAGAACGCATCGTTCACGGACTATCTCTTGCCGACCGCGCTCGACATGCCCCCTGTCGTGACCGACGTCATCGAGCACCCGCATCCGGACGCGCCGTATGGCGCGAAGGGGGTCGGGGAGCCGCCCACGATCTCGAGCACGCCGGCGATCGTCGCCGCGATCCGCGCCGCGACCGGACGCGAGCTGAATCGGGTGCCCGTGCGTCCCGACGACATCGTGTTCGGCACGGTGGCGCGATCGGGCTGGGCTATCGTCGCCGGGATGGATCCGCGGACCGCGACACGCGCATGACGACGGAGCTCACGCCGGACCAGGTCGCCGGCTATCTTGAGGCGAGCTGCGCGCTCATCGAGTCCGAGCTGAAAGCGCTCGGCGATGACGCCGGTTGGCATCAGGCACCCGGCGAGTGGTGCGCGCGGGCCGTCGTGGGCCACCTCATCGAGGCCGAGAAGCGGGGCTTCGCCGGACGGATCCGCGTCATCCTGGCGAACGACCATCCGACGCTCGAGGGCTGGGACCAGGTCGACGTCGAGAAGGAGCGCAACGACTGCGCGCGCGTCACCGACAGCGTCTGGATGGAGTTCATGGGGCTGCGCCACGACAGCGTCACGCTCGTGCGCTCGTTGAAGGCGGCCGACCTCGATCGCAGCGGCGTGCACCCGAAGGTCGGCGAGCTGAAGGTGCGCTGGCTCCTGCAGGAGTGGATCTACCACGATCGCAATCACACCAAGCAGATCCTCTCCATCGCCCAGGAGCGGGTCTGGCCGCACATGGGCAACTCACAGCTCTTCAAGGGCGAATAGGGAGCCGCGATGCCGATCCACCTGCGGGCCGAGCCCGGCGATTACGCCGAAGCGTGTCTGCTACCGGGCGATCCACTCCGCGCGAAGTACATCGCCGAGACGTACTTCACGGAGGCGAAGCAGGTGAACGCGGAGCGAGGCCTCCTCGGGTACACGGGCACGTACCAGGGCACGCGCGTCTCGGTCCAGGGCACCGGGATGGGCAGTCCCGGTGCGACGATCGTGTTCGAGGAGCTCATCCAGCTCGGCGTCAAGACGCTCATCCGCGTCGGCACCTGCGGTGGCCTGCAGCTCGGCCAGAAGCTCGGCGACACGATCGTCGCGATCTCCGGTGTGTCCGCGGATTCGACCGTGGCCCACCTCGTCGGGAACGAGCCGCACACGCCGACCGCGAGCTGGGAGCTGAGCCATGCGGCCGTCCACGCCGCGGAAGCGATCGGCCAGCCGGTGCATGTGGGCCCGGTCGCGTCGAGCGACCTCTTCTACAACCCGGATGAAGGCCAGTACGCACGATGGTCCAAGCGCGGCGTGCTCGCGGTCGAAATGGAAGCGCCGCGCTCTTCACCGTCGCCGCGCTCCGCGGCGTGCGGGGCGGTTGCCTCCTGCTGGTGTCGGACATGGTCATCGACGGCACGTTCACTCGGATCAGCGACGAGGAGATGCGCGCGGCGGTCGATCGGATGACGCGGATCGCGCTCGCTGTCGCGATCGGTGCGAAGGATCCCGCGCTGAGGGTCTAGGCGGGACCGAAGAACCGCACGAGCTCGTCGTTCACGAGGTCGGGCACGTCGTGCTGGATCCAGTGGCCGGCCTCTGGCACGTGCCGGACCCTCGCGTTGGGCACCCACTCCGAGCCGGGCTCGGCCAGCTCGGTGCCGAGGAAGCGATCCTGGTCGCCCCACAGCACCAAGGCAGGATGGTCGACGCGGCGCGGGCGCACGGCGTTCGGGCCGACGTTGCGGAACGCCGCGCGGTAATAGTTGAGGGCTCCCGTCAATGCGCCCGGTGGCCGGAGCGCCGCGATGTGCCGCTCGATGTCCTCGTTGGTGAACGCGCCCGGCCGCACCGACGCAGTCCGGAACACCTCGCGCAGCGACGCGAAGTCGTTCCGCGCGAGCCCTGCCTCTGGCATCACCGGCAGGTGGAACGCGAACATGTACCAGCTGCGCGTGAGCTGCTGGAAGGAGCGAAGATGGCGCATGAACGTGACCGGGTGCGGCGCATTCAAGATCGCGATGCGGCGGAGCCGGTCCGGGTGGAGCATCGCGAACGTCCACGCCGCGCCGCCACCCCAGTCATGCGCCACCACGTCTGCCCGCTCGGCGCCGAGCGCGGTCACGAGACCGGCGACGTCCTGCGCGAGGGCCTTCACCGAATAGGAGGACACGCGTTTCGGTTTTGATGAGCCGCCGTCGTAGCCGCGCATGTCCGGTGCGACGGCGTGGAAGCCGGCCGCGGCGAGCGCCGGAAGCTGGTGGCGCCACGTGTAGCCGCAGTCGGGGAATCCGTGCAGGAGCAGGACGAGCGGCCCTTCTCCGAGCTCGGTCACGTGCAGCGTCGCATCGCCGACGTCGAGCATCCGTTCGCGGGCGCCGCCGACTGTCACGGGCGCATCATGTCACGCGGTGCTCCCGCTCGAGATCCTCAAAGCCGCGCCGAAGGTGCTCCTGCACGACCATCTCGACGGCGGGCTCCGGCCGAAGACGATCGTCGACCTCGCCCGCGAGCTGAAGTACGACGGATTGCCCACCACCGATCCAGCGGAGCTCGGGCGCTGGTTCCACGAGAGCGCCGCGTCGGGCTCGCTGCCGCGCTACCTGCGCGGATTCGCGCACACGATCGCGGTCATGCAGACCTCCGACGCGGTCGAACGCGTGGCCTACGAATGCGGTGCGGACCTTGCATCGGACGGCGTGGTCTACGCGGAGATCCGCTACGCGCCGGTCTTCTCCACGCAGCGGGGCATGAACCTCGAGCAGGTCGTCGCAGCGGTCGCGCGTGGTCTCGATCGCGCCGAGCGCGACCATCCGATCCTGCTGCGGCAGATCGTCTGCGCGATGCGGGACCGTACCGACTCGCTGGAGATGGCCGAGCTCGCGGTCGCGTTCCGCGATCGGGGCTGCGTCGGCTTCGATATCGCAGGCGAGGAGGCGGGCCATCCGCCGAAGGTCCACCTCGAGGCGTTCCAGTACTGCCGCCAGCAGAACTTCAGCATCACGATCCACGCGGGCGAGGCGTTCGGCCCGCCGTCGATCTGGCAGGCGCTCCAGTACTGCGGCGCCCACCGGATCGGGCATGGGGTCCGTCTTGTGGAGGACATGGCGATCAAGGACGGCAAGGTGGTGAAGCTCGGGCAGCTCGCCGCGTACATCCGCGACCATCGCATCCCGCTCGAGGTGTGCCCGTCGAGCAACGTCGACACGGGCGCGGTGCCTTCGCTCGCCGAGCACCCCATCCGGTACTTCCTCGAGCAGAAGCTGCGCGTCACCGTGAACACAGATAACCGGCTGATGAGCGCGATCACGCTCTCCGAGGAGTTCCGCCGGCTCTCGGCCACGCTCGGCCTGACCCTCGAGGATGTCGAGCGGCTCTCGATCAACGCGATGAAGAGCGCGTTCCTCGGCTACGACGAGCGCGTCGCGGTCATCTACGACAGCATCAAGCCAGGCTACGCGAAGCTGCGCGGCGAGCCCGCGCTCGTCGCCTCCTCGCTGCCGCCGAGGGCGTGAGCGCGCTCGTCATCGTCGGCGGCCTCCCGGGCACCGGCAAGTCG
The DNA here is from genome assembly GCA_030773995.1 of Chloroflexota bacterium. Classification (GTDB taxonomy): domain Bacteria; phylum Chloroflexota; class Limnocylindria; order P2-11E; family P2-11E; genus UBA4735. The sequence continues at coordinate 6,892 of JALYLX010000011.1, forward strand.
ACGATCGCGGAACAGGCGGCGCGGATGATCCACGGCGCGTTGATCGCGAAGGACGTCGTCGAGGCAACGCTCTGGCGAAGCGGCATCGGACGCGACGCGAACTCGGGATGGGTAGGGTACGAGCTGCTCGGCTCGCTCGCGGACGCGCAGCTCCGCGTCGGCGGATCGGCCGTGCTCGATTCGGTCGCCGCGTATGACCGGCTGCGTGACGGCTGGCGTGAGATCGCCCGCCGCCATGGCGCAGCGGTGCGCGAAGTCGAGTGCGTCTGCTCCGACGAGAACGTCCATCGTTTGTGGATCGAGGGGCGCCGGCGGGACATCCCGGGCTGGTACGAGCTGACCTGGCAGGAGGTCGAGGACGTCCGCTCGCGCTACGAACCGTGGCCCGGTGAGCACCTGGTCCTCGATTCTGTCCAACCCCTCGAGGACAACCTCGCGGCGCTCGAGGCCTACGTACGCGGCACGTGCTAGGGCGTGGAGGGCTCCGCGACGTCCACGTCCACGCGCGCGCTCGAGCGCAAGCCGCGCAGCCGCGGCGAACGGAGCGCGACGGTCGCGACGCTTAGGCCGACGACCACGGCGTTGATCGCGGCGCCGACCGCCGGGCCCGCAGCCGCGACGATCGCGCCGGTCTCGATCTGTCCGGCGTTCGACAGCCCGCGGCTCGTCACCGTGATCATCGACATCACGCGGCCGCGGTAGGCGTCGGTCGTGGCGAGCTGCGCGATCGTGTTCCGCATCGCTCCCCAGCCGGCGTCGGCGACTCCGAGCACGAAGAGAACGAGCATCGACAGTACGAACGAGGTGGAGACCGCGAAGCCGAGCAGGGCGATCGCGTAGAGGATTCCGGCCACGATCATCACCGCGCCCTTCCGCCGGACGTCGCCCGCCACTACTAAGACGATCGTCCCACCGATGGCGCCGGCACCGACCGACGACAGCAAGAGCCCCAGTCCCTCGGGGCCGACGTGGAGGACGTCGCGAGCGAAGATCGTAACGAGTGCGCTGTTGTGGCCGAATATCGAGAGCGCGGTCTCCGTCGCGAGGATGAGCGGCAGCACCGTGTTGCGCCTGGCGTACTGGATGCCGCCCCATGCGGCGCTCCGTAACGAAACGCGGGAGCCGGCCGCGGCGGCGAACGTCGCCCGGATGCGCAGCAGCGCGAAGATGATCGCGAAGTAACTCGCCGCGTTGACGAAGAAGGGGCTCGCCGGACCGACGGTCGCGATCAGAATGCCCGCGATCGCCGGACCGAGCAGCGTCGAGACGCGGAGGATGGCCGAGCTCAGCGTGACCGCGTTCTGGAAGTCGGCGCGTGGGATGAGCGAGGGATAGAAGGAATTCCGCGCAGGCGCTTCGAACGCCGCGAGGGTCGAGTTCACGAACCCGATCACGTAGATATGCCAGAACTGCACGGCGCCCGTCGCGACGAGCGTCCCGAGGATGAGGGACGTCACGACCTGCGCGCACTGCGTGAACAGGACGAGCCGCTTGCGGTCGATCCGGTCGGCGAGCGCCCCGCCGAAGAGCGCGAGCGTGAGGAGCGGTAGACCGCGGACCAGCCCGCCCAGGCCGAGGAGCAGCGGCGAGTTCGTGATCGCGTACAGCAGATACGTGGTCGCCGTCAGCTCGATGAACGTCCCGATCTGCGAGACGCACTGACCGACCCAGTAGAGCGCGAAGTCGCGGTGCCGCAGCGGCGACAGGCCGGGCAGCAGGCGCATCAGTCGGCTATTTGAGCCAGGTGATGTCGCCGAAGAAGAAGTTGTCGCCCGAGGCGAGCGTCTTGATCGAGAAGTCCTTCATCGAGAGCGCGAAGAACGCTCCCGTCGAGACGTACGCGAGGCTCGTCCCATCGACCGACCACGCCGGGAACGTGTCGTCACCGGTCTGCGCGAGTGAGCGCAACCCGGTCCCGTCGGGGTTCACGACGAAGATCTCGGAGGGGATCCCGAGGTGCGCGTTGTGCGGAAGGTAGTGATCGCTGGACTTCGGTGCGCTGTGACCCGCGGCGCAAAAGACGATCGTGTCGCCGCTCGGCGAGAAGCGGGGCGCCTGGATGTAAAAGAAGGTGTCCTTGAACAGGACGTGGGCGCCGCTCCCGTCACTGTTCGCGACCCAGACGTTGTCGTTCTGCCCATCCTTCAGGTGGATGAACGCGAGGAGCTTGCCGTCGTGGGAGATCGACGGATCCGCCGCGTCACTCAACAGGCGAACGCGCTCGCCCGTTTTCAGGTTGAGGCGCTCGATCGTCGACTCGTTGCCGACGTACGTGCCGTTCTTCACGATCGCCGCGTTCCGGTGGAAGTACAGGAGCGTGCCGGTCGGGTCGTAGCGGGGGGTGTCGTAGAACACGTTCTCGGCTTCGTGCGGCACGACCGGATGCATGTCTGTCCCGTCGAGGTTCACCGCGTAAATGTCGGTCCCGAACCCCGTCTTCGGGTCCGGCGCTTTCGTGAGCGCGAACAGGACCTGCTTGCGGTCCGGGCTGAGCGACGGGAGGGCCGGCGCGGCCGTCGGCGGGAGCTCCACGACGCGGCCGAGGACCTTCGCCGTGTCGTCTAAGCAGAGGAGGCCGGCCGGATTTGCGAGGATGAACGTCGCGGCCGCGCAGGCGCCCGCGGCGCTCGGGACGGGCGTCGGGCCTGAATTGCACGAGACGAGCACGAGCGCGAGCATCGCGACCGCTCGCTTCAGGCGATGACCTCCCCCGCGCTCTTGGCCCGCTCGCGCAGCCGGTCCTTCAACAAGTGCGACTTGCGGGCGTATCGCTGGACGGCGCCGACGTACGCGGCGTGGGACCAGGTGAGCGGCGCGACGGACATCGGATCCCCGGTGAGCGGATGGACCTGCTCCGCGAGCACCCCCGAACGGTTTGCCTTCGTCGCGCACCACTCCAGCAATTCACGCGGCCGGTCGAGCTCGGCCAAGGTTCTCGCGACGGCGATGTGGTGCTCGGCGACCCAGAGCGTCGCGACGAACCATGGGTTGCCCGGCACCTCCGCGATGTCCTGCGACTGCTGGAAGTAGTAGTCGTTCTCGTAGCGGGCGAAGCCGCCGATCGCCGTCCGTACCCAGAGGCGTGACTCGAGCGCGCGCATCGTCGCGACCATGCGCGGATCGTCCGCAGGCAGCATGCCGAAGAGGAAGATGCCGGCCATGGACATGTCGAGGGTCGGGTCCTTGGTGACCCTCCCGTCCGGAAGGACCGTGACCGTGCGCACGAAGCGCCCCCGCTCCTCGTCGTACAGGTGCTCGAGCGCCGCGGTCTTGATCTCGTCGGCGGCGGTGCCGTAGCGCTTCGAGAGGTCGTGCTGCCCGAAGGCGGCGGCGAAGTCGCGTGCCGCCGACAGACCGGCCCAGACGGCCCCGGTGGTGAACGCGTGGATCCCCCGGCGCTCCTCCCAGAGGTCGAACGACGGCGCCGGCAGCTTCGTCCGCGGTTCGCGGTAGCTGGACATGAAGTCGGCACCCGTGCGCACGAGCTTGCGATACAGCGGGCGCACGAACTCGATGTCGCGGTCGCGATCGTAGTGCTGCCACAGGGCCCAGATCGGCAGCCCGGTCTCGTCCTCTTGGATCGGCAGCTCGAGCCGGCCGTCGGGTGTGGACCACGCGTGCCACGACGAGCCGAGCGAGCCGTCGGGGTTGTACTTGTGGAGCAGGTAGCCGTCGCGGGTCATGAGCTCGCCGCAGAGGTAGAAGAACCGCCGGGTCACTTCGCCGTAGCCGGCGACGTCGAGGGCATGCGCCACGAGCGCGCCGTCCCGAGGCCAGAGATAGGAGTACGTGTCCCGGTTGAACCGGAGGACGTCGGAGTCGTTACCGGCGATGATCGCCCCCCGGTTGTCCACCTGCGTCCGGATGACGAGCGTCGATTGCTTGTACAGGTGGATGAGCGGTTCGGGGAGGTGGTCCGCGATCGTCTCGTCCTTGTTCGCCCAGAGGTTCCAGTAGTCGCCCGTCCGCGAGATGAACGAGCCGACCCCGCGCTCGCGCACGAGCTTGTCGAGGTCGCGGACCTCGTCGTACGTTTGGCCGGCGGCGATGACGAACGTCGCCGTCGCCAACGCGTTCGCTCCCACGCGCAAGGCCAGCATCCCCACGCTGTCGATGGAGCCCTGGGCCACGAGGTTGCGCGAGAGCACGCCGTCCTCGGCGTCGCGCCAGGTGCCCTCGCGTCCGAGGGCTTCCTTGAGGCCGATGGCGAACGATGTCAATCCGGATTCGCCCTTCGCGTTCACGCCGGTCATGAGGAAGTACCGACGCCCCTTGTAGTGGACGATCGCGCGGGTGCGCGGGTCGTAGAACGCTGAGTCACCGATGTCGTTGCCGTAGAGGTGCGCGTCGAAGTGCTGGAACAGCCGGACGTCACGGTCCTTTCCGGTGACGTCCTCGACGGTGACCTCCTTCAGGTAGAGGTTGCGGTCGAAGTCCACCGTGTCGCGGCAGCGGACCCGGACGCCGAGCCCCGCGTGGCCGAGCGTGACTTCGCTGACGAGCGTCTCGTGCGCGAAGCGCAGATCACGCTCCCAGCCGTCGTCGCCGGTCCAGGCGAATTGGCCGTCGACCCACATGCCGAACCGGCAGGGCTCACCGCCGGTGTGGTTCTCCTGACCCACCTGCGGGAAGTAGATGTCGCGGAGCTGATAGCGGCTGTCGAAGGTGACGAGGAAGTCGCCGTTCCCCAGCGGTAGGTCGCGCGGCATCGGCGGCTAGGAGCGCGTGGCCGCGAGGAACCGCCTGGCGTTCGTGACGAGCGCCACATGGTCGCCGCGCGCCAGGACGTCGGCGGGGATGAGCGGACCGCCGATGCCGAAGCCAACGACGCCCGCCTTCAGGTACTGCGGGATCTCGTCGTACTCGATGTTCCCGGTCACGACCAGCGGAAGGAGCTGCAGCGCGCGCCGGACGTTCGTCACGTACGCGGGGCCGCCGACCGTCGCCACCGGATAGATCTTGATGAAGTCGGCGCCGAGCTCCGCGGCGCGCACCATCTCGGTCGGCGTGAGCGTGCCCGGCATCGTCAGCGCGTCGCGCGCGCGGCCTGCGGCGATCATGTCGGGGACCAGTGCGGGGCTGACGAGGAAGCGCGCGCCGGCGAGCAGCGCATCCTCGGCCTGCGTGCCAGAGAGGACGGTACCGGCCCCGACGACGGCGCCCGTGTCGCGGAACGCGCCGTCGCTCGCGAGCTTCGCGATGAGCTCGATCGCGTCGGGGACCGTGAGGGTGATTTCGACGAGCCGCACTCCGCCCTCGGCGACGGCGCGCGCCGCGCGCTCGGCGAGCTCCGGCGTCGCCGTGCGGATGACCGCCACGAGACGGTCTTCCCCGAAGATCTTGAGCATGTCGCGGCGGGTGACGAGGGGTCGCTGCGCGATCGCCATCGATCGAATTTTAGCGCGCGTCCGCGGTCACCAGCCATTCAGCGTGCTCGATCATGCCGGCGGGTACCTGGCCCGCGAAGGCTCGGCGCACAGCGTCCTTCTTGTCCGCGCCCGCGGCCAGGATGACGACGCGCTTCGCTTCGCGCAATGCGCGAAACGTGAGGCTCACGCGCTCGGGTGGCGGCTTCGCGGCGTTGCGCACGCCGACGACGTAGCCCGTCGCGGCGAGCGCGGCGTTCCCCGGGAAGAGCGATGCGGTGTGGCCGTCGGTCCCGATGCCGAGGAGCACGAGATCGAGCGGCGCCGCGGCGACGATCGGCTCGTACGACAGGGCGGCCTCTTCAGGTCCGAGCTCGCCGGGGATGCGGTGGACCGTCGCGGGACAGGCGGCGCGCAACAGCTCGCTCGCGATCTGGAAGTTCGTCTCGGGATCGAGAGGCGGCAGACAACGCTCGTCGCCGAAGAGCACGGTGGCCCGCCCCCAGGACAGGTCCATCGCCGCGAGCAGCGTGTAGCACCGCTTCGGCGTCGTGCCGCCGGCGAGGGCGAGCCGAAGCGCATGCGGCGATCGCAGCGTCTCGGCCACGATCGTCGCGGCCGCGACGGCGAGCCGCTCGGCATCCGGGAACACAGCCGGTGGTCGCATGTCGCTCGGAGGCAGCATACTTTTCAGTGGATGCGCATCGGATCGACCGTCGTCGAGGACATCTTCTCCCGCGCGGGGGCCTACCTCGAAGGTCACTTCCTCCTCTCCTCGGGCAAGCACTCGCCCGTCTATCTCGAGAAGTTCCAGGTCCTGCAATGGCCGCAGGAGACCGAGCGACTCTGCCAGTCGATCGCCGAATCGGCGCGCGGGCTCGGCGTGCAGACGGTGGCGGGTCCGACCACCGGCGGGATCATCCTTGCTCACGAGGTCGCGCGGCAGCTCGGTGTGCGCGCGGTCTACGCGGAGCGCACCGCCAATGGCCGCGGCCGTGAGTTCCGCCGCGGCTTCCAGCTGCACCCCGGGGAGCGCGTGCTCGTCGTCGACGACATCATGTCCACTGGAGGGTCCGTGCAGGAGACGATCGCTGCGGTCCGCGCGAACGGCGCCGAGGTCGTTGGCGTGGGCGTCCTCGTTGATCGGTCTGCCGGGCAGGCGAGCTTCGAGGGCCTGCCGCTCATCGCCCTTTGGGACGTTTCGATCCCCTCGTACGCGCCTGAGGAGTGCCCGCAGTGCGCCCAGGGGATCCCGCTCGTCAAACCTGGCACCACACCTGCACCGCTGGTGCGGGCATGAAGGACATCTTCAATCTCGTCCGCACCGCGATCTGGCTGGCCTTCTTCGCCGCGATCTACCAGGAGCTCAAGAAGCCCGCCGCGGAGCGCACCTGGCACGGCAAGGTCGCCGGGGTCGTGCCGTACGACTTCCGCCTCCCGGACCTGCAGCGCGTGAAGGAGGCGTACTGGTCGCCCGACAGCGACGTGCTGTTCACCGAGAAGGTGATCGGCGTCGGTTGGTCGGTGAACCTGCCCGTCGCGATGCGGAAGCTCTCGGCGATCGCGTCGCAGTACGCCGCGGCGATCCGGAGCCGGACGGAAGGCTGATCTTCCGCGCGCGCCACTCGATGAACGCCGGCAGGTAACGCTCGAGCGCGTCGTCGGACCCCGGCTCCGGCATATCGCGCTCGGCAACCAACCGCTCCCGGCTCAACGCGCGTAGTGGGACGGTGGTGGAGATCTCGCCTGGCGTGGTCTCCCAGAATCCGTCGACGACCAGGCCCGCCGCGGCGCAGGCGTTGATGAGGTCGGAGATCCGGTGACCGTACTCGAGCGTCGGCGCTTCGACGCTCACATCCTCGAACTCCCAGGTCGCGTCCTCGTACGGGACGGCGCCGTCCTCGAAATAGCTCTGGCGGAAGCGCCAGCCGGTCCCGGTCCAGGTGCCGTACATACGCATCGTGACCGGATGCATCGTCGATGCCCGGTACACCCCGCCCGGCGCGAGCACGCGGCCGACCTCGGCGATCACGCGAGCCGCATCCGGAACGAAGACGATCGAGTGGCTGTGCCAGACGAGGTCGAACGAGCCATCCCCGAAGGCTGAGAGGTCGCGCATGTCCCCTTGCAGGAGCCTGACCTTCACGCCGCGCGATCGCGCGAGATCACGGACCGTCTTGAGCTGGCGCGCGCTGATGTCCAGGACCGTGGTGTCCGCGCCAAGCTCGGCGAAGAGCACCGGGTGCCAGCCGCCACCGCCGGCGAGTGCCAGGACCCGCTGTCCTTTGATCGGCATGCCGGCGAGCCGGTCATTCGAGTCGAGGAATCGCCGTTTCGCCGCAGTCGTCTTCGGCGGTGTGCCCTGCGGCCGTGTGTACGGGATGCCCGCCGCTGAAAGGCGGTCCCACATCCGCTGGTTGTGCGCCGCGACGTCGTCGATCGCGATCCGCTTCATCGCTCTCTTCATGACGGGGCTATTGTCTGCGCGTGCCCGGCCGTCCGCGCATCGTCGTCACGCGTCCGATCAGCGATGAGGCCCTGACGCTCCTCCGGCCGCACGCGGACATCACGATCGGACCCGCTGATCCGCCGATCCCGACGCCGCAGGAGGTCGTCGGAATGATCAAGGACGCCGACATCGTGTACACGCTTCCCGCGAATCCGGTGAACGGCGATGCGATCCGTGGGGCGACGAAGCTCAGGTTCATCGCGACCATGGGCACGGGCTACGACAACATCGACATCGCCGCTGCGAAGGAGCGGAAGATCCTGGTGACGTTCGCGCCCGGCATCCTCGACGAGACCACCGCCGACGGCGCGTTCGCGCTCCTGCTCGCCGCAGCACGCCGGCTCGGCGAGGCCGAGCGCTTCCTGCGGGCGGGGAAGTACCACGGCTGGACGCCGTTCCTGTTCACCGGTCGCGACGTCAACCACGCGACGCTCGGCGTCGTCGGAATGGGCCGCATCGGGCGGGCCCTCTCTCGCCGGGCCAAGGGCTTCCAGATGAAGATCCTGTACACCGACGCGAAGCGCAACGAGGACGCCGAGCGCGAGCTCGGCGCGACCTACGTCACGCTGGACGAGCTCCTCGCGCAGTCCGATTTCGTCTCGCTGCACACGCCGCTGCTGCCCGAAACGCGCCATCTCATGAACGCGGAGCGGCTGCGCAAGATGAAGCGCACCGCGATCCTCATCAACAGCTCGCGCGGGCCGGTCGTGGACGAGCGCGCGTTGGCCGAGGCGCTGCGCGACGGCGTCATCGCCGGCGCGGGCCTCGACGTCTTCGAGCGCGAGCCCGACGTCGATCCGCTGCTCATGACCCTCGAGAACGTCGTGCTCCTGCCGCATATCGCCTCGGCCTCCGAGGAGACACGGACGAAGATGGCCGTCCGCGCGGCGCAGAACATCCTCGCGTTCCTCGACGGCAAGCCGCTGCTCGACCCGGTGCCGTGACCGCCGTCGAGCTCGCCAGCGAAGGGGAGACGCTCAAGGCCGAGCTGTACGGGACGCTTCCGGCGAAGCGCGCGGCGATCCTCTGTCACGGCGCGAGCTGGGACGCGAGCGGGTGGAGCGACATAGCGCCGCGCTTCGTCGCCCGGGGCGTGCCGGCGCTCGCTATCAACTTCCGCGGCTTTGGTGGCTCGACCGGCAAGACCGGCACGTCGGGCTCAGGGCCACGATCGAGCTCGTTGTGGACGACGGTGACGGACCTGGCGGCCGCGAAGGCCTGGCTCAAGCAGGCCGGCGCCAAGGAGATCGCGCTCGTCGGCGCGTCGATGGGTGGCCACGCGGTGCTCGGCTCCTCGTTCGACGGGGACGTCGATTGCGTCGTGAGCATCTCGGCGCCGGTCGAGCCCGTCGACGACGCGCTCTCGAAGAAAGTGACCGGCCGGAAGCTGTTCATCTGCGCGAACCAGGACCACTTGGGAGCCGCGCCGCACGTGCTGCGCACGTTCGGCGTGTGCGACCCGCCGAAGATGCTGCTCATGGTCGACGGCACCGAGCACTCGCGCGACCTGCTGAGCGGGCCGTACGGCTCCGAGGTCATCGCGTCGACGCTCGACTTCGTCGCAGGGCGCCGCTGATGCCGGCGCGCGTCAATCCCGACGTCCCGGGCGAGGCGAAGCTCCTGCGCGCGGTGGGGAAGCGCATCCGCGCCCTCCGCGAGAAGAAAGGTCTCACCATGGCCGATCTCGGCCAGAGCGCGCGCGGCGTCGTCTACTTCCAGCGCCAGTACGTGTGGAAGATGGAGACCGGTCGGGTCGCGCCGTCGCTCGCGGCGCTTTCGCATTTCGCGAAGCGGCTCGACGTGACGATCGCCGAGCTCGTGAAAGGGATCCGCTAACCAACCTCGGGACCCGCGCGGCGACACGCGCCAGTCTCCAGCCCGAGGACAGGGAAGAGAATGACGCCGCAGCCACTGCGCATCGCGGGGATGGTGCTCGCGGTGGGCGTCGCGATCGGCCTGGTCGCGGTCGTCGCCGGTCTTCCGCTCGACGGAGTCGGCTCAGCCGACCGCACCATTTGGGTCGCGGATCGCCTCGCGCTGTGGACCGGTCTGGTGCTTGTCTTGCTCGCCAGCCCCGCTCTGTACGTCCGCCAGTATCGGGAGGTGGGCGTTATCGGGATGGTCGGCTTCGCCCTCATCTTCATGGCACGCTCGGCGGTCTCGTGTTCACCGCCGAGACGGTCGCGTTGCTGGTGCCCTGGGTGTACGACACGCCACCTGCACCGTGGGCTGCAATCTGCTCAGCACCACGGACGGCCGCCGCTCCTGGGTATCGTCATTCCCGGCACGGATCTGCTGACCGGCGCCGGCTTCATCGCGTTCGGCTTCGCGACCGCTCGAGCTGCGGTGCTGCCACGCGCCGCCGGTTACGTCATGGCGGGCGCCGGCACTCTCCTCATCATCGGTGCGGTGGCGCCGAGCGACGCGCTATTCCTCGTCGGACGCCTCGCCACTCTCCCTGGATTCGTTGCCGCCGCGTGGATGGGGCTTGCCGTGGCGACCGCAGGCGCCGCAGTGGAGGCCATGTCCCCGCGCCGAGGCCGAGCGCGGTCTCGAGGGACACGTCACCCGGCTCGCGGACGCGAGAATCATCGAGCGGCACTGCGGGGGGGCTAGCTCAGCGGTAGAGCAGGGCGACTATTAATCACCCGGCTCGTATCCGAGGCCGCGGTCGCGATGTCTTGCGAAGTGCTCAGCAAATGAATGAGGGCGGGCGCGCTCCATCGTCACCCTCGTTGGAAATCACCCGGTCACCCGTTCCGCTCTATGCGGCGCTCGCGCGGCTTCTTCTGGCTATCTGAACTTGGCGGTCGCACCTCGTGAAGCTCCTCGCCGTCGATGAGGGGCGCAACGGATCTCCGCGGAGATCGTCGTGGTCACGCCTGTGCCGTCGTGGGGCTTCAGACGGGAGACGCTTTTCTTCTCGGAACGGCGATCGCGGGCGGAGTTGATGCGCTCGTCAGCTGGGACTCGGACATCAGGTGGGACCCTGTCGCGCTGCGAACGCTGCGCGACAACGGCATCAATCTTCTCAACACTGTGAATTCATGCGTGCGGTGCGGGAGCGGCAACAGGCGAGTTGAGCGTGGCCTTCTGCGTTAGCCCGCCCGCGAGGACTGGGCTTGAACGCGAAAGACGGCGACGGCACCACTAATGATTCCGAGAATCGCGGTAACCGCTGAAACGACTTTCGCGAAGTTGTCGTTCGACAAGACCGTCACCATGACCGAAATCACGATCAGCAGCACCGCGATCGCGAGCAGAACTTGGGCTTTCCCGTCCACGCACGCTCTCCTATTTCGCGACTCGGGAAGCCTACTCTCGGTAAATCCGATTGAATATACCGGGGCCGGGTAGTCCCGTGTGCCTCGCAAGTGCGCTCTTGCGCGCGCGCCACGATGGCCGCGCCCTGCGCGTGTTCAGCGCGTGGCTCGTCGAAGCCCGGATTTCTCATCGAGGATCCCCTCATGGGCGTCAAGGTCCCACCACGGCCGAACACGTGTTCCGGAACGCTTGGCACTTGCTGAAGAACGAGGTCTCGGAAACGGAGACGCGACTCGGAGTCGCGTGAAGCCGGCGCGACTCCGAAGTCGCAGAATCATCGCCTCTGTCAAGTGGCGAGGGCTGTCGCGGTCAGAGTCGTTGCGACATGGCCCCGAGTCCGCCCGCCGGCGGTTACGAAACCGCTGCTCTACCAACTGAGCTACGTCGGCGAAGGCTCAGTTGCGCGTGCGTACCGGTGTTGCGCGCGCCGGCTCGTGAGGTCTCATCCCGGTTTCGTGTGGTTAGCTGGGGGCAACCGGACCTCCGTACTCCGTAACGCCTGACGGACGTGGATCGATCAGAGTTGTGCGGATGCGTATGCGGACCGCGGCGACTCGCGCCGTCGCGGCGCTGGTGGCCTTCCGTTCGATCACCATCTCGACGCTTCTCGCCGTCGTGGCGCTCCTTCAGCCGCCGCGCCGGCGGATCCGCCGATGACCGGAAGACTCCTGTTCGCCTGGTCGACGCCGCTCATCTCGATACTCCTCCTGAGCGTCGCGCTCGAGCTCTTTCTCACCCGTCCCGCTGCGGCCGCCATGACGGTCTTCAGCGACCCCGCTCTGACGGCCCCGCGTACGCTCGCTGCCGCCGTGGTCGCGGCGCTCATCGTCTGGCGCCGGCCGGGGAATGCGGTGGGGTGGGTCGTGGCGGCCGTCGCGATAACCGGCGCGATCACCACCTTCGCCGCGCAGTACGCGATCCGATGGCGTGCGGTGCCCGTGGACTTCCCCGCGGGCATCTGGCTCGCGTGGTTGAACCAGTGGCTCTTTTTCGCGGAGTTCCTGCTCCTCGCGGGGTTCGTTCCCCTCATCTTTCCGACCGGGCGGCCGCTCACCCCGCGCTGGCGGCCCGCGCTCGTCCTCATGGCCCTCGCTACGCTCGCGATGAGCGCGAATGGGGCGCTGACCGCCGGACCAATGGATGGCCTTGCTGGCCGCGACAATCCGGCCGGTCTCATTCCCGCACACCTCGCAGGGCTCCTCGTCGGTCCGGTGGTCGGGCTGTTCTTCGGCGTCGTGCTCCTCGCCGTTGCCTCGCTCATCGTGCGCTTCCGCCGTGCGACTGGCGTCGAGCGGCAGCAGCTGAAGTGGCTCGTCTACGCGGTCGCCCTCGTCGTCCTCTTCTCCTTCACGAACTCACTCGCGTTCCTCACCGGGCGAGCGTCGGACGTCGCTGCCGCAGCGACCATCCTCAGCCTCGCACTCATCCCGCTCGCGATCGGCGTCGCGTTGCTGCGCTACCGGCTGTACGAGATCGACGTCCTCATCAACCGCACGATCGTGTACGCCGCGCTCTCTGCGGTCCTCGTCGCGGCCTACGTCGCCAGCGTCGCCGCGTTCCAGTTCCTCCTGTCGCCGTTCACCTCGGGGAGCCCGATCGCCGTCGCGGTCTCGACGCTCGCCGTCGTCGCGCTGTTCCAGCCGGTGCGGACGCGCATCCAGAACGCCGTGGACCGCCGCTTCTATCGCGCGAAGTACGACGCGGCGCGGACCCTCGACGCGTTCGCCGTGCGGCTTCGAGACGAGATCGACCTCGAGGCGCTGCGCGCCGAGCTCCTCGACGTCGTCGGCCAGACGATCCAGCCGGCGCACGCGAGCCTGTGGCTGCGATGAAGCGGCCTGGGGTCGGTCGCCCGGGCTCATTGAGTTCTGGGTGCGCGATCGGAGCACGCGAGTCGGGTACGGTACCTACGCATGCGCGACTGGAAGGCTTGGACGTCACTGGTAGTGCTCGGATTGGTGGCCCTTGTCACGTTGGTGATTGGTGGCATTTCGGTCTGGTTCAACACCGAACCGCCGGTGTTCCCCTACGCGGCGAAGGAGCTGATTAGTACGTTCGCCGCCGGTATGACCGTGCTGGCGATTGGCGCGATGACCCTGACCTACCGCGATGGCAACAGGCTCGCGTGGTCCAGCCTGTGGGCCTATCCCGCGTTCTTTGTCGCCCACGTGATCATGCTCGGGACCTACGTCCCCGACTTGGTGCTCGCCGTGGTGGCTGCGGCCGCATTGGCGCTTGGGTGGCCCCGGACGACGTCGAGCGCATCCGGCAGCCGAGAAAGCCCCCGCGTCGGGACCGGCGCGTAGCAGCTCGGGGCTTCCCCGCTCACAGATCACGTCGATCCTCGCCATGGTCACGGTGCCGCCCTACGTCTTCGCCGCCGCCCTGGGCACGCAACCCGCCGCAGACTGAGCCGAATCCGTGATTGCTGAGGGTCGAATCGACCGCTGAGCCTTCGATGGTCGTTCGTTCCGCGCGTAAGTTCCCGCGGACTTCGGCCACTTCAGGACAAGTTCCGGCTCCGCTGGCCAAGGTGGCCATACAGCAACCGCACGGTTCGTGGTTGTGCTAACTGTGTGTTCGATGAATGTCGTGGGCTATGTACGCGTGTCCACGGGCGAGCAGGCCGACTCCGGCGCTGGGCTCCTCGCGCAACGAGCCGCCATTACCGAGGAGTGCCGACGTCGCGGTTGGAGCCTCGTGGCGATCCATTCGGACACAGCGTCGGCGCGGTCACTCGCCGCCCGACCTGGACTCGCAGCCGTTCTGAGCGACATCGACCGCGGCGCCGCGAGGGCCCTCGTCGTTGCGAAACTCGACCGCCTGAGCCGCTCGCTCCTCGACTTCTCGGGACTGATGGAGAAGAGCCGGAAGCGCGGGTGGGCGCTCGTCGCTCTGGATCTCGGCGTGGAACCAACGACGCCGGCGGGCGAGATGATGGCCTCAGTCTTGGCGACCTTCGCTCAGTGCGAACGACGACTCATCGGATTGAGAACGAAGGAGGCCCTCGCGATCAAGCGAATCATCGTCCTCGCCATCGCGACCGGTCTTCGTCTCAACGAATTGCGGAGCCTGCAGTGGCCTGAAGACTTCGACATCCGCCGCGGCTTCGTCTACGTCCGCGATCGCGCGGCGAAGACCGAAACGTCCGTGCGCACCGTTCCGGTCGACCCGAAGGCGATCGCGTTCGTCGAGGCGTACATCCTCGATCATCGCCCGTCGCAGCGGCCGGGCCAGCTATTCCTGAGCCGGCATGGCGACCCGCTCACCTACGACGGCTTCTCGGCAATCTTCCGCCACCTCCGCGCGCGTCTGCCGGCCGAGATCGACTTCAAGATCCACCGCGCACGCAATACCGCGATTACGAACTGGCTCCGCTCAGGGACCGACCTCTACACGACGATGCACCTGGCCGGCCACAAGAGCCCGAAGGTCACCGAGCGGTACGCCGGCAAACTCACCGACGAAGAGCTCGCGCGCATGGCACGTCCCGCGTTCTCGAATGATCTACGGGAAGAAGGCAGGGTAGTCACCCGAATGAAATCACCCGGTCTCGGCAGAGATCACCTGGCTATCCTGAAGGCGGAGAACCCCGAAATCGTTCGGAAATCTCGCCGGGGGGCTAGCTCAGCGGTAGAGCAGGGGACTTTTAATCCCTTGGTCGAGGGTTCGAATCCCTCGCCCCTCACTGAAATTCCTTAGGGAGACGTACCCATCAGGCGTGAGCACTCGGCCAGCACCTGCGATTTAGTCACGGCCTTCGTTTCACGTACCGAGGGGTCACGCGGCGAGCCCGGTAGCAAGTCGGTGTCGTCTGCGCGTGAGGGCCGCCGATCAGGGGATGCGATGACGGGGGCAGGCACCAGGCTCGCCGCTATGAATATCGATCGGTGGCCCGTCAGTGCAGTCCTCGTCGCCGCGCCCGCAATAGCGTTCTTCGGCATGTGGTGGTGGCGCGATCGCCGTCAGAAGCGATGGGTCCGTGAGGCCGTCGCGCGGCGCAAGCGTCACGCTCAGCGGTGGTCCTGAGCAAGACGGCGTACCGGCAGAACTCTCGCGGCCCTCGATGCCGGGACGTTCACGGCTCCTGGTGGCAGCGTGATGGTCGTCCGCTAACGGAACCACCGCGCGGGCGCAGAATCAGCGCCGCGATCAGCGTAGGTCTACGTTCCTGGTGAGGTAAGTGCGTTCAGCAGGCCGTTGACCTTTCTCGAGACTGTGTAGCCAAGCCCGCGTACGGCTGCGGACGTTGACGCCCGCCGCGCCTGCTAATTCGGCTGGAATTTTGAGGCCGCGGACCGCGGCGCACGACCACGCACGACCCAGTGCGGACTTTTGATCCCTTGCGGTCGAGGGTTCGGATCCCTCGCCCTTCACTGACGCGGTATCTCAGGACATCGCGGACAGCGGTCGCACGACATCATGGACGATCACATCGTGAACTCGCCGACCGGGTGCTACTTCGCTGCGGGACGCTCCGCGACGGTGACCAGCAGATCCCAGGTGTTGCGGACGGCGATCAGAAGAAGAAATACGACCACGAGCAGCAGCCCGCTCAGGCCGTCGTCGAAGTCTTGCCGACCGAACAGCACGCCGGCGATCCCGAGGCCCACGTAGCAGAGGGCGCTCAGGCCGAACCTCGAGATCAGGACCCCGAGGCCGATGGTCCGACTGCGCCTCACCCTGAAGCCCTGGATCGCCGGACGGAAAACCAGCCCGAGGCTGACCGCCGCGACCCCGATGAGCCACCCCGCAGTCGCCGGCGCGTCGCTCATTGGCGCCAAGACCACCAGCGCGATCAGAAGGACGACGAAGAAGTTCGTGAGCGTGACGCGGGCAAGGCTTCTGATGTCGGAATGAGAAACGACCTCCCTGATGTGCAAGGAGAGGCCTACGAAGAGCAGGCCGACAAGAGTCGCTGCTGCGGCCCCAGCCGTGACATAGAAGTCATGCCAGCGCTGAAGGGCGTCTCCGTAGCTCATGGCGTGGCTCCGTTGCCCAGGAGGACGATCCTCTTTCGTGAGTCCACGGGCGCGATTGTCCTCCGTCGGTCGGCGGACCTTCGCCGGTCGGTCGCACCTTGCTAGCGTCATGGGGTTCAGATACCGGGGAGGTGACTCGTGAGCGCTGTGGTCTACGTCCTGACTGCCTGGAACGAGCGTACCGGTGAAGACGTGGTGAAGGTCTTCTCGGAGAAAGCTGCCGCCGACAAGGCTTGGCAGCGGTTCGAGGGCAAGCCCGAGATCTATGGCGCCGTCTACAAGCGCACGGTGAAGCCCTAACCCGCCTCAAGCACCTCGAACGCTGCTAGCCGCAGATCACAAGCGCTGGGTCCGGTTGGTTGAATG
>JALYLX010000012.1 GCA_030773995.1 Chloroflexota bacterium
GGTCAGACACGCGCAGCACGTCCGAGCAGCGTGTCGACCTCGTCCGCGCTCGGCATCGCGTCCGCGCACGCGAGCCGCGAGGCGACGATGGCGCCGGCGGCGTTCGCGTACGAGAGCGTGCGCCGCAGATCCCACTCGAGCAGCAACCCGTGCACGAGCGCTCCCCCGAACGCGTCTCCTGCGCCGAGCCCGTTCACCACCTCGACCGTGACGGCCGGGACCTCCACGCGCTCGGTCGCGGATCGCCCGAGCGTGCCGCGCGGGCCCTGCTTCACGATCGCGAGCTCCGGGCCCATCGCGAGGAGCGCTTCGGCCGCCGCGTCCACGTCGCGCGTGCCGGTGGCCATCTCCACCTCGTCGATGTTGCCCACCACGACCCGCGCGTGCTCCAGGATCTTGATCGCCTGCTCGCGCGCCGCGAGCATCGACGACCAGAACGCCGGCCGGTGATCGAGGTCATGGATGACCCGACCCGTGGCGAGGCGCGCCGCCTCGAGGGTGGCGCTCCGGCTCGGCTCCTCCGAGAGCGCGGTCCCGCTGGTCCAGAGGACCGGCACACGCGCGATAGCCTCACGGTCGAGCTCTTCGGTCGTGATGTTGAGGTCCGGCGCCTTCGGCTGCCGATAGAACAGGAGCGGGAACCGATCGGGCGGGAAGATCTCGCAGAAGACGATCGGCGTGCGGAGCGACGGATCGGTGCCGACGAAGCGGGTATCGACGCCAAAGCCCGCGAGCGCTTCGCGGACGTACTCGCCAAAGCCGTCATCGCCGACCTTCGTGACGACGGCCGCGCGGTGCCCAAGCCGCGCCGCCGCGACCGCGACGTTCGTCGGGCTTCCGCCGAGAGACTTCGCGAACGTGCGGACCTTCGCGAGCGGCACGCCGATCTGCTCGGGATAGAGATCGACGCCCACGCGCCCGATGGTGATCAGCTGAAGGTCGGCTTGACCGACCGCATCGACTGGATCAGACACGCGCGCTCACGAACGTGAGGCTGCGCTCGATCGACGGCAGTGGATCGGCGCTCGCGTCCTTCAACGCGACGTCCTGTTCGAGCACGTACCAGCCGTCGTACCCGACGCTGCGCAGCTCCGTGAGGACCTGCGAGATGCCCGCATCGCCATCCCCGAGCGGCCGGTAGAGACCCTGCTGCACTGCGGCAGCGTACGAGAGGTGCCCGTCGCGGACGGCCGCGCTCAGCGTCGCGTCGGCGTCCTTGAGATGGACATGTCGCACGCGGCGCCCGGCCGCGCGCGCGACCGCGGCGGGGTCGCCGCCGCCGACGAACACGTGGCCGGTGTCGAGGCAGAGCGGCACGTGCGACCGCGCGAGCAGCCGTTCGATATCGCGCGGCTGCTCGATGACCGTGCCGACGTGTGGATGTGCAACGACGGTGAGCTGCTTCGCGGCCGCGATGGCCTCAACGAGCGGCAGCGTCTCGAACAGCGTCGTCCACTCGGCGTCGGTGAGCTCGGTCCGCTCCTCGTATCCCTCGCGCCCCGTCGCGGCGGCGAGGACGAGGAGCTCGGCACCGACAGCGTGCAGCCACGCGGCCTGCTGCTCGACGGACGCGAGCTCCGCATCGCGGCGGGCGGCGTCGTGGAGCACTACGGTCACGAACCCGCCGATGCACCGAAGGCCATGCGCATCGAGAGCGCGCGCCGCGGCCTTCGCATCGCTCGGAAGGAACCCCGGCGGCCCGGCCTCCATCGCCCGAAAGGCAAGCCGCTGTGCGTCGGCAAGCACGCGCTCGGGGGTGAGCTGCACGCCCCACTTCGGGACCTCGGACACACCCCACGAGATCGGCGCGGCCGCGATCTTCCGCTCGCGCATTCGCCGGTACAGTAGCCGCGGCCTCGCGTTCAGGAGGGATGATGCGGATCTCGGTGCTCGGTGTCGGTCGTCTCGGCGCGTCGCACGCCGCGACGCTCGCGGCCCTGCCCGGCGTGACCCAGCTCACCCTGTACGACGCCGAGCCGGCACGGGCAAAGGACGTGGCCGCTCCACTGAAGGCGCGGGCGGTCGCATCCATCGACGAGGCATTCAAAGACGCCGAGGCGCTGGTCATCGTGACGCCAACGAACACGCACGCGCCGCTGATCAAGCGCGCGATCGATCAAGGGCTGCCGACGTTCTGCGAGAAGCCGATCGCGATCGGGATCCCCGAGACCCGCGAGATCGTCGAGCACGTGAAGCGGAAGAACGGCCGACTGCAGATCGGTTTTCAGCGCCGATTCGACGCCGGATATCAGCGGGCGCGGTCGGAGCTGGCGAGCGGCGCGCTCGGTGCGGTGTACTCGTTCGTCATGGTGAGCTGCGATCGCCTGCCGCCGCCGGACGCGTACATCAAGAGCTCGGGCGGAGAGTTCAAGGACCAGCTGATCCACGACTTCGACATCACCCGCTGGCTGTTCGGCCAGGAGGTCGTCGAGGTCACCGCGACGGGATCGACGAAGGGCGTGCCGCAGTACGAGGCGGTGCCGGACGTCGGCACGTCCGCGGTGCTGGTGAAGCTCGCCGATGGCGCGCTTGGCCTCATCACCGGGTTGCGGCACAACGAGGCCGGCTACGACATCCACGTCGAGATCCACGCGGCCAAGGACACCATCGCGATCGGCATCGACCCCCGGACGCCATGGCGCTCGGTCGAGGCCGACGCGCCGCCGCTCGCGGGCCCGCCGTACCCCTCCTTCTTCGTGCGTTTCGGCGACGCGTACAAGGCAGAGCTCGCCCATTTCCTGCAGTTCGCGACCGGCCGGGCCGACAACCCCTGCACCGCCGCGGACGGGCTGGAAGCGCTGCGCGTCGCCGAGGCGGCCGGCAGATCGTGGCGCGAGCGGCGGCCGGTCGCGCTCAGCGAGATCTCTTGACGGTCAGGATCCGGTTCCTCGGCACCGGGAACGCATTCGCGGACGGTGGCCGGTCACACGCCTGCATCCACCTCGAGTCCACCGGTGCGTCGCTCCTCCTCGATTGCGGCGGCTCGTCGCTGCCCGCGATCAAACGGACGGTGGATCCGGCCACGATCCAGGCGATCGCGATCTCGCATCTCCACGGTGACCACTTCGGTGGCATCCCCTACTTCGTCATGGAGCAGTACTTCGCTGGCCGGACGGCTCCGCTCACGATCGGTGGCCCGCGCGAGCTGCAGGATCGCGCGACCCGTGCCGGCGAAGCGCTGTTCAAGGACTTCTTCGGCGCGACGACGATCGACTACGGCCCCTCGTTCGTGACCCTGCACGAGACGCCGGTCGCCCTTGGCGGCGCCGAGGTGAGCGCGCATCCGGTGAAGCACGTCGCGGAGAGCGACCCGCACGGGTTGCGGGTGAAGATCGACGGGAAGCTCATCGCGTACTCGGGCGACGCGCGGTGGAGCGACGAGCTGGTCACGGTCGCGAAGGGCGCTGACCTGTTCATCTGCGAGTCGACGAACTTCTCGAAGCCGGACGCGGCGCACCTCAGCTACACGGACCTGATCGCGAACCGCGCGAAGCTCGACTGCGACCGGATCATCCTCACCCACCTCGGGGCGGAAGCACAGGCCCACCTCGCGGAGATGGAGCTCGAGCCCGCGCAGGACGGGATGCTCGTCACGCTCTAGCCGACGATCGCGCGCTACTGCTACTTCTTCTTGGCCTTCTTCTTCGCGGTCGTCTTCGCGTGCTTCAAAGCCTTGCCGGCGGACCGCTGAATGGTCGTGTGCTCCTATTTGGGCGGATCCTTCCTAGGCACGAGTGGTCGCCGTTCCGGTCCCACTCTGCGCGCTTGTTTGCGTCAGCGGTCGCGCCTCGCACAACGGAGTGGTCCCAGCGCTGGGCCGCCTCGGTTCGTTGCGTCGGCTCGTCGGCAGCGGCTGGCCCATTTCCATTCTGCTCGTGTTGGTCCGCTTGAGATTCCATCCGCGTCGCTCCTAACCGTATGTGGCTTCTGCAATCAGCAGCAGAGTACCGCCAAGCGCGAAGGCCGCCGACAATACTTGGAGCTGCACCTTTCTTTCGATCCGACGGTCGTTGTATTTCACGGCCTCAAGCTGGAGATCAAGAAGGGTCTGGAGCACGAATCGGCGGGTGTATCGGCCCGCAACCACGTCATCGGAGTAATTGACCGGGTCCGGCGGGTCCTTGAACCGCGTCGGGTACAGGGCCAAAACTGAAAACGTGAGTCCGACGAGCCCTAGGTGAAGTTCACCTAGGGCGAGCGCTGTGAGGAAGAATGAGACAGCTGGTTCGCCGTTGTGCGGAATCGCTGCTGACGCGACCAAAAGTGCGCCGACATACGCGAACACGAGTCCGCTCTTCCTGGGCTTCCTCAAGGCCCCAATCGGGGCCTTCCGCGGAGATCACAGAATCACCTTGCCTCAACCTATCAAGTGCCGTGAGGTCACGCGTCTATATACGGATGGCACTTTCGTCACCCTCTAGCCGGGCGGCGATCCCCGACGTACACCGCGACCATCGACACGCACGACAGCCCGAACAGCGCCCAGAGGCCCGGCACGTAGCTGCCGACCGCGTCGTACACGGCGCCGAGGCTCACCGGCGCAATGGCCTGGGTCACGGTCATGAAGAGCGTGAGCGCGGCGTAGATGCTCGCGAACCGCGCGGGCCCGTACAGGCCGGCGGTGAGGGTCGAGCGCACGAGCGTCTCCATGCCCCGCGCGGCGCCAAAGATGACGACGAACAGCACGACCCCGACGGCCGACGGCACGAGCAGCAGCACGAGGAGGGCGAGCGGCTGGCCCGCGTAGATGAGCACGGACATCGTGCGCGGCGAGAGGCGGCCCTCGAGCGGCGCGAAGAATACGCGGCCGAACACCTGCGCCGCGCCGATGGCGCCCGTGGCCCCTGCCGCGAACGCGAGCGGGTAGCCGTGATCGCCCAAGTACGCGACCAGATGCACCGGGACCCCGACCCCGAGCGCATATAGGCCGAACGCGAGCGCGATCCATCTGAAGGTCGGCTGGCGGAGCGCCTCGCGCAGCGACGCGCTGAGCTCCGGCGGATGCGGCGCGCCGCCCGCCGCCACCGCCGGATCGCCGTCGACCCCCAGTCCGAGATCCGCTGGCCGGCGTCGAAGGAAGAGGGCGTGCGGCACGATCGTGACGACCGCGAGGATCACCGCGAGCGTGACGAGCGCAGCGCGCCACCCCTGCACCGAGACGAGCCACGCGGTCAACGGCACGAAGATCGTGCTCGCGAAGCCGGCCATGAGCGTGAGAGCGGTGAGCGCGGCGGCGCGCCGGCGGCGGAACCAGACGGTGATCGTCGCGAGCGCGGGGCCATAGAGGACAGTGGCCATCGTCACCCCGATGAGCGCCCACACGAGGTAGAACACGAGGAGGTCGCGGACCTGCGACCACGCGACGACGAGCGCCACCGCGACGACCGACCCGGTGGTCATGAGGAGCCGGGGACCCTGCTCGTCGAGCCAGCGGCCGACGAAGAGACCCGAGATCCCGGACAGCACCAGCGCGAGCGAGAACGCGCCGGAGATCGCGGCGCGCGACCAGCCCATCTCGGCCGTCGTCGGTGCGATGAGCGCACTGAACGCGTAATAGAGGACGCCCCACGACACGGTCTCGGTGATCCCGAGGACGAGCACGAGGGTCCAGCCGTAGTAGGGGCGCCGGGTACCTGCGCTCACCGCCCGCAGGCTAGGTGCGAGTGGCGGTCAGCGCCGAGATGGGGATCACCTGCGCGGTCGTGCCGCAGCACGTGCTGGAGGCCGAGCTGCAGTCGACGCCGTCGCAGCAGTCCGATCCGCCGGAGCACACGCCCGTCTGCGGCAGGACGAGCTCGACGGACTCGGCGCCGCGCATGTCGCCGACGAGCGCGCTCGCGATCGAGCGCACCTGCTCGTAGCCGGTGAGCATGAGGAACGTCGGCGCGCGGCCGTAGCTCTTCATCCCGACGATGTAGAAGTCCTTCTCCGGATGGCTCAACTCCCGCACGCCGTGCGGCGGCACGGTCCCGCAGCTGTGGACGTTCGGGTCGATGAGCGGGGCGAGTGCCGGCGGCGCCTCGAGGATGTCGTCGATGCGCACGCGGAGCTCGCGGAGGGGGGCAAGATCCGGACGGAAGCCGGTGGTCGCGACGATCTCGTCGAACGGCCCGAGCTCACGCGTGCCATCCGAGACGTAGACGCCGCCGTCGACGGTGCGGAGCGCCGCGATGCGCATGACGACCTGGGTCACGGCGCCACGGTCGACGAGCCCGCGCATCCGCGTGCCGAGCGCGCCGCGTGCCGGCAGCGCGTCGTTCTCCGCGCCGCCGTACTTCGCGTCGGCGAACGGCCGGCGCACCAGCCACGTGATCGGCGTGCCCGGGAGCTCCGCCAGATCGATGAGGACGTCGAACGCGGAGTGCCCACTCCCGACGACGAGCACGCGCTTCCCTTCGTACCTGGCCCGATCGCGACCCACCGGATCGGCGATGCCGTAGTGGATGCGTCCCGCGGCCGCGGCCTCGCCGCGCGCGAGGACGCCGCTCGCGCCGAGTGGATTCGGGACGCCATAGGTTCCGGATGCGTCGATGACCGCACGGGCGAGGAACTGCTGCTCGCCGCGCGGCGTCGAGACAGTGAGGGCGAACGGCGCGGCATCGCGACCGTCGGTCTTCATCTTGTCGAAGCCGAGTCGCGCGACCGCGGTCACGCGGTGCCCGACGCGGACCCGATCGCCCAGCGCTCGGCCGAGCGGCGCGAGGTACTGCTCGACGAGCTCGCGGCCGGTCGGGTAGGCCTCGCCATCGGGCGCGGTCCAGCCCGTCGGTACGAGGAGCTCGCGCGCGGCGGGATCGATGTCGTACTTCCAGGGCGAGAAGATCCGGACATGGCCCCATTCGAGGACGCTCGACCCGACGGCCGGGCCGGCTTCGAGGACGACCGGGGCAGCGCCCCGCTTGAGCAGCTGCGCCGCCGCCGCGAGCCCGACGGGCCCGGCTCCGATGACCGCCACCGGCAGTTCTGCCATGCCGCCATGATGCGCATCCATCGACGCTTGTCAATATCGAACTCTGTGGATATAGTGGCAGGCGTGGACGACGTCAAGATCCTCCAAGCGGTCGCCGAGCCGACCCGGCTCGCGATCGTGCGCCAGCTCGCCGCGGACGGCGAGATCTGCGCCTGCGACTTCACCGATTGCTGCGGCGTGAGCCAGCCCACGGTCTCGCACCACCTCAAGGTCCTGCGCGAGGCCGGCGTCGTGAGCGGCGAGCGGCGCGGCACCTGGATCTACTACCGGCTCGAGCCGAAGGCCGCCGCGCGTATTGCCGCGCTCGGTCATCTCCTCTCAGCGGGCGCCCAGCGCGAGCCGAAGCGCGTGAGCGCGAAGCCGGCGCTCGCGCGGGCGTAATGGACAGGAAGCGCGTGCTCTTTCTCTGCACGCACAACTCCGCCCGGTCGCAGATCGCCGAGGGCCTGCTCCGCCATCTTGGCGGCGATCGCTTCGAGGCCCACAGCGCCGGCACCGAGGCGACACAAGTGCGGCCCCTCGCCATGACCGCGATGCACGAGCTCGGCATCAACATCTCGACGCAGACGTCGAAGACCCTTGATCCGTACGTGGATCAGCAATTCGACCACGTGATCACGGTGTGCGACGACGCGAACGAGACCTGTCCGTTCTTCCCGAACGCGACGCACCGCCTGCACTGGTCGCTCCCGGACCCGTCGAAGGCCACCGGGACCGAGGCGGAACAGCTCACCGCCTACCGCGCGGTCCGCGACGCGCTGCGCGCGCGGATCGAGGCGGAGCTGCTCGCGCGCTAGTGGCTGTGGGCGTGCTCCGGCATCCGATCCATCATCGCCAGCATCGCGAATCCGCCGGTCCGCCAGGCTCGAATGAGCAGCGCACCTGCGAGCGCGAGGAAGAGCACGTTGAGGACCGTCGTGTAGTTGAGTGACAACGACGGCTCGACGACCAGCGCGTTGCGCTCGCGCGGGATGAGGCCGAGCGCGGCGAAGAGGACCTCGACGATCAGGCCCGCGACCGCCATCGCGGCGTAGAACGTCACGAAGAGGAACGCGGTCATCCGGGTGCCGTAGTAGCGGCGCTTGATCGAGAGGATCGGCAGGATGATGAGATCGGCGAAGATGAAGCTGATCACGCCCCCGAAGCTGATCCCGTTGTTCCAGAGCACCGCCGCGAGCGGCACGTTCCCGATCGAGCAGACGAAGCTCACGACCGACACGATCGGTCCGACGAGCGGCCCCCAGATGATCGCGAGCTGCGGCTGGTCGCTCAGGAAGAAGACCTTCCAGAAGGACTCCGGCACCCACGCCGCGAGCGCGCCGGCGATGAGCAGCCCCAGCACGATGTCGCGGAGCACCGCGGCCCAGTCCATGACGAAGAGATGGCTGATCGCCGTGAAGCCCTGCCCCGAGAGGATCTTCTGCACGAGGGTGCCCTCGCGAACGGACATGTCCATCGCGGCATGGCCCTCCATGTAGCCGCGAAGGCCCCTCTCCGCCTGGCGTTGCGCGTCGGTGACCCACCGGCGCTTGAGGAAGGACCGGAAGAGCAGCGCGAGGAGCAGGATCATGATCGGCCCGCCCACGAACTCAGCCGCCGCGAACTGCCAGCCCATCAGGATCACGAGGATGATCCCCAGCTCGATCACGAGATTCGTCGACGCGATCTCAAAGGTCATCGCGGCCGTGAAGCTCGCGCCCTTCTGGAAGAGCGACCGCGCGAGCGCCACCGCCGCGTACGAGCACGACGAGCTCGCCGCCCCGAGCAGTGAGGCGAGCGCGAGCGACCGTGGCGAATCGTCCGGCAGGAGGCGACTCATCTGCGCTTTCGACACGACCGCCTGCACGACCGCCGAGAGGGTGAAGCCGAGGATGAGCGCCCACAGGATCTCCCAGGTCATCGCGAAGGAGATCGCGAGCGCGTGCAGGACGGCGCCGACCAGGTCCATCGGGTGCGCTCATGCTACGAGGCGCGCGCGACGACGCGCATCCTTGCTGGCCTGGTGGACGGGCACGTCTGGAAAGCGACGCCGGGCGTGCGTTACGACGATCTCTTCGCGAAATGGATCGTCGAGCACTCGGCTCCGATCTAGCCCGCCGCCTCCGCGATGACGTGGATCCGCTCGGGGCGGACCGCGACCTGCACCAGCCCATCGAAGTGGGCGGCCGCGCCGGGGTCGGGTTGATCGACGATCCACTCGCGGCCGTCGACGGTCACCCAATACCGCATCAGGTCGCCGAGGAACGCGCGCCGCGCGACCCGCCCGGGCACCATGACCAGCCCTTCCCCGGCCGCGCTCAGCGGCCGGAGCGCGAGGCTCTCCGGGCGGATGCAGAGGCGCACCTGCGCGCCGTTGGCGAGCGTCACGCCCTCGGGCACCCGCACCGGCGCGTGCGCGGATCCGAGTGCCACGGTCGCGATGCCGTCCTTCACCTCGCGCACCGTCGATGGGACGAGGTTCACAGCGCCGACGAAGTCCGCGAGGAACCCGGTCTTCGGGTGGTAGTAAATCTCCCACGGCGTGCCCGCCTGCTCGACCTTGCCGGCGTTCATCACCGCGACCCAGTCGGACAGTGAGAGTGCCTCGTCCTGGTCGTGGGTCACGTAGATGAACGTCATCTGGAGTCGCTGCTGTAGCGCGCGGAGCTCCCAGCGCAGCGTCTCGCGGAGCTTCGCATCGAGATTCGACAGCGGCTCGTCGAGCAGTAGGATCTCCGGCTCGACGACGAGCGCGCGGGCGACCGCGACACGCTGCTGCTGCCCGCCCGAGAGCTGACTCGGTTGGCGCTCACCGAGGCCGGCGAGGCCGACGAACTTCAGGGTCTCGTCGACCTTCGTCGCGATGGCGGTCTTGCTCTTGCGCTGCAGGCGAAGGCCATAGCCGACGTTGTCGCGCACGGACATGTGCGGGAAGAGCGCGTAATCCTGGAACACCATCGCCGCGCCGCGCTTGTGGGCGGGCAGGTTGTTGATCCGGCGGCCGCCGAGCTCGATGTCGCCGACGTCTGGGTCGTAGAAGCCGGCGATCATCCGGAGCGTCGTCGTCTTGCCGCAGCCGGACGGCCCGAGGAGCGTGGCGAACGATCCGCGCGGGACCTCGAACGAGACGTCGTCGACGGCCGCGGCGTCGCCGAACCGCTTGGTCACATGGGTGAGCCGTAGGTGTGCGTCAGCCACCGCGGAATCCTGTCACAGCCAGCCGGCCGCCGAGCCGGCCGATGATCACGAGCACGATGACCGCCATCCCGACGTCGCCGACGGTGAACGCGGCGGCGCCGCCCCAGTCGAAGTCGTTCACCAGCTGGAAGATGGTGATGGTGGCCGTCGTCGAGCGCGGCGTGAACAGGAAGATGACGACGGACAGCGTCGTCACCGCGCGAACGAACGTCGTGACGAAGCCCACCTGCACCGATCCGCCGAGCATCGGCACCAGCACATCGCGGAACCCCCGCAGGCTCGAGGCGCCCAGGCTCGTCGCGGCCTCGTCGATCGACCGGTCGATCTGCCGCAGCCCGACCGTCACCGCCTGGTACGCGACCGGGATGTTCCAGAACAGCAGCGCGATGACGATGAGCTGCGCGCGCAGATCGCGCTGGCCGAAGAACTCGGCGAGCTGATCCGACCACGGCTGGTTGAACGCGGTCAGGTAGCCGATCCCGAAGAAGATCCCGGGGATCGCGGCCGGCATGATGAGCAGGAAGTCGAAGATCTTGCGGCCCGGCCACGTACCGCGCTGGACCATGAATCCGGCGAACAGCGCGAAGATGGAGCAGCCGATCGCCGCGATCATGCTGTACACGAACGAGTTCTGGAGCGACGCCGCATGCGCGCCGAGGTACTCGAAGTGCTGCAGCGTGAAGTTCAGGTTCGTCGGGAAGTAGAGCGTGAGCGCGCTGACGATCAGGGTGCCGTACACGAGCAGGATGAGCCCCGCGAGGGCCA
Organism: Chloroflexota bacterium; assembly: GCA_030773995.1. GTDB lineage: Bacteria > Chloroflexota > Limnocylindria > P2-11E > P2-11E > UBA4735. The sequence goes on from JALYLX010000012.1 coordinate 10,913, forward strand.
GGCACGCCGCGAAGCACGCCCGCGTGAGCCCCGGCGGCACCGGCGGACGCGGCATCGACGAGGCCTTCCCGCCGACGGTCACGAACGAGCGGCCGCGGTCCAGGCTCGTCTTCGCGAAGTACAGGGACAGCGCAAGCAGGAGGAGGATCGTGCTCACCGCGGCGGCGCCGGTGAAGTCACCGAATCCTTCGATGAGCGAGTACGCCTGCGTCGGCAGCACGTTGAACCCGCCGCCGATGAGCTGCGGATTCCCGAAGTCCTCGAGGATGTAGATCGCGCAGGTGAGGATCGCTGCGCCGAGGCCGGGACCGGAGAGCGGCAGCGTCACCGAGCGGAACACCTGCCACGAGCCGGCGCCGAGATTGCGCGCCGCCTGCTCAAGTCGTGCGTCGCTGCGCGAGAGCACGTCGGCGATGAGCTGGTAGGCGAACGGGAAGAACGCGATCGTCTGCACGCCCCAGACGCCGAGCAGGCCGAACACGCTCGGCGACTGGCCGAAGATGCCGTAGGACACGATCCCGCGCGGGCCGAACAGCAGGATGTACACGGCCGCGACGACGAACGGCGGCGAGAGCAGCGGAAGGATGCCGATGATCCGGAAGAACGGCTTCCACGGCATCGGCGTGTAGACCATCGCGTAGGCGAAGACGAAGCCGAGCAGGACCGCCGTCGTGGTCGAGAGCAGCATGATCTTGATGGAGTTGGTGAGGGGCAGCGTCCAGGTCCCACCTGCCAGGAATGAGACGTACCCGTCCGCGCCGGGCACGAGGACGACCTGGATCTGCGGATACACGATGAAGGCGAGCACGAGGGCGATGGCAGCAAGCAGCGCGAGCAGGAGGACCGGCTCGCGCTGCAAGCTGCGCATCGTTCTAGCTCGTTGCGGTGTCTAGGTGCGACCCACCGTCGTCTGCCACTTGGTCAGGATGCGGGCCTTGTTGTCGGTCGCCCACTGTCGGTCGTAGTTCACGAGGGACACCGACGCGAGGGTCGGAGCACCCGGTGCCGGTGCGACCGACGCGATCGTCGAGCCGCGGTTGCTGAGCTTCACGTTGAGCGCACCCGCCTCGGGCGTGAGCACCCAGTCCACGAACGCCTTCGCGAGCGGTAGGTTCTTGGCGCCCTTCACGATCGACACCGCGCCGACCTCGAAGCCGGTGTTCGCCGGGACCGCGAGCGAGACGCCCGGGTTCTTGCCCTTCTCGGTGAGGATGTCGTGGGCCCAGTTCGGGCACCCGACGTACTGGCCCTGCGAGACGGCGCCGATCGCGCCGGGCGACGTACCGATGTAATCGGCGATGTTCCCGTGGAGCGTCTTCATGAACGCCATCGCCTTGTCTTCGTCCTTGTTGAACCGGAAGATCTGGGTGGCGATGAAGATGTAGCCGCCACCGGTCTTCACCGGGTCCGGCAGGATGAGCTTGCCCTTCCACGCCGGGTCGAGCAGGTCGTCCCACGTCGCGGGCAGCTTGCCGCCGACCTCCTTCGTGAGCCGGTCGGTGCTCGCGATGAAGCCGAAGATGCCGGTGTACCAACCGGTCCAGAAGCCCGCGGCGTCCTTGAACTCGGGCTTGAGCTGCGCCGCGTTCGGCGAGACGTAGTTCTCGAGCAGGCCGGCCTTGCCGAGCGGGTCGTGGAACTCGCTCGATCCGCCGATGAAGATGTCGGCCTTCGGCGACGCCTTCTCGGCGGTGATGCGCGTCTGGAGGTCGCCGGCCGCCGCGAGCGGCAGCAGGTCGATCGTCGTGCCCGGGTATGCGGCCTTGAACGCGTCGCCGAACTGGTTGTTCGTCGTCTCGTTCAGCGCCGAGTAGACGGTGATGCTGCCCGTTGGCTTCGTAACGGGCGCTTTCGTCGCCGAGGGCGCCACCGCCGTGCCCGCGCCGCCGCCACACGCGGCGAGTGCCGCCGCGGATGCGCCGAGCCCCATGACTTTCAGGAACGCGCGCCGGTCGTAGCCCCTCTCAGGGGAAACGTCGTCCAACTTGATCCCTCCCATGCCTCTCCGCGAACCGTCGCTGAGTCTAGCCCCGCATATGCTCGCGCCGGTGGTAGACATCGCGATCCTGATCGCACTCGCCGCGGGGGCATTCGCGGGGTGGCGCAAGGGCTTCATCGTGCCGCTCGTCGTCCAGGCCGGCGCGCTCCTCAGCGTGGCCACGCTGTACGCAGGGCCGTTGCAGGGGTCCGTCCCGTCCGGCGTGACGGGCATGGGCCTCGGCATCGGAGCCGTCGTGCTCGGGAGCTCGATCCTCGGCGCGGTCGGCGGGATGTTCATCCGGCTCATCTACCGGTTCGGCGTGCTGCAGAAGATGGACAAGGTCGCGGGCATCCCGCTCGGTGCGGCGACCGCGGCGCTCACGCTCTACGTCGCGCTCGTCGGCACGGTCGTGCTCGACGGCTGGCTCGCGCCGCTGCACGACGGCGCCGCGATCGGGCCGGAGCAGCTCGCCGCGGTCGAGAAGCTCGCCGCGGTCAACCCGACGCTGTCCGCGTTCGCCGATCCGACGATGCTGGACACGCTCGTGACCGCCGCGGCGAAGGCCCCGATCCCGACCGATCAGCTCGCGAAGTACGACGCCGCGCTCGGCTTCTACGAAACGTCGGTTCGGCCCGCGCTGCTGACCAGCAAGATCGCGCCCGCGCTCCTCGCGGCCGGCGAGCATCTGCCCGTCATCGGCCAGCACGTCACCTTCCCCACGAAGTAACCACCTGCATGCGTTTTGCATGCTAGTCTTGGCCAGGTGAAGGCGAAGACCACCGACCTGCAGATCCGCGGCATCCCGGTGAAGACGCGCGATGCCCTGCGCCGCAAGGCCGAGTCGAAGGGTCTGTCGATGAGCCAGTACCTGGTCGACCTGATCCGGCGGGACGTCGACAAGCTGCCGCTTGACGAATGGATCGCGTTGGTCCGCAAGGATCCGCCGGTCAAGTTGGGCAGGCCCGCGGCCGAGCTCCTGCGCGAAGTGCATGACGAAGAGGACGCCCGCTGGGACGCGTACTTCGGCTTCGACAAACCCGCTGAGCGTTGATCGTCGTCGATGCCTCGGCTGCGGTGGAGGTGCTCCTTCGTTCGGAGTCCGCGCAGGAGGTGGACGCTGCTCTTCAAGCGTCACGTCCGGCGATCGCGCCGGTCCACTTCGATGCTGAGGTGTACAACGCACTCCGCCGTCTCTACTCGCAACGGCGCATGGACCGAGACCGCCTGGCGATCGCTGTCGATCGGCTCGAGCGGTTCGACATCGAGCGGCTCGAGATCGTTTCGCTTCTGCCCAACGTCGTCGGGCTTGTCGACATCATCGGCGCACACGATGTCTTCTACGTCCTGCTGGCGATCAGTCGTCGCTGCCCCCTCCTGACCTGTGACCTGAGCCTCGCGCGCGCCGCAGCGCGTCTGGGCATCGAGGTCATCGCGATCGATCGTTCGCGTCCGGCCTAGGGCGCAGCGACGTTCACCACGAACGTCAGCGTCTTCCGACCGACGGTGCCGCTCACCTCCCAACAACCGGTCGCGGGGAAGTTCAGTCCACTGACCTGGAATCCGGTGTCGCCATATCCGCCGGGCACATCGGCGGGTAGGGGCGCGGTCGTCGCGTCCAAACGCCGCGTCCCGACGGCGAGATCGCCGTGGGCGATCCGCCACCACGGGAACTTCACTCCGCCGGCCAGGCCGCGCGCCGGATCCGACGGATGGATGGTCCCGTCATTCGGCAGGATCGCGATGAGCGCGTCGTTGCCGTACAGGAATGCCCCGGGGCCGGCGGTGAAGACGAGTGTCGGGTTCGGGCCCGTACCCGCCGTTGGTGGCGCCGTGAATGGGACCGGCGGGGGTGTCGTCACCGCGCACGCGCGAGGTGGACCGGTTGTCGCTGCCCCGCACGCGGAGAGCACGACGGCGAGGGTGATCGCAAGCTTCAGCAACGTCGTTCTGGTCGCGTCCGGCGACGCGGCTAGCGCGCCGCCACACGCGTGATGAACGTGAGCGGCGTGCCTCCCGCGACGGAACCGGTGACCGAGTAGCAGCCGGCTGCGGGGAATCGGATGCCGGTGATCTGCAACCCGCTGTTCCCGTAGTTGTCGGCCATGTCGACCCGCACGATGCCCGGGACGTCGAGCCGCTGCGCCGAGACGGCGAGCGGGCCGTCCTTCAACCGGATCCAGCCAAGCTTCACGCCTTCACCGTCCGGACCGACCAGGAGCGTTCCGTTCATCGGGAGGCGCACGGCGAGCGATTCGTTGAAGTGCACGAACAGCGGTACGCCGGTCGCGGTGAACGATTCGTTCTGATCTGCTCGGGTCGCCGGCAACGGTGGCGGCGTCACGTTCCGCGGCTTCGTGAACGAGCAGTCGGATGCGCCGGTCGCGATCGAGCTTGCCGAGGGCGCGGCTGGCGAGCCGCTTGCCGGAGATCCGCAGGCAGCCGTGACCAGGACGATGAGAACGAGCGCCAGTGACCGCATCAGCATCCATACAAGGACGGCGGGCCGGGGTTCCCGCCTCTGTCGCCCGCTGCTACGATTGGTGGCGCCCATGACATCAAAGCTGGCGCGGAACGCGACAGTTGTCCTATTCATCTGCACCGTCGCCGCCGCGGCCTGTAGTGGCGGCGGCACGCCGGCCGCTGTGAGCTCGTCGAGCCCGAGCTCGGTCGCCGTCGCGACCGCGACCCCCACCCCGACGCCCCCGCCGACACCGACCCCCACCCCAAAGCCGAAGTTCTGGCCGCTCACGGGCCTGCCGGCGCCGCAAGACGCCGCACTCGGACGCCGGCCACTGAACGTGCGCCTGCCGAACGACCCGAACGCGCGGCCGCAGTACGGCCTCAACAAGGCCGACGTCGTGTTCGAGATGATCGTCGAGGGCGGCGTGACCCGGTTCTCAGCGATCTTCCACTCCAAGGACGCTGACGTCGTCGGCCCGGTCCGCAGCTACCGGTTCAGCGACCTCCACCTCACCCAGATGCTCCGCGGGGCGCTCGTCTCGTCGGGCTCGACCGTCGAGGAGCGCGATGCGGTCACCCAGTCGATCAAGGACGGCAACATGCTCTCGGTCGACGCCGACCGCGACGGCCGCCCGTACTACCGCGTGGCGTTCCGGCCGGCGCCGAACAACGAGTTCACCAGCACGCCCGCGGACCGCGATGCGGTCAACCGCGCGGGCGGCTCGGCTGCGGTCGACGTTCCCGGGCTCGCGTTCGTCCCGCCGGGGACCACCGACCCGACCGCCGGGGGCTTCGCGGCCGCGCAGACCGTCAAGTCGCTGACCATCCCGTTCCAGGGGATCTGGGCGACGACGTTCAGCTGGGACGCCGCCGCGAACGGGTTCCGCCGCTCGCAGGGAGGCGTGCAGACGCAGGATGGCGACGGAAGCGGCCCGATCCTCGCGAAGAACGTGATCGTGATGACGACCGACATCTGGACGACCAGCGTCGTCGAGGACCAGCTTGGCTCGCGCGGCCTCGACTACCGGATGACCGGCGGCGGGCCGGTCTCGGTGTTCCGCGACGGCCTGCGGGTGGACGGGACCTGGAAGCGCGACGGCGTGCTCGACCAGTTCACCTTCTGGGACGCCTCGGGGAACCAGCTGTTACTCGAGCCGGGGCAATCGTGGATCCATTTCATCTATCCGACGTGGAGCGTGACGAGCACCCCGTAATCTCGTTCTCGACGTAGCACGCACGATGAGGGAAGGGTTGCTGATGCGCCGGTTGTGGTCGGTCTGTAACGCCGCGGCCATCGTGGTCGCCATGCTCTTGACGTTCCCGACGCCGGCGGCATACGCCCTCGACCCGACGTGCGTCTCGAGCGTCGGGCCCGGCATCGCGCCACCGCCCACGATGACGCTCCCGCAGGGCCTCCCCGGCTGGCACGCCACCTGGTACGGCCAGTCCGGGTACATGACGCTCTGCCCCGGCGAGACCTCGGTCGCGACGGTCGCCTATTACAACACCGGTTCGAACGGCTGGGTCCTGAGCCGCATGGGTCAGGCTGCGCTCCTCGGGACGAACGGACCCGAGCCGGGCCTCGACCAGTCGAGCATCCTCGGCGGTGACGGACAGAACGGATCGCCCCCGACGAGCTGGCCGCGCTACAACCGCATCGCCGCGCAGCCGGCGGACTACGTCGGCCCCGGCCAGGTCGCCTGGTTCCAATTCACGGTGAAGGCGCCGGCGGCCCCCGGCGTCTACGCGCTCGGCCTCCGCCCGGTCATCGAGGGCGCCCAGTGGATGGAGGACATCGGGGTCTACTGGGTCGTGACGGTCCTCTATCCAGACGGCACGAAGCCGGGTCCCTCCGCGCGCCCGCGCTGCGAGACCTGCTGGCCGCTGAACGGGATGCAGATGGGCCCGGGCCAGCCCAACGTCGCGCGCCGCGCGCTCAACGTGCGCATCGACAACGCGCCCGCGGCCCGCCCGCACACCGGCACGAGCAAGGCGGACATCGTGTTCGAGACCCTCGTCGAAGCCGGCATCACCCGCTACGAGGCGATCTTCCACTCGCAAGACCCATCCAAGATCGGCTCGGTCCGCTCGGCACGGCTCGTCGATCGCGAGATCACGCCGATGGTCCGCGGCGCGCTCGCGTTCTCTGGCGCGACGGCCGACGAGACGAAGTTCATCCAAGAGGACGCCGCAGCGGGCAAGTACATCGACCTGAACGCGAACTGGCCGTACGCCGGTGCCGCGTATTTCCGGGTGACGCAGGACGACGCCGGCAACTCGCGGGTCAGTCCGTACAACGAGTACACGACGTCGAACCTCCTACGTGAGGCGACGAACCGCGCCGGCGGCGGGGATCCGGTGAGCATCCCGACGTGGAGCTTCCTGGACGCGGTGAATCACGTCGAGTGGGCCGGCGGCTTTTACGGGTCGGTGATCGCGAGCGCGATCACGATCCCGTACCAGCACCAGAACCAGGTGCGCTACGTCTACGACGGGAACACCCGGACCTATGCGCGCTTCCAGTACGACCCGAACCTCGGCCGCGACGTCCGCGAGGTGGACGCGTACTACAACACCGCGATCGCCGCCCGGAACATCGTCGTCGTGTACACCGACGTCGTGACGACGTCGATCGTCGAGGACAACCTCGGGTCGCTCGGCGTGAACATCCGCACCACCGGCTCGGGGCGGGTCTCGATCTTCCGCGACGGCCGGCGCCAGGACGGCACGTGGGCCCGCAACTCGATCTTCGACGCGTGGCAGTTCGTCAGCCTGGGCGGCGAGCCGATCTGGCTCTCGCCGGGCCAGACCTGGGTCCACATGATCCCGAGCACCTGGGGCGTGCCGAGCAACTAGCGCGACTACGATCGCGGCACGGTTGCGCCCTCAGCGGATGCCCCACGCATCTTCACCGGCATCGCGCACACCTACGACCACGTCGCCGCGGTCCTGTCGTTCGGACAGGATCCGCGTTGGCGGCGAGCGCTCGTCGCGTCGGTGGACGCGAAGCCCGGAGAGCTCGTCCTCGACGTGGCGACCGGCACCGGCCTCGTCGCTCGCGCGCTGCACGAGCGCTACGCCTGCCGGGTCATCGGGGTCGATCAGAGTGCGGACATGCTGCACGCGGCCCGCGACCGCAACGGCCTCTTCGCCGGGCTCGTGCGCGGCCGCGCGGAGCGCCTGCCGTTCGCGGACGCGTCGTTCGACCACGTCACGTTCACCTATCTCCTTCGCTACGTGGACGATCCGTCCGCGACGATGCGCGAGCTCGCGCGCGTCCTCCGTCCCGGCGGCAGGCTCGCCACGCTCGAGTTCGGCGTGCCCTCGGGCATCGCCTTTCCGTTCTGGTGGCTCTATACGCGCGTGGGCCTGCCGATCGCAGGTTGGGTGGTGTCGCCGAAGTGGCGCGAGATCGGCGTGTTCCTCGGGCCGAGCATCGAGGCGTTCTACCGCCGTCATCCGCAGGACGCGATCGAGCGGTACTGGCGCGAGGCGGGGCTCGCCGACCTGCACGTCCGGCGGATGAGCCTTGGTGGCGGTACGGTCATGAGCGCGACGAAGGTGGCGGCACCGGCGACGGAAACGACCGCACCGGCGCTCGGCGCCGCGTTCTACGCGCTCCGGCCCGGCGGCTGGCGCGACTACTGGACCCTCCTCCACCCGCCGTACACGCTCTGGCTGTTGTCGAACGCGCTGCTCGGCGCGGCGATCGCCCCCGCGCCGGATCCGCGCGTCGTCGCCGGTGGACTCCTGGCGTTCGGCCTCGCGGTCGGCGTCGCCGCACACTCGTTCGACGAGTTGCAAGGGCGGCCGCTCTCGACGCGGATCCCATCGCCGGTGCTCGTCGCGCTCGGCACGCTCGCGCTCCTTCTATCGGTCGGGTTGGGCATCGCCGCCCTGACGCTGGTCGGGCCCGGGCTGCTCGCGTTCGTCGTCATCGGCGCCGCGTTGGTCCTCGGCTACGCGTTCGAGGCACCGCTCATCCATTCCGACGTTGGGTTCGCGCTCGCCTGGGGCGCGTTCCCGACGCTGACGCTCGCCTACGCGACCGGCGCCGCGCCGTTGCCCGCCGCCGCGGTCGCAGCGGGGACGGCGTTCCTCAGCCTCGCCCAACGGCGGCTCTCGACGCGGGTGCGCGGGATCCGGCGCCGCGCGGTGACCATCACCGGCGAGGTCGTCTACCGCGACGGATCGCGGGAGCCGATCGACGCGCGCTCGCTCATCGCCGCACCCGAGGCCGGGCTGCAGCTGCTGTGGCCGACGATCGCCCTGCTCGCGCTCGGGATGCTCATCGCCCGCTGGACGTAGGCCTAGCATCGCGAGCATGCGCGACACCGGTCCGGCAACGGTCCCCCAGCGGGTGGCGGCCAGCGAGCGCCGCCCGCTCACCATTCTCTTCGCGGATATCGCGGGATCGACGACGATCGCCGAGAAGCTCGACCCCGAGGACTGGACCGTCCTCGTCGGCCAGGCGTTCGGGCGGATGAACGCGGTCGCCGCGCGCTACGGCGGCACCGTCGCGCGGCTCATGGGCGACGGCGTGCTCGTGTTCTTTGGGGCGCCAGTCGCGCACGAGGACGACCCCGAGCGCGCGGTGCGCTGCGGGCTCGACATGGTCCGTGAGATCGACGCCCTCGGCGTCGAGCTTCGCGTGCGCGTGGGGATCAACACCGGTCCCGTCGTGGTCGGGATGGTCGGGAACGACGTCGCGCGCGAGTACACCGCGATGGGCGACGCCGTGAACGTCGCCGCGCGGATGCAGGCCGCGGCCCCGGCGGGCGGCGTCCTCATCACTGCCGCGACCTACAAGTTCATCGCGCCGCTCGTCGACGCGACCGACGCCGGCGCGCTCGAGCTCAAGGGCAAGACCGAGACCGTGCGCGGGTATCAGGTGACCGGGCTGCGCGCCGGGGCGGTGAGCGCGCGCGGCCTCGGGTCCGAGGTGCACTCGGCGATGATCGGACGCGACACGCAGCTCGCGCGCCTCGACGACGCGTTCGCGATCGTGCGCGCGCGTCAGGGGCGGGTCGCGTCGATCCTCGGCGAGCCTGGGATCGGCAAGAGTCGCCTCCTGTCCGAGCTGCGCGCGCACGTCGCGGCGTCGGATCCGTCCGCGCAGTGGATCGAAGCGCACTGCCTCTCGTACGGACGCACGCTCCCGTATCACCTCGTGCTCGACCTCGTCCGTTCGTGCATCGGCATCGCCGCGACCGCCGACGAGCCGGAGGTGCGAGCCGCGCTCGAACGCCGGATGAAGGCGCTCTTCGGGGAGGCCTGGGCGGATCCATACACGTTCCTCGGCCACCTCCTCTCCATCCAGCTCGACCCCGAGGTCCGGGCCCGGGTGTCGGCGATCGAGTTCGAGACCGTCAAGCGCTACGTCTCGTCGCTCATCGGGGTCATCCGGGCGCTCGCACTGACCGGGCCGGTGGTCCTGGCCTGCGAGGACCTCCATTGGGCCGATGCGTCGTCGGTCGATGTGCTCCAGGCGATCCTGCCGCTGGCGAACGAGCTGCCGCTGTTCATCGTCGCGACCTCGCGTTTGGACCGCGAGAGCGAGGGGTGGCGGCTCGTCACGGCGGTCCGCGACATCTTCGGTGACGCGCTCATCGAGCTCCGGCTGGATCCGCTCTCGGGCGACGAGACCCGCACGCTCGTGGCGAACCTCCTGCGCGTCGAGTCGCTCCCGCTCGCCACGCGCGATCACATCCTCGAAAAGTCAGAGGGCAACCCGTTCTTCGTCGAGGAGGTCATCCGGATGCTCATCGACCGCGGCGCGATCGAGCGCGAGGGCGAGCGCTGGGTCGCGACCGCTCGAGTGTCCGACGTCGAGATCCCTGACACGCTCCAGGGGCTGCTCCTCGCCCGGATCGACCGGCTGCCGCCTGAGACCAAGCGGACGCTGCGCGTCGCCGCGGTCATCGGCCGGCAATTCGGGGTCACGATGCTCGAGCGGCTCCTCGAGGCGAAGACCGGATGACCACGCGCACCGAGCTCGGGACGTTGGAGGCGAGCGGCCTCGTGCAAGTCGCCGCCCTCGAGCCGGAGCTCGAGTACCTGTTCCGGCACGCCCTCGTGCAGGACGCCGCGTATAGCTCGCTGCTGAAGCAGGACCGTCGCACCTTGCATCGCCTCGCCGCCGACACGCTGCTCACCCTCTACCCGGAGCGCCGCCGCGAGCTGGCGGCGGTCATCGCCCTCCACTTCGAACGATCCGGCGATCTGTCCGCCGCGGCAGCGCACCTCGTCGTCGCGGGCGAGCACGCCCTCGAGCTGTTCGCGAACCGCGAGGCCCTCGCATTCTTCGCTCGAGCTCGGACGAGCCTCGGCGCCGACGACCCGCGGATCGACCTGCGCCTCCGCGAGGCCCTCGGGACCGCGAAGGTGAGCTGGACGTACGGCAGCATCGAACCGCCGATCAGGGGGCTCGAGCAGGCGCTCGCGTTCGGCGAAGAGCGCGCGGACCAGAAGCTCGTCGGCGACGCGTACTTCTGGATCGCCTTCCTCCGCCGGATCCGCGGGGAACGCCCGGACTCGAGCCCCGATCTGAAGCACGCGGCCGAGCGCGCAGCGGAGATCGGTCGGGCCCGCGGGGACCCGCTCGCCGACGCGATCCCGAACGCCTTCGCCGGCGTCGGCATGATGATGACCGGCCAGCTTCGCGGTGGCGCGTCGCTCCTGTCCGAGGCGCTTCCGACGATCCTCGAGCATGGTGACCCGCTCTCCGCAGCGATCCTCAGCGGTCTGCTGTCGATCACGTACGCGCGGCTTGGCGACTTCGCCGCCGCGGAGCGGGCGGTGGCTCACGCCGAACAACTCGCGGAGAAGGGCGACCCCATCGCCGCACTGGACGCGCAGATCGCGCGGAGCAGTCTCCTCATCGAGCGCGGCGACGTCGCCGAGGGAGAAGCGCTCGCCTCGACGTGCGCGGCGCGATCCGAGGAGCTCGGCGCGACGTCCTGCGGCGCCACGGCGAACGTGACCGCAGGCATCGCCCATTTGGCGCGCGACGACGCGCTGGGAGCGAAGGTGCCGCTCGAGCGCGGCGACGAGCTCGCGCAGGTCTCGAACATGGAGCCGTTCCGGACGCTCGCCCAGGGGATGCTCGGCTGGGTGCGGACGCGCCTCGGCGACGTCCCCGGAGGGATCGCGTCATGGACCCTCGCCCTGGAACGCGCCCGCGCGATGCGCGATCGGTCCGGCGAAGCGATGACCCTCTGGCAGCGCGCCCGCGCGACGGCCGGCGGCGATCCGCCGGACCTCGCCGCGGCGCTTGTCGACATCGACGCGGCCGTCGCGCTGATCGAGGCGATGGAGGCTCGCCCGGAGCTCGCGCGGGCGCTGCGCGATCGCGCGCACATCCTTCGGGCGCTCGGCCGCGATGCCGAGGCCGCGGAGTCCGACACGCGTTCACGCGCGATCGGGACGGAGCTCGGGCTGAAGGACTTCGCTTAGGGTCGCGGCAGCGGAACGAGCATCGGCACCTTCAGCGCGTACGCGTCGTACGTCGATCCCAGGCGCTCGCGCAAGAGGCGCTCCTCCGCATCCGCCCGAACGTAGAGCGCGGGGAACGTCACGAGGATCGTCCCCGCAACGAGCAGCAGGTTGCCGGTGGCCAGGCACGCGCCGATGAAATGGACTGCGAGGCCGAGATACACCGGATGCCGGACGATCGCGAACGGCCCACGCTCGACGACGGCGTGCCCTTCGTGGATCTCGACCTCGAGGTCGAAGTGACGGCCGAGGGTCGCCGCGGCCCACATCGAGAACGCGATGCCCGCGACGACGAGGGCGAGACCGATCCAGCGCAGCGGCTCGGGGACCGCGAGCTCCGGCCCCGGGCGCACGGCGATGACGACGTACGGGACCCACACGAAGTACGGGAGCGCTTGCGAGAGCGCGCCGCCGCGCGCGAGCGTGGTGCGCCCGCCGGCGCGCGCTCGGTTGCGCACCCGCGTCGCGAACAGGACGTACGCGGCGAAGCCCAGGATCGCGGTCGCTGCGACGAGCTCCCCGCTCACCCGCCCATCATGGGTGCACGACGAACCACTCGTTGTCGACGTTTTGGCCGTTCGCCTGATCGGTGCGCGGCGGATCCTCGATGTACAGGTAGAGCGGCAGGTCGTTGTACGTCAGCTGCTTCGCGCCGTCAGTCCGGGTCACGCTCCCGAACCGGCCGGGGAAGGATGCCGCGAGCGACGGGGTGCGCGTCACGAGCAGCGCCGGCCAGTTCATCGCGCAGATGTCGTAGCAGACGGTCTCGCGCGGCTTGTCCTTCGTATACACGTACACCGTCATCCCGTCCGCGGTCATGACGCTGCCGAGCTTCTCGCGCGGCGCGACACCGATGACGGGATCCGTCGTGCGGGGGTCTTTCGGGATGGTCGTGTCGGCGCACGCAGCGAGGAACAGAACAGCGACTAAGACCAGCCCCCGAACCCACCTGCCGTTCATCTCTTGACTCGGACGATCGCGTTCCGGCCGACCCAATGCGGAGCCTGCTCCAAGACCCTCGGATACAGATCTCTCTTCACGCGAAAGCCGGTGAAACAACCGAGCGTCGCGTCGAGCTTGTAGCCGGCGTCGCTGAGTTGATCGAAGAGCTTACCGACTCGGACCGCTTCGACTGCAGGCGCTTCAACGTCCGCGAGGTCGTTCGGAGCCTCGACGAGATGTGAGGACAGGTACCGCTCCGTACCGGCCTCGACGGCGTACACGTGGATCGTGTCGCCGACCTCGATGCTCTGCGCATTCGCGATCCGGTGCCCATCATCGTTGTGCAGGCTACGCCACAGGAACCCGGCCTCATCAAGCAGGTGGGTCGTCCCAGCGAGGTCGGTCCTTCCGTCGTTGCATCGGTACGCCCACTCGGCGGTGCCCCGGGTCTTCTTCACGCCAGCGCATCGCGGAGGGCCTCGGCCGCAATGCCGTTGCTGCCATCGTCGTCATGCCGGAAGTACGCGTAGACGTCCTTCCCGGACGCACGGGCGGCCTGGAGCCGCTCGGCCCACGTCGCCACGGCGGCGGCGTCGTAGCCCTCGCGGGCCCGCAGCCGGATGTACGCGAAATCCGCGGTCTCGCCGATGGTCTCGAGCGGGCTCGGCGCCCGCTCGCCCTCCGCGTGTACAAGCGCGACGTTGCGCGCCCGGAGCAGCGCGTACACGTCGTCCGTGTACCACGACGGGTCGCGGACCTCGATCGCGCAGCGCGCGCCGTCGGGCAGCGCGACGACGAACATCGACAGGAGCTCGTCGTTGCGCTTCAGCCACGGCGGCATTTGGAACAGGATCGGCCCGAGCCGGTCGCCGAGCGGCCGCACGGCGTCGAAGAACGGCGGGAGCGTCGTCGTCGGCTCCTCGAGCTTCTTGATGTGGGTGATGTACTGCGACGCCTTCAGCGCGAACAGGAAGTCGTCCGGGGTCTGCTCCTTCCAGCTGTCGATGTTCCGTTGCGTCGGCAGGTGGTTGAACGTGTAGTTCACCTCGTTCGTCTTCAGGCGGGTCGCATAGTGGCGCAGGAGGTCCTTCGCCTTCACGTCCGCCGGGTAGAACTTCTGCTTCCAGCTCGCGTACGCCCACCCGGACGTGCCGACGAACGCGCGCGCCACCTCAGCGAGGCTCCCGGCGCTCGCGCTCATCCCGTAGCGCGCTCAACGTCTCGAGCTCGATGCGATCCTTCGTCCGGCCGGTCGCGCGCTTCATCCGGATGAGCTCGTCGAGCGACGCGACGTCGATCTCGAGGTCGGTGCCGATCCGAACGCGTTCCGCGGTCGGTGCGATCTGCGGGTAGGTGAAGTGGCCGCTCGGCGTCTCACCGATGCAATCGAGATCGCCGTGGCGCGTGGTAAGGAGGAAATTCATTCCGTTGCGCAACGTGCGCAGGTCGAGCGGCGCGGGCACGCCTGTCGGCAGGTCGCGTCGCACCGCGCCCAGGGCCGTCAGCGCGCGGGAGAGCCGTTCGACGTTGTCCGTGCCGCGTTCATAGAGGATGTCCAGATCGGCTGTCAGTGTGGTCGAGCCGTGTAGCGCCGCGGCGATCCCGCCGACGACGACGAACCGCGCATCGTTCGCAACGAGGACGCGCAGTATCTCGAGCGGATCGAGGGTGCCGCTGGCCGACACCCGCGGCTCAGGCGCTTCGCACCGGTCGCGCCGTGCGAAGGCCGCGGAGCGCACGCGCACCCTCGGCCGCGCGGGTCAGCCGCCGCGCCGGCGACAGGCGGAGGGTCGCGCGGAACTGCGTCCGGTCGACACCGTCACCCGCGCCCGGCAGCAAGTCCAAGTCCTGCCCGCAGGCCCGGACGAGGCGCTCGAGCGTTCGATAGCGCGGATCCTGTCTGCCCGTCTCGATGGCCGCGATCGTGGGCTGCGGGACGCTCGCGCGCGCCGCCAGTGCGCGCTGGGTCAATCCGGCGTGTGCGCGGGCGGCGCGAAGGATGTCGGCGGCGCGCATCTGATCATGAATACCATATCACGAGCCTGACCTTCATTCGGCGTCGTGCTGGCCGAGCACGGCGTATGCGATCCCCGCGACGAGCGAGTTCGCCCGCTTCAGCGCGGCAAGCACGTCGAGGTGGATGCTCGACGTGTCGATCGTCTCGCGCAGGCCCTCGTGCAGCCGCTGCATGTGCTTCTGCCGGAGTCGGCGCTCCATGAGGTTGATGTTCGACTTGTGGCGGACGACCTTCTCCGCGATCGAGCGGTCCTGCGTCGCGACGGCGCTCAGGGCGAGCTCGAGGTTCTCGACGACCATCTTGTGGAGATCGATGATCTCCTGCCAGCCCTGCGCGCTGAACCGGTAGTGGCCGCGGATCTTCTTCTCCGCGAGCTCCATGAGCTCCTTCTCGATGACGTCGCCGATCTCCTCGAGGTTCACCACTGTGAACAGGAGCGCCGACTCGCGCTCGGACTGCTCCTCGGTGAGGGCGTGCTCGCCGAGCTTCACGACGTATTGCTTGATGTCCTCCTCGAGCCGGTCGATGAGGTCGTCGCGCCGGATGACCTCGCGCATGAGCTGGTCGTCGTCGCGCTCGAAGACGACGATCGCGTCGCGGAGCGACTGGAGCACCGCGTCGCCCATGCGCAGGACCTCGCGCACCGCCTGGCCGAGCGCGACGGCCGGCGTGTCGAGCACGTTCGGGTTGAGGTACATCGCCCCGAGCTCGGTGCGCCCGGTGTCCGGGATGAGCCTCGTGAAGACGTCCGCGGCGACGCGCGTGAACGGGAGGAACAGGAGCGCGAGGAGGAGGTTGAACAGCGAGTGGGCGTTCGCGATCTGGCGGGCCGGGTCGTCGGTCGTGTGCCGGACGAGATCGGCGAAGGCCACGCTGAGCGGCAGGAAGATGAGGACGCCGATGACCTTGAAGATCGCGTGGGCCGCGGCGACCCGGCGGGCGTCGGCGTTCGCCCCGACCGCGGCGATGAGCGCCGTGGCGGCCGTGCCGACGTTCGCGCCGAAGATGATCGGCATCGCGCCGTCCAGGTTCATGAGCCCGCTCGTCGCGAAGCTGAGGGCGATGCCGATCGTCGCGGCGCTCGACCGCACCAGGGCGCTGAAGACCGCCGCGAGCAGTAGTAGAAGGAGTGGCTGCCCGACGAGGGCGGCGAAGAGGTCGCTGAAGAGCACGCTCTCCTTCAAGGGCGTGGTGCCGTCGGCGATGAGCTTCATCCCAAGGAACAGGAAGCCGAACCCGAGGACCGCCTGGCCGATGTACCTCACGGTCCCGCCGAACGCCGTGTACACGAGCCACCCGAGGAACACGACGAGCGGCGCGAAGCCCAGCAGATTGAAGGCGAGGAGCTGGACGGTGACGGTCGTGCCGATGTCCGCGCCGAGGATCACGCCGATCGTCTGGCGGAGGGTGAGGAGGCCCGCGGAGGCGAAGCCGACGAGCATGACCGTCGTCGCGCTCGACGACTGGAGCACCGCCGTGACGCCGGCGCCGACGAGGAGCGCGCGGAAGCGGTCGCCGGTGAGCGTCGAGAGGACATGGCGCAGCCGCGTGCCGGCGGCCCGCTGCAGGCCCTCGCCGACGAGTCGCACGCCGTACAGGAGGAGCGCGGTGCCGCCGAGGAGCGCGAAGAGGACGAGGTTCGCTTCGCTCACGTGAGCGGGTCAGCCTAGCAAGGGCGCGCCGATGACATCGGTGTGCCGACCAAGTCTGTCGCGGCCCGGATCGAGACGCGGATCCACGTGATCCGCGGCGAACGCGTGATGCTGGACGCGGATCTTGCGGCGCTCTACGGCGTCGAAACCAAGGCTCTTAACCTGGCAGTCCGACGAAATCGTCAGCGGTTCCCTGCCGACTTCATGTTCCGGCTGACGCCGGAGGAGACAGCAGCTTTGAGGTTGCAGATTGAAACCTCAAAGGTCGGCCGCGGAGGCCGCCGCTATCGGCCCTACGCCTTCACCGAGCATGGCGTTGCGATGCTCTCGAGTGTGCTTAGAAGCGAGCGGGCGATCGGCGTCAACATCCTGATCATGAGGACATTCGTCGAGGCGCGGCGCGCGGTGAGTGAGTCAGCCGAGTTGAGGCAACGGATCGATGGGGTCGAACGGCGGGTCGACGTCCACGGTGCAGTCCTGAAGGATGTCTTGACCACGTTACGAGCCCTGGAACGACCGACATTCCAGCCACGCCGCGAGATCGGTTTCCGACCGAAAACATGAGGTCGCAATTTGCGACCTCAAGTGGCTAGCCTCGCGTCGCGTCGCCCACCCGCTCCGATGTTCGGGGAAGACGCGCGCTTCACCAAGGCCGAGCGCAAACTTGATATTTCAATCTGAAATATCAAGTTCGAGAGGCCATGGTGCTCGAATCACAGGCCCCGAGGGCGTCGCGAGATTGGTTTCGCTCGAAAACTTGAAATGCCAATTTGGCATGTCAAGTTCCTAGCCCCGCGCTGCGTCCCCCACTCGCTCCGACGTCCGGCGGAGGCGTTCGCTCAGCAGCTTCGCGAGCACGCGATGGAGGATCGGGAACGCGCGCGCGGCGCGCTCGAAGCTCGCCGCGTCGATCTCGAGCGTCTTCGTCGGCGCGGCCGAGATCACCGTGGCCGAGCGCGGCAGGTCGACCATGACCCCCATCTCACCGACGATCTCGCCCGACCCGAGGTACGCGAGCACGACCGGAAGCGCATCGGAGCGCCGCTGGCGCTCGACGCGGACCTGGCCCTCGAGGACGAAGAAGATCGACACCGAGGGCTCGCCCTGCCGCATGAGCGCCTCGCCGATGGCGAAGTCCCGCGCCTTCCCGAAACGGATGAGGAAGATGAGCGCGCTCGGATCGAGCGTCGCCAGGTGCGGGCTCGCGCCGAGGGTCTTCAGGACCTCGGCCTCGTTCAGCTGGGTAGCGATTGCCCGACCGGCGATTCGGCGGCGTGGAGCCGCTCGCTCAGCAGATGCGCGATGACCCGATGGAGGATCGGGTACGCCTTCGCGAGGCGCTCGAAGTTCGGTGTATCGAGCTCGAGCGACTCGGTGGGGACGAGCGCGGTGATGGTCGACGGGTGCTGGACCTCGGTCACGACGCCCAGCTCGCCGACGATCGCGCCGGCCTCGAACTCCCCGAGCCGGACCGGTCGGTCATCGCTGCGCCGCGAACGATCCGCGCGGACCTTCCCGCTGAGGAGGAAGTGGATCGACGAAGACGGATCGCCCTGGCGCATGAGGACCTCGCCGGGCTGGAACGTGCGGCGGCGGCCGAGCCGCACGAGGAACAGGAGGGCAGTCGGATCGAGGTCGGCAAGGAACGGGCTCTTGGCCAGGGTCGCGCGGACATCGTCCTCGTTCATCGTGCCGTCGACGCTACTCCATACGGGTCCGCGTGGGCGAGGTCGGCGTATTCCCGCACCGGCCGCATTCGTGCTCATTGCGCGGCGGACCCGGCCGGAAGTGGCTCCGCAGCTCGCATCGGCAGCGAGAACGTAAAGGTCGACCCCGCGCCAGGCGTGCTCTCCACCCAGAGCCGCCCGCCGTGCAGCTCCACGAACCGTCGGGCGAGCGGGAGGCCGAGGCCGGTCCCCTCCGCCGACACGCGCTTCGCGGCGCTCACCTGCTGAAACTCCTCGAACACCCGCTCCTGATCCTCGGGCGCGATGCCGATGCCGCTGTCACGCACCGACACGCGGATCTCGCCGTCGGCCCGCGACGCCGCGACATCGACATGCCCCCCGCTCGGGGTGAACTTCACGGCATTGGTCAGCAGGTTGAACAGCACCTGCTTCACCTTGCGCTGATCGGCTTCGATCTCATCCACGTCGCTCGCGACCGTTGCGCCGAGCACGACGCCCGCGCGCGCCGCGCGCTCCCGAACCATCATCACGCCGTTGTCGACCGCCTCGCGCACGGAGAATGACGAGAGCTCCAGCTCCATCCGGCCGGCCTCGACCTTTGATAGGTCGAGGATGTCGTTGATGAGCGCGAGCAGGTGGCGGGCCGAGACGAGCACGTCGTCCATGTACTCGGCCTGCTTGTCGCTCAGCTCGCCGACCATCCCCTGCCGCAGCACGTCGGAGAAGCCGATGATCGCGTTCAGCGGCGTGCGCAACTCGTGCGACATGTTCGCGAGGAACTCGCTCTTGTGCCGGCTTGCGATCTCGAGCTGCGCGCTCGTCTCGCGGATCGCCGCGACCAGCCGCACGTTCTGGTTGCGCTGCGCCACCACCTGGCTCCCGGTGCGCGCCATGAGCACGCTCCCGACCAGCAGCACGGCGACGAGCAGGAGCCGGCTGAGGAGGAGCTGGTTGAGCGTCGCCTCGACCTCGCCGGCGGCTGCCGCCCCGGACCGCAGCGCGAGCACGTACCACCCGAGCTGCGGGACCGCCTGGCTCGCCATGAAGCGCTCCGCGCCGGTCAGCGGATCGCGCCCGGCCGTCGGTGCGAGCTGGCGGGAGACGGCCGCGCTGACGATCGGGTCGGCGCTCAGGTCCTGCAACTGGGTCCCCGCCGCGCCGGTGCGCGCGACGAGCCGGCCCTTGCGGTCAACGACGTACACGTCCTCCCCGGACGCCACGACCGGGCTGAGCCAGTCGGCGACGCGCGCGAGATCGAGCTCCGCGACGAGATAGCCGGCCAGGAACCGGTCGCGGTTGAACGCGAGGACGGCGACGCCCGTCGCGACCGTCTGGGGATTGCCGGCGGCACCCGAAGGATAGAGCGCGGAGTAGCCGGCGAGGTTGCCGCCGGTGGCCTGCTCCAGCCGGAGAAGGTAGTCGGGATCGATGGTCGCCTTCTCCCCGGGCGTGCCGCCGGCGGGGTCGACCGCGACCAGCCGGAACGCTGCGTCGACCGCGAGGAGGCGGGCGACCTCGGACGGCAGCAGTCGTCGCGTGCGCCGAACGAGATCCGCGATGAGCGTTCGGTCCTGCGAGTCGAAGGCGGCACGCACGTCGCCCACGTCGCTCGCCAGCAGGATCTGCAGCCCGAGGTTGTCCGCTCGCACGCGCATCTGGTCCGCCGCTCGCGCCGCCGTGGCCACGGAGATCCGCGTCTGCTCGCTCTGGACCTGCCGCCGGGTGTCGGCGGCCGAGACCTCACCCAGGACGAGGAGCGGGGCCGCGATGAAGAGCGCGACGAGCAGGGGCAGCCGCCAGGTCGCGCCGAACAGCCACTCGAGGCGGCCGGCCATGGCTACGGGTTCGCGGGATCGACGATCGTGACCTCGCCCTCGACGAGGGTGCCGGTGAACGTCGCCTTCGGACCGAAGATCGCGAAGTTGACGGGCGCTTCCGTCTCATTGAAGAAGGCGGTGTAGGCGAAGCTGTCGCCGGCCTTCGCGCCGCCGATGCCCCCGTCCACAGCCTCGATCTCGAACGTCGCGTGCTCCGCGACGGTCCGCGAGCCGACCTTGACGCTCCCCTGCGCGACCTCGGTCGAGCAGCCAAGCCCGCCGCGCATGAGCAGGCGCCGCTTGCCGTCAGGGTCGCGGGTCACCTTGAACTGATCGACCGTCGTCGCGCTCATCGCCATGAAGAAGGTGTTCGCGCCGATGACCACGTCGCCCATCTTGTACGTGGGCATCTTGAATGGGAGCGGGTTCGTGTCGACGCGACAGATCGCGTGATACCGGTCGAAGCTGAAGACCTCGGCCAGAGGGACGGTGGGTTGTCCGGTCCCGATGTCCGGCATCATCTTCACGTTCACGCCGCCGCCCGATGCCGTGTTGTACGACAGCTTCGCGAGCTTGCTCTCGAGATCGTCCACCGATGGCCGCGACGCCGCGGGAACACAGGCCGCGGCGACCGCCCCCGCGGCCGCGATGGCGAGCCGGCGTCGCGTGATCACATCGTCCTCCTCATCGGCGGATGTGGATGCTGTCGGGATTCGCGGCGCCAAGCTCGATCCGGTCGACGACCTTCCACGTGCCGAGCTCGACGACCACGACCGCGTGCTCCTGGGTGAGCACGATGTAGGCGAATCCGCTCGCGTTATCCACGACGCTCTGGCGCGGGAACGTGCCGAGATTGAGCCGCGTGACCTCGGTGAACGTGTGGGCGTCGATGACCGCGAGCACGCCCTCCCGGCGGTGGCCGATGAACGCGTACTTGCCGTCCGGGCTGAAGCTCGCGGCGAACGGTCCCTTTCCGGTCGGGAAGCGCTTGAGGACCTCGAGCGTGGCAAGGTCGAGGACCGAGTTCGTGTCCGAGCCGTCCTCCATGACCCAGACCGTCTTGCGGTCGGGAGACGTCGTGAGCATCCACGGCACGATCGAGCGATCGAACGGCACGGTCTTGAGCGGTTGCCCGGTCTTCGTGTCAAGCGCGACGAGCGTGTTGCCCTCGCGGGTCGGGTAGTAGAACCGTTCGATGCCGTCGCTCGCGGTGTCGACATCCGCGTCGCAGACGACGCCGCCGTTCACCGGCACGTCCCAGGTGCTGATGACCTGGCCTGTCTTGGTATCGATACCGACGACCTGCCCCGCGCCCATCTTGCTCGCGAAGAGCGTGCCGCTCTTGGAAGCCTTGCCGAGGAACACATTGAGCTTCTCTTTGCCGAGCGGGACGCGCTTCGTGACAGTCAGGGAATCGAGATCGAGGGCGATGACCTCGCTGTCGTTCAAGTGGACCGCGTCGTTCTGGTCCGGGTTCCGCAGGGCGAGCCACAGGACCTTGCCGTCCGTGTAGTTGTTGTCGTCGTCGACCGACCACGCCGTGAACCCCGGGATCTCGGCCGTCCGGACGACCTTGCGGGTCGCGGGGTCGATGACGCTCACGTTCGGCGAGCTGTTGCTCAGGACGTAGACGAAGCCGCCGCCCGCGGCAGTCGGGGAGGCGGTCTGACCGCCGCTCGGGGACGCCGTGCAGGACAGGGCGGTCAGGGCCGCGCAGAGGAGCGATCGAAAAACTCGGTCCGTTAGGCGCCGGAGCGTACTACTTGGCGACGGTCAGGAGGGCCCCGCCGGAGGCGGTGCCCGCGAGGACGACGACCTGGGCGCTGCCCTCGTTCGGCGGAGCGGCGAAGCTGATCACCGCGTGGCCGGCGGCGTCGGTCACCGCGCTGCCGATCGGGACCACCCCGACCTGCAGAGACACGCGCAGCCCGGCGACCGGCGCACCGGCGTTCGTGACCGTGATGCTCGCGCTCACGTAGCCGCCCGGCTTCACCGTGTACTGCGCGAGGCCGACCGAGACCGTCATCGTCGCGATCCCCGCCGTCGCCTTGGCCTTGAGGGTCACCGAGAGCTCGGTCTTCGTTTCGTTGCCCGCGCGGTCGCGCGCGAGGACCGTGACCGGGACCGCGCCGGCCGCGGCGGAGAACGTCTCGGTGAAGCTCCCATCTTGGCCGACGATGACGTTACGGCCGTTCACGAGCACGGTCGCGCCGGGCTCGGCCTTCCCGACGACCGCGATGTCCGGCCCGTCGACGGTGTCGCCGTTCTTCGGCTTGCTCAGCACGAGCGGCGGCGCGGTCTTGTCGAGCACGACCGTCACGGTCGTCGAGGCGACCGTGTCGGTGGGCGTGACGAGCGACACGACGAGCTGGTTGGTCCCGTCCGCGAGCGTGAGCGGGAGGGCGAAGTGACCGTTCGAATCGAACGGGACGAGGACCGCGAGGCCGCCGTTCAACGCGATCCCGACCTTGCGGTCGGCGGCGCGGCCGAACGACGGAACGAGGCCTTGCAGCA
This sequence comes from Chloroflexota bacterium, assembly GCA_030773995.1. Lineage (GTDB taxonomy): Bacteria > Chloroflexota > Limnocylindria > P2-11E > P2-11E > UBA4735. The sequence continues at coordinate 33,478 of JALYLX010000012.1, forward strand.
CCAACGCCGCATCCTTCGTGAACTGCGGCGTTGCATCGAGCACCGGTGCGGCGCCGACGAGGCCGTTCATATCAGCGACCGTGAGGTCGCCCGCGGGCACCGGTGCCGGGATGAGGGTGGTGACGAACGAGCCGAACGAGCCGGTCGCGCGGCTCACGCTGGCGACCGTCGTGTCGGCGATGAGCGCGGCGCTCCCGAGCACGAGCCCCCACACGATCCCGGTGACGAGCGGCGGGAGGCGCCGACGCGCGCGCCGCTGCTT
>JALYLX010000013.1 GCA_030773995.1 Chloroflexota bacterium
GCGCTGCGTCCCGCCGGCCGCCGGAAGGAGGCCGAGCTGGACCTCGGGCAGGCCGATGCGCACGCTCGGCGCGTCCGCGGCGACGCGCCAGTCGCACGCGAGGGCGAGCTCGTACCCCCCGCCGAGCGCGCTGCCGTTGATCGCGGCGACCGTCGGGAAGGGCAGGTCAGCGAGGTCGTTCAGCACGCGCTGCATTGCGCGGCTCGCGGTCGCGATCTCGGCGGCCGAGGGCCAGCTCGAGAGCATCGCGAGGTCCGCGCCGCCGACGAACTGGTCCGGCTTCGCGCTCGCGATGACGAGGCCGCGCGGCCGCGCCGCGCGCGCGGCGACGATCGCGTCGGCCAGCGCGGCGATGAGTGGGGGATCGATCGCGTTCACGGTGTCGGTCGGCCGGTCGATGACGATGCGCCCGATACCGTCCGTTCCCGGCTTGAACTGGGGCCCGAACTGGGGCTCGAAGTCCGCTCCGGCCGGAACGACCGCCGCGACGTCAACGGTCATCCGAGATTCTCGAGCACGATCGCGGCGCCGTTCCCGCCCGCGGCGCAGACGCTCGCGAGGCCGAACTGCACGCCGCGGCGCCGCATCTCGTTCGCCAGCGTGGTCACGATGCGCGCGCCCGTCGCGCCGAACGGATGGCCCAGCGCGATCGAGCCGCCCATGACGTTCACGATGTCCTCGTTCACCGCGCCGGCGCCGTTCCGTTCGAGGACGCGGAACGTGGACAGCACCTGCGCCGCGAACGCCTCGTGCATCTCGATGAGGCCGCACTCCGCGAGCCCGATGCCAGCGCGCGCGAGCGCGATCGGGATCGCGTAGGCCGGCGCGATGAGGAGCTGGTCCGCTGGGTCGACCGCGGCGTAGGCGTACGAGCGGATCGCGACAAGACCGGTGCGGCCCTCGGCCCGTGCGCGGTCCAGGGACAAGAGCAGGACCGTCGCGGCCCCATCGGTGAGCGGGCTTGCGTTGCCTGCGGTGACGGATCCGTGGGCGCGGTCGAAGACGGGCCTGAGCGTCGCAAGCTTCTCGAGTGTCGTGTCCCTCCGGATGTGCCCGTCGTCCCGGATCGCCTGACCGTCGTGATAGAACGGCACGACCTCGGCGGCGAGCAGCCGGTCGTCCCATCCGCGCGCCGCGAGCGTGTGACTGCGGAGCGCCCAACGGTCCTGGTCCGCCCGGGCGATCCCGTTGATGAACGCCATCCGCTCGGCGGACTCGCCCATCGTCAGACCGGTCGAGGTCTCCGTGATGCCCGGCGCGACCGGGGCGATGTCCGCGAGCCGGATGTCGGCGAAGCTCGTGATCTTCTGCGGCAGCGACTTCGCCTGCGAGGCGCGCACGAGCGCGCGCGCGAGCTTTGGCGTGTACGTGATCGGCACGTTGGACAGGCTCTCCGCGCCGCCAGCGAGCGCGCTCGTCGCCGTGCCCACCGCGATGTGGTCCGCGGCCATCGTGATCGCGACGCAGGCGGAAGCGCAGGCCATCCCGACGGTGGCCGCGGGGATCGTCGCGGGCAGTCCGAGCGAGAGGACGATCTCGCGCGCGAGGTTGTGGTAAGCGACCGGGCGCGAGACGTTGCCGTAAAGGACCTCGTCGATGCCGTCCGGAGCGACCTCAGCGCGGGCGAGCGTCTCCGCGGTCGCGACCTTCGCGAGGTCGAGGACATCCAGCTCGGCGAAGCCCGTGCCCGCTCGCAGGAACGGCGTCCGGTATCCCGCGGCGACCACCGCACGCTGCATCGACCTCATCTTACGTCGCCAAACGAACGTTTGGTAGGGTCGCGTCGCCGCGGGACCGCTGCGCGCTGCCAATCGGAAACCTGACTCGATCGAGAAGGAGCACCCCTTTCGGGGTGTTCCTTCTCATCCGGTCACGAGAAGCGCGACGGCTTCGTTAGTGTTCAACCTGTCGCCGGACGCGGCTGCCCTCCGGTTGCCGCGGCCACCTGCCCCGCGGGAGCGATCACGACGTGCCAGAAGATGGCCCCGGCCGTCACCGCAGATCCGATGAGCGAGACGATCAGGATCGACCCTGCCCATGTCTGTTCTTCGTCGGATCGAAGAGCCCGTGAATCTCCTGTGAGCGCTGAAGCCGCCGGTTCGTGAGCCGAAGTCGTTGACAATTCCGCGGACCACCGTGACCGACGGGCCGGTTGGCGCTGGGCGCGGACAGCTGCGAATCGCGTATTGCCATCATCCATTCCCGACGCGACGACCGCACCACGCGCTCGGCGGCCTCACGTGGCAGGGCTGGGTGACGGGCGGCGTGTGGCCCACGTCTATGAAGACCTCCCTAGCGGCCGAGACCTCGGCGAAGCTGGTCAGCGTCGGCGTCGAGGCGGCTCGCGAGCGCGAGCGTCCGCTCTCCTGCGTCGATGATCCGAGTGGCGTCCGTGGCCATGAGCGAAGCGTCCTGCTCCGTGATCCCGCTTCCCGGCCTGCTCGCAAGCGCGGCCATGAACGCGGCCTGGTCGACCATCAGGCGTCCATGATCGACAGCGGCTTGACCGTCGGCTCGGAGCAATGCCGCCTGGGCAGCGAGCGAGACCGGATTCGCGTTCGCCCGGTACGTCGGCTCGTCACCGAGGACGCCGGCGCTCGCCCGCAAGCGCTGCGCCATCGCGCGCAGGCTGGTTCCGTCGGAGACCATGTGCTTGGCCGTCGCGACCCAGAGATCGCGATCGGCACCCGTGACCGCGCGCGCTTGGTCGGCGAGCCGTTGCCCGTCGGCAGTCATCGTGTCCGCGTGCTGATCCATGACGTTCGCCGTCTGCAGGAGATCACTCGCGACGCTGGGCACTGCGGACGGCGCGCTCACAGCGAACACGAACACGCCGGCAAGAAGGGCGAGCACGAGAAGGATGAGGACGGGCGCTGAGGGCGTCGAAAGGAAGTGGGTGCTTCGCGCCCGATCGACCAAGGTGGAGGTGGAACCTGTCATTTTCGTACCCTCGAGCCTGAATGGTTGCGCTTCCCAGGCGGCGGGATAGGGCTATTCGGCCCCCATGGACGGGACTTTCGACATCGTCGATCGCGTCTACAAGGAGGATCGGTTGCGGCGCGTCCGCGCGAAACCGCGCATGCGGATCGTCATTAATGAGACGGCCTGCTGCCCGCCGCCTGTTCTTGCGCGCCGCGTCTCTGACCCGGATCGCGCGGACGGCCGTATCTCTGGCATCCGTTTCGCGAAGCGGGATCGGGCCCTCCGCGGTCCGGCCGTCGTACGATCGCCGGCACGGGCGATGACCAACAGGCAGGACCACATCTTCGCGACCCGCGAGCTTCCACGGACCGACGTCCGCTACTACCCGCTCGAGCAGCTGCGTGACGCTGGGCTCGGCGATCCGTCGCGGCTGCCGGTCACGCTCAAGATCCTGCTCGAATCGATCGTGCGTCGGGCGTCTCGGGGTCTGGCGCGCTCAGAGGACGTCCGCGCGCTGGCCAACTGGCCGGCGGCGACCGATCCCAACGCGGAGATCGCCTTCCTGCCCGCGCGGATCCTGCTCCAGGACTTCACCGGGGTCCCCGCCGTCGTCGATCTCGCCGCGATGCGCTCAGCCCTCGCTCGGGCCGGAGTGGATGCGCATCGGATGGCGCCGCTGATCCCGGTCGACCTTGTCATCGACCATTCCGTCCAGGTCGACGCGTTCGGCGCGTTCGACGCGTACGAGCGCAACATCGAGATGGAATACGAGCGCAACGCGGAGCGCTACGCGCTCCTGCGCTGGGCCCAGCGGGCATTCCCGAACTTCCGCGTCGTCCCGCCGGGGATGGGGATCTGCCACCAGGTCAACCTCGAACGACTGTCGCGCGTGGTCCAGCTGCGCGACGAGGACGGCGCCCGCATCGCCATCCCCGACACGCTCGTTGGGACCGACTCGCACACCACGATGGTCAACGGGCTCGGTGTGCTCGGGTGGGGCGTCGGCGGCATCGAGGCGGAGGCCGCCATGCTCGGGCAGCCGATGTCCCTCTCGACCCCACGGGTCGTCGGCGTTCGGTTCACCGGCGCTCTCCGGCCCGGTGCCACGGCAACGGACCTCGTACTCACCCTCACCGAGCTGCTGCGCCGTGCGGGCGTGGTGAACGCGTTCGTGGAGTTCTGTGGCGCCGGGCTGTCGGGGCTCTCCGTGGCCGACCGCGCGACGCTCTCGAACATGTGCCCTGAATACGGCGCGACCGCCGCGCTCTTTCCACCGGACGTGGAGACGCTGCGGTACCTCGAGGCCACCGGCCGAGAGCCCGAGCTCCTCGATCTCATCGAGCGGTACACCAAGGCCCAGGGCCTCTTCCGCACCGACGAGACGCCCCTGCCGATGTTCAGCCAGCTCATCGATCTCGACCTCTCGACCGTGGAGCCCAGCCTCGCGGGCCCGAAGCGGCCGCAGGACCGCGTTCCGCTGGCGAAGGTCTGGGACAGCTTCGTCGCGGCCGACGCCCGCGGCCCGACCGCGTTCGCGGTGCAGCGCTTCGACGACGAGGGCGGCACCGCCGACGTCGAGAGCTCGCGGGTCGAGCGACCGGATCCGCCCAGCCCGCGGGTCCAGGACGGCTCGGTGGTCATCGCGGCGATCACGAGCTGCACGAACACCTCGAACCCGTCGGTCATGATCGCAGCCGGGCTCCTCGCGAAGCGCGCGGTCGAGCGCGGCCTGCGCGTCCCGCCGAGCGTGAAAACGAGCCTCGCACCCGGGTCGCGCGTCGTGACGGACTACCTCCGCGCCGCTGGGCTCATGGGATCGCTTGAGGCGCTCGGGTTCTACCTCGTGGGGTACGGGTGCACGACCTGCATCGGCAACAGCGGCCCGCTCGCGGATCCGCAGGTCGAGGCGGCCGTCAAAGACGACGGCCTCAACGTCGTCGCGGTCCTCTCCGGCAATCGCAACTTCGAGGGTCGCATCCATCCGCTCGTGCGCTCGAGCTACCTTGCCTCGCCACCGCTCGTGGTCGCCTACGCACTCGCCGGCACCGTCCGCACCGATCTCACCTCGGACCCGATCGGCCGCGACCGCGACGGGAAGCCGGTGTACCTGCGCGAGCTGTGGCCGTCGGCGGAGGAGATCGCGACCGTCATCCGCGAGTCGGTACGGGTGGAGATGTTCGAACGCGAGTACCGGCACATCTTCGAGGGCGATGAGCGCTGGCAACACATGGCCGCGCCGCCGGGGGATCTCTTCGCGTGGGATCCTGGCTCGACGTACGTCCGCGAGCCGCCCTTCTTCCAAGGCCTCGTCGCTCGACCGCCGGCCCCAGCCGACATCCTCTCTGCCAGGGCGCTCCTCGTGCTCGGCGAGTCCGTCACCACCGACCACATCTCGCCGGCCGGGAGCATCCCGCCGGCGAGCCCGGCGGGCCGGTACCTCATCGACCACGGCGTGGCGCCGCCGCTGTTCAACAGCTACGGCGCGCGTCGGGGAGACCACGAGGTCATGATCCGCGGCACGTTCGGCAACATCCGCCTGCGTAACCGATTGGTCCCTGACCGCGAGGGCTACTGGACGAAGCACCTGCCGGACGGCGAGGTGATGACGGTCTTCGACGCCGCGGAGCACTACCGCGCGGAGGGCGTGCCGCTCGTCGTCCTCGCGGGCAAGGAGTACGGAGCTGGCAGCTCGCGCGATTGGGCCGCAAAAGGTCCCGCGCTCCTCGGCGTGCGCGCGGTGATCGCGGAAACCTTCGAGCGGATCCACCGGAGCAACCTGGTCGGCATGGGGATCCTGCCGCTCGAGCTCCCGGTGGACACGTCCATCGCCAGCCTCGGTCTGTCAGGCGAGGAACTCTTCTTCATCCACGGCATCGCCGCGGTCACGCCTCACGCGCCTCTGACCGTGGCGGCGGTGGCAGGTGACGGATCGCGGCGGTCGTTCGAGGTCACGGCCCGCGTCGACAACGACACCGACGTCGAGTACCTCCGGCACGGCGGGATCCTCCCGATGGTGCTGCGGGAGTTGCTGCAGCCGATGCCCTCCTAGACACACCGCGTGGCGCGATGGTGCCGAAGGCCCTCTGACTTCAGGCGCGATGACTCTCGCGGAAAGCCCCTCGGCGAGCGACGCTGGCGGATGGCCCGCGATCGCCGGATCGCGAGCGATCCCACCGAAAGGAGTTCGTCCCATGAAGCTCGCACCCACCCCGATCACGCGCGATTTCATCTCGTTGCGCGAGGCCCTGGACCGCATCGTCGAGGAGGGCATGGTCTGGCCACTCGGTCTCTTCGAGGGGCCGTCGACGACGTTCGCTGTCGACCTGAGCGAGACCGCGGACGCGTACGTGCTGAGAGCATCGCTCCCCGGCATGAAGCCAGACGACATTGACATCACCGCGACCACTAACAGCATCAGCATCGCCGGCGAGCACACGAGCGAGACCACGGTCAAGGACGCGACATACCTCCGCCAGGAGCGCCAGGCCGGCGTCTTCAAGCGGAGCTTCGCGAAGCGGAGCTTCGCGCTGCCGCTACCGATCGATCCCGACAAGATCGACGCCGTCCAGACCGACGGCGTCCTCACCGTCGCGATGCCCAAGGCCGAGGTCACCAAGCACGCCCGCGTACAAGTCAAAGCGAAGGGATAAGGCAATGACGATCACCCAGACCCGCACCAAGACCGACAAGCAGATCCAACTCGATGTCCTCGCTGACATCGCTCGGGACTTCTACTTCAAGCCCGCGGAGATCGGCGTCGAAGTCGACGACGGGATCGTCACCCTCACGGGGACGGTCTCCAGCTACCTCAAGGTCGGCGAGGCTGCCGACATCGCATCGGTAGTCCCGGGGGTCAAGGACGTGGCGAACAAGCTCACCGTCGCGCTCGTCGGCGCGCCCCGTGACGACACTGCCATCGCCCGCGCCGTCCGCAACGCCCTCGAGTGGCACGTGACCGTCCCCGAGGAGAAGATCGAGTCCATCGTCCGTAACGGCATCGTCACGCTGAAGGGGACGGTCGACGACTGGTACCAGCGCAAGGCCGCGGCCGAGGCGGTCGCCCACCTGGTCGGCGTCGTCAGCGTGAACAACCACCTCGTCATCGCACCGCCCCTCCGGACGGACACCGAGATCCACGACGAGCTGAAGCCGGCGCTCATGCGTCGGTTCCCATTCGAAGACATCGATGTCGCCGTCGACAAGGGCGTCGTGATACTGCAAGGCAGCGTCCCGAGCTACCGGATCCGCCGCGAGGCCGAGACGATCACGTGGGCGACCCGTGGCGTCAAGGACTTGACGAACAAGCTCACGGTCATCGACTGACGCTGCGTCCCCGCCC
>JALYLX010000014.1 GCA_030773995.1 Chloroflexota bacterium
CTCTGGTGGGGCTCGGTCGCCGCGGGCATCTTCGCCGTGCACCAGCTGCCGCCCCCACCGATCGTCGTCGAGGCCGCCATCGGCCTCTGGCGTCGCGGCCTCCTCCAAACCGATCTGCTCGTCACCATCGGGCGGGTCCTGCTCGGCTTCGCGATCGGCAGCGCGGCCGCGCTCGTCCTCGGCACGCTCACCGGTCTCTCGCGCCGGGTATCGGAAGCGGTCGAGCCGACGCTGCAGGCGCTCCGCACCGTCCCCACGCTCGCGTGGGCCCCCCTGCTCCTGCTCTGGCTCGGGATCGATGAGCCGCCGAAGATCACACTCGTCGCGATCGGGGCGTTCTTCCCGGTCTACGTGAATCTGGTGGCCGGGATCCACAACGTGGACCGCAAGCTCATCGAGGTCGCCCGCGTGTATGACCTGGGGCCCCGCGCGATCGCGCGCCGCGTCGTCATCCCCGCCAGCCTCCCGAGCCTGCTCACTGGTCTGCGGCTGGGCCTCTCCCAGGCCTGGCTGTTCGTCGTCGTCGCCGAGTTCTTCGGCGCGTCGGCCGGGCTCGGGTTCCGGCTCACCGACAGCCAGCAATCGACGCGCGTCGATCTCATGTTCGTCGCGCTCGTCTGCCTTGCCATCCTGGGGAAGCTATCCGACATGATCCTGCGCGCCGTCGAGGACCGGACCCTGCGCTGGCGCGACACCCTCGCGACCGAAGCGCGCCCATGAGCACACCGCTCCGCCTCGACCGCATCAGAAAGCGTTACGACGCGACGGACGTCCTTGGCGGCATCGACCTCGAGGTCGCGCCGAGCGAGATCGTCGCGCTGGTCGGCCCGTCCGGCTGCGGGAAGAGCACGCTCCTCCGGCTGGTTTCGGGATTGGATGTGCGGTTCGAAGGCAAGATCGCGGTGGGCGATCGCGAGGTGCGCGGGCCGGACCGCGCGGTCGGAGTCGTCTTCCAGGAGCCGCGGCTGTTCCCCTGGCTCTCGCTCGCGGACAACGTGGCCTTCGGGCTTCCCGACCGCCGATCGCAACGGGCGCGATCGCTCGTCCGCGAGACGCTCGAGGTCGTCGGCCTGGCCGATTTCGCGCGTGCGCTCCCGAAAGAGCTTTCCGGCGGGATGGCCCAGCGTGCCGCGCTCGCTCGAGCGCTCGTGACCGAGCCGCAGGTGCTGCTGCTCGACGAGCCGTTCAGCTCGCTCGATGCATTCACCCGCATGCGCCTTCAGGACCACCTGCTCGCGGCGTGGTCGCGCTACCGGCCGACGCTCGTGCTGGTCACCCACGACCTCGACGAAGCCGTATACCTCGCTGATCGAGTGGTCCTCTTCAGCGATCGTCCCGCCCGCGTCGTGGACGTCCTCCGCGTCGCGCCGCGGCGCCCCCGCGACCGGCGTGACCCCAACCTTCTCGGCCTGCGCGTTGCCCTCCTGGAGGCACTGCATCTGGAGCGGAGCGAGCTGAGTGCGGTCGGATAGCGCGCGCGGGTCGGTCGGGACCATCCGGACGCAACACGCCGACCTCGGCGGGCCGCTGACGTTGGACTCGGGTCGCACGCTCGCGCACGTGCGCCTCGCGTACGAGACCTACGGCACGCTGGCGCCGGCCAAGGACAACGTGATCCTCGTCTGCCATGCGCTCTCCGGCGACGCGCACGCGGCTGGTTGGAGCGACGACCCGAACGCGCCCACCACCGTCGACGGCGTCGGCGCGGCGGAGCGCGGGCGGAGCGGGCTGGGCTGGTGGGACGGGATGATCGGTCCCGGCAAGGCCTTCGACACCGACCGCTACTTCGTCGTGTGCACCAATCTCATCGGCTCGTGCCGCGGCTCGACCGGCCCCGGCTCCATCGATCCAGCGACGGGCCGGCCGTACGGCGCGACGTTCCCGGTGCTCACGGTGGGCGACATGGTTCGCGCGCAACGGGCACTCCTGCAGGAGCTCGGGATCGAGCGGCTGTTCGCCGCGAGCGGCGGATCGCTCGGCGGGATGCAGGCCCTCGAGTGGGCCGTCGCGTATCCCGACGCGATCCGCGCGATCGTGCCGATCGCGGCCACGGCGCGCCTTGGGACCCAGGGCATCGCGTGGAACGCGATCGCGCGAAGTGCGATCACCGGCGATCCCGACTGGCAGGGCGGCGCGTATGACGGCAGCGGCCGCTCGCCCGACGCGGGCATCAAGGTCGCGCGGATGGTCGGCCACATCACGTACCTCTCGGCGCAGGCGGTGCGCGAGAAGTTCGGCCGGCGGTTCCAGCGCGGTGGCGACGAACCGCTGTACGACCTGGTGGCCCCGGACTTCGAGGTCGAGTCGTACCTGCGCTACCAGGCCGAGTCGTTCGCGGCGCGCTTCGACGCCAACGCGTACCTCTACATCTCGCGCGCGCTCACGTACTTCGACCTCGCGCGGACGTACGGGGAGGGATCGCTCGAGCGCGCGCTGGCCCGCGTCCGCGCGGCGACCCTGCTCCTCTCGTTCTCGTCCGATTGGCTGTACCCGCCCCGCGATTCGGACGAGATCGCCGCCGCGCTGCGCGCGAACGGGCAGGAGGTCCGGCATGCCATCATCCAGGCCGAGTACGGCCACGACTCGTTCCTGTTGGAAGAGGCGGAGATGACCCGCGAGATCACCGTGTTCCTGGACGCTGTCAGAGGGGACGCGCTGAAGGGGGACCGCGTGGGGAAGCAGGTGACGCGATGACCGAGGCGCGCGGCAGCGGCGAGCAGGGCACCCGCACGTTCGGGTTCGACACCCGCGCCATCCACGCGGGCCAGCGGCCCGATCCGTACACCGGGGCCCGAGCGACACCGATCTTCCAGACGACGTCGTACGTGTTCGAGGATCCCGAATCCGCTGCGGCCTACTTCAACCTGCAGGAGTACGGGAACACGTACTCGCGGATCATGAATCCGACGACGGCCGTTTTCGAGGAGCGGGTCGCGAGCCTCGAGGGTGGCGCCGGTGCGGTCGCGTTCGCGAGTGGCCTGGCCGCGCAGGCCGCGGCGCTCTTCACGATGCTCACGCCGGGCGACCACGTCGTCGCATCGAGCGCCCTCTACGGCGGCACGGTGACGCAGCTGAAGCACCTGGCGCGGAAGCTCTCGATCGACGTCACGTTCGTCGACCCCGACAGGCTCGAGCACTGGCGCGACGCGCTGCAGCCGAACACGAAGGTGCTGTACGGGGAGACGATCGGCAACCCGGGCGGCAACGTGCTCGACCTGGCGGGCCTGGCCGACATCGCCCACGGGCATGGCGCGCCGCTCATGATCGATTCGACGTTCGCGACGCCGTACCTCTGCCGCCCGATCGAGCACGGCGCGGACATCGTCGTCCACTCGGCGACCAAATTCATCGGCGGCCACGGTACGAGCATCGGTGGCGTCGTCGTCGAGGCCGGCACGTTCGACTGGTCCAACGGCCGTTTCCCGGTCGTCGCCGATCCGTCGCCGGCGTACCACGGCCTCGCGTTCCACGAGACGTTCGGGATGTACGGCTACCTCATGAAGCTCCGCGCCGAGTCGCTCCGCGACCTGGGCGCGGCGCTCTCGCCGTTCAACGCGTTCCTCTTCCTGCTCGGCCTCGAGACGCTTCCGCTGCGCATGGCGCGACATGTCGAGAACGCCCTCGGGGTCGCCCGTTTCCTGGAGGGCCACCCGGCGGTGGAGCGGGTCCGCTACCCGGGCCTCGACTCGAGCCCCTACCGCGACCTCGTGAAGCGCTACTTGCCGCGCGGCGCCGGCTCGATCTTCGTCTTCGATCTCGTGGGCGGCCGCGAGGCGGGCCAGCGCCTCATCGCGGCGCTCGAGCTCTGGAGCCACCTCGCGAACGTCGGCGACGCGAAGAGCCTGGTGATCCATCCCGCGAGCACGACCCACCGCCAGCTGGACGACGCCGAGCTCGCGGCCGCCGGCGTCGGACCCGGCACGATCCGCCTCTCGGTCGGCCTCGAGACGCTCGACGACCTCACCGACGATCTCGCGCGCGGGCTCGCCGCGGCGGGCGCATGACCGAGCCGGTGCGCTATCAAGATCCGCGCGTCATCGTGGCGACACTGCGCTCGGCGCGGACCGTGGCGATCGTCGGCCTGTCGAAGGACCCGTTGCGGCCCTCCAACTTCATCGGCTTCTACCTGAAGCGCCACGGCTACACGATCGTGCCGGTGAACCCCCGCGAGACGGAGATCCTCGGCGAAAAGAGCTACCCGAGCCTCACGGACATCCCCTTCCCGGTGGACGTCGTCGACGTGTTCCGGCGGCCCGACGCCGTGCCGGACATCGCCCGCGAGGCGGTGGCCATCAGCGCGAAGGCACTCTGGCTGCAGTTCGGTGTGATCAGCCCCGAGGGCGCGCGCATCGCGGAAGACGCGGGGCTGGCGGTGATCATGGATCGCTGCATGAAGGTCGAGCACGCCCGCCATCTCGGACGGATGCATTGGCTCGGCTTCAACACCGGCCGGGTGACGGCCGTGCGAGAGCGCGTCAGGTAGCGCCGGCCGAGGGACCGCGCTATCGGCTGCGCTGTCGCGTCGTGCTGCGATCCGGTGACCAGACGGCCATCGGGCCCGAGCCGCGCCGTCTGGGGCCCCGAGCGTGCCGCCGGCGACCGGACCGCCGGACCAGCACCAGGCCACCGAGCACGAGGAGCATGAGGATCGCGATCGCTGCCACGGCCGGCGTGGCTCCGGTGCCGGCGCGGCTGACCGCAGCCGGCCGGTCGTGCGACAGCGGCGGAAGCGCGGCCGCGCGTGCGCCGGCGACCGCGGGCAGGACGGCCGAATAGACGATCGCACCGACGCCGGCGATGAGGTCCTTGGCCGTGGCTTCCGTCCCGCCCGAGGTGAGCACCACGGCGATGCGAGGCCCGTCCGACGTTTGGATGAGGCCCGCGTCATGGATCAGGCCGCCGAGGTCGCCGGTCTTGTGCGCGACCGCGACGTCAGCGGGGAGGTCGCGGGGCAGCCGGTCATTGATCTGTTGGCGCTCCAAGCGCGCGAGCATCCGGTCCGATGCCTCGGCCGAGACCAGCCGCCTGGTCGCGAGCAGGTCGAAGAACGTGCCGAGCGCGCGCGCGGTGGCGACGTTGTCCTCGTCGTCGCTCTCGGCGATGTGGAACCCCGTGATGCCGGCTGCCGCGAGCGTCGCATCCGTAGCGGCCGCTCCGTACACGCGCACGAGGGCGAGGGCCGCGCCGTTGTCGGAGTACGTGATCATCTCTTCGAGCGCTCGGTCGATCGTGAGCGTGGTCCCGGGAAATTCGTTCGACCCGTCCTGCGTCACGTCGACCTCCTCGATCGTGATCGTGTCGTCGTAGGAGAGCGTGCCTCGCTGAACGAGGCTCTCCACCCGCAGGAGCACCGCCAGCTTGTACAAGGACGCCGCCACGAACGGCGTGTCGGCGCCGGCGGCGTACAGCGGTTCCGGCCGGCCGGGGATCGCGATGAAAACGCCGGTCGTGCCCCCGAATTCGCGGAGGCGTTCGCGCATCGCCGTCGCGAGCGTCGCGGCATCGGTCGCCGGACTCACCGCGAGCGGTGCCTGGGTCGCCGTGACGCCGTCGTGCGACGGACGGACCGGGGAGGCGAGAATGGCGCCGGAGGGGCCGCACCCACCGCCGATCGCGATCACGGCGCTGATCGCGCTGACCACACCGATCCGTCGCAGCAGCAGCACGACGCACAGAACCTTGCGCCAGCCGGGGCTCGATGTCCATCCCTGGCCCACAAGCCGGCACGGGGAGACGACCTATCCTCCGCGGATGCCCGAGCGCGGAGCGACCGTTGAGTTCCGCGACGTCACGAAGCGGTACGCGGAGCAGGTCGCGGTCGACCGCCTCTCGTTCAAAGTCCCTGCCGGCAAGATCTGCATCCTCGTCGGACCGAGCGGCTCGGGGAAGACGACGTCGCTGAAGATGGTGAACCGGCTCATCGAGCCCACGGCCGGCGCGATCCTCATCGACGATCACGACATCCTTCAGGAGGACCCGGTCCAGCTCCGCCGGCGCATCGGCTACGTCATCCAGCAGGTCGGGCTGTTCCCGCACCAGACGATCGCGGAGAACGTGGCCACGGTGCCACGCCTCCTGGGGTGGGCAAAAGCACGTATCGACGCGCGCGTCATGGAGCTGCTGGCGCTCGTAGGCCTCGACCCAGGGCGGTACGCGAAGCGCTACCCGGCGCAGCTCTCCGGTGGCGAGCGCCAGCGGGCCGGAGTCGCCCGCGCGCTCGCGGCCGAGCCGCCGGTCATGCTCATGGACGAGCCCTTCGGCGCGGTCGACCCCATCGTGCGCGAGCGCCTGCAGAGCGAGCTGCTCCGGATCCAGCGCGAGCTCGGGACGACCATCCTGTTCGTCACCCATGACATCGAGGAGGCGATCCGGCTCGGCGACCGGGTCGCGATCATGCGCGACGGGAAGCTGGTCCAGTACGCCCCGCCGGGCGACCTGCTGGCGCATCCGGCGAACGACTTCGTCGCGCAGTTCGTCGGCGCCGACCGCGGGCTGAAGCTCCTCGAGCTGCTCACCGTGGGCGGCGCGGACATCGACGCGAGCGTCGATCGGACGAGCCTGGACCCGAAGGCGCCCGTCCTCCAGGCGTCAAAATCGTTGCGGGAAGCCCTCGCGCGAATGCTGGAGAGCGGGTTTCAGATGGCCGTGGTCCTCGACGGCGACCGCTACCTGGGCGTGCTCACACTCGCGAAGATCGGGAAGATGATCCGGAGCGACGCGTGACCGAGGGGGAGCCGCTCGTCCGGTGGGACTGGGTCGCGGGGCATCTCGATGAGATCGCTCAGCGCCTGGCCGAGCACGTCGAGCTCACGGTCATCGCGGTCGTGGTGGGGTTCGTCATCGCGTTCGGGCTCGCGCTGCTCGTCCTCCGGCGTCCCGGCCTCGAGGCTCCCGTCACATTTGTGACCGGGACGCTGTATACGATCCCGAGCCTCGCGCTCTTCGTCCTCCTCATCCCGTACACCGGCCTTTCCATCCTGACCGCGGAGATCGGCCTGGTGAGCTACACGCTGCTCATCCTCATCCGGAACATCGTCCGCGGGATCCGCGGTGTGCCGGCCGACGTCCGCGAGGCCGCGACGGGCATGGGCTACACCCCACGCGACCGGCTCTGGCGCGTCGAGATCCCGCTCGCCCTCGCGGCCATCATCGCCGGGGTGCGGCTGGCGACGATCAGCACCATCGGCCTGGTGACCGTGACGGCGCTCATCGGCCAGGGAGGGTTCGGCTACTTCATCCTCATCGGCATCCAGCGCTTCTTCTCGACCGAGCTCCTCGTGGGCGCGGTCTGCTCCGTCGCGCTCGCGATCGCAGCCGACGGGCTCCTCGTGCTGCTCCAGCGCCGGCTCACCCCGTGGGTGCGGGCCGGATGAGCCTCTTCGTCGACACCGCGAAGTGGTTCGCGGATCCGGCGCACTACCAGGGGAGCGACGCGGTCCAGAAGCGCATCTTCGAGCACGTGGAGCTCTCGGCCCTCGCGGTCCTCGTTGCGGCGCTGATCGCGTTGCCGATCGGCATGTACCTCGGGCACACCGGCCGCCTCGGGTTCGTCGCGGTGAACATCGCGAACATCGGTCGGGCGCTCCCGTCCCTCGCACTCATCGCGTTCGCCCTGCCCGTGGCGTTCGGCCTCGGCCTCGGCCTCGGGTTCTGGCCCACGTTCATCGCGCTCGTGCCGCTCGCGATCCCACCGATGCTGACCAACGCGTTCGTCGGCATCCGGGGGGTCGACCGGGACGTCATCGAGGCCGCCCGCGGCATGGGCCTGAGCGAGACCGGGATCCTGCGACGCATCGAGGTCCCCCTCGCCCTCCCGCTCGTACTCGCGGGCATGCGAACGTCGGCGGTCAACGTCGTGGCCACCGCGACGCTCGGCGCCCTGGTCGCCGGGGGCGGTCTTGGTCGCTACATCGTCGACGGCCTCGCCCTCCAGGAGTACGACCGCTTGTTCGCGGGTGCGCTCCTTGTCGCGCTCCTGGCCATCGCCGTGGAAGTAGCGTTCGGCACAATCGAGGGTGGGGTCGTCTCACCGGGATTAGCCGCGGAGGCCGCGGCGTTGTAGCGGTGTCCCTGCCATGGGCGGGGTACTGTCGTGCGTGGCCGAGAGACTAAGCGCTGCGGCCGGAAGGAGTCCCTCATGCGCGCATCGTTCCCGAAGCTCGTGATCGCGTTCCTGGTGGCGGTGATCGTCGCGAGCGCCTGCGGCGGCACCACCAGCCCAGGGACCGGCGCGGCGAAGCCGACCGTGATCATCGGATCGACGAACTTCAGCGAGCAGCTCATCGTCGGTGAGCTGTACGCGCAGCTCCTCGAAGCGAACGGCTACACGGTCACCCGTAAGTTCAACCTTGGCGCCCGGGAGATCGTGTTCCCGGCGCTCACGAGCGGCCAGATCGACATGGAGGTCGACTACCTCGCGACGCTCCTGTCGTTCGTCAACAAGAACGCGACCGGATCGACCGACCCGAAGGTGACCGCAGCGGCGCTCCAAAAGGAGCTCGACAGCAAGAACGTCACGGTCCTCGACTACGCGCCGGCCGTGGACCAGAACGGTTTCGTCGTCACGAAGGCGACAGCCGACAAGTACAAGCTCGCGAAGCTATCGGACGTGGCGGCCGTCGGCAACCAGCTCGTGCTCGGTGGTCCGCCCGAGTGCCCGACCCGTCCGTTCTGCGCGCTCGGCCTCAAGAACACGTACGGGATCACGTTCAAGGACTTCAAGCCGCTCGACACGGGCGGCCCGCTCACTGTGGCGGCGCTCAAGGCCGCGCAGATCGACGTGGGGCTGCTGTTCACGTCCGACTCGACGATCGCGGTGAATGGCTTCGTGCTTCTCGACGACGACAAGCATCTGCAGCTTTCCGACAACGTGGCGCCGGTCGTGCGGAACGACCTGCTCTCGAAGGCGCCGAGCGACTTCAAGTCGCTGATCAACTCCATCGCCCCGAAGCTGACGACAGCGGAGCTGACGGCGCTGAACAAGCAGGCCGACGTCGACAAGACCGACCCCAAGGCCATCGCGAGCGCCTGGCTCAAGAAGCAAGGCCTGATCAAATAGCCGACTGGATCTCGCTCGGCGGCACGCTCGCATCGAGCGCGGCCGTCGCGTCGTGGGGTGATGGCGGAGAGTGCGAGCTCTTCGCCATCCACGACGACGGCCAGCTTCGCGACCGGTACTGGGACGGGACTCGCTGGCACGACTGGGAATCGCTCGGCGCCCCCTTCACCGGACAGCCCGCGGCCGCGGCGCGTGACGCGGATCGCATCGACGTGTTCGCCTTCGGTACTGATGGGCGGCTGCGGCACTGCTGGTGGGATGGCTCGCGCTGGGTCGACTGGGAGATCGTCGCCGGCGCACCGCGGGGGGACGCGGTGAGCTGCGCCTGGAGCGGCAGGCGGCTCGACGTCTTCGTCGCGACAGGCGGTGCCGCCCTTTGGTACTGCGCACTCTTATGGACATGACGTTCGATTTCGTCGTCATCGGCGCGGGTGCGTCTGGCGAGGCTGCGACCCATCTCGCGCGCGGCCGCGGTGCATCCGTCGCGATCATCGACCGCGATCTCTTCGGCGGGTCGTGCCCGTTCTGGGCCTGCATGCCCTCGAAGACGCTGCTGCACGCGGCCGAAGTGAAGGCCCACGGCGGCGACTATCCGTGGCCGAAGGCGTCGGACCGGCGTGACTACATGATCAACCGGATCAAGACCGACTATCCGAACGACGGCAGCCACGTCCACGCCCTCGAGAAGGTCGGGGCCAGCGTTTTCCGCGGGACCGCGAAGCTCGCGGGGCCGGGCAAGGTCGTCGTCACGCACGAGAACACGACGCACGAGCTTTCGGCGACGGATGTGATCATCGCGGTCGGCTCGGTCGGGAAGGTGCCGCAGCTCGAAGGGCTCGCGGAGGCCGGCTACTGGACGAACGTCGAAGCGACGAGCCTGCGCGAGCTTCCGGGGAGCATCGTCATCCTCGGCGCCGGCCCGTCGGGCATCGAGATCGCCCAGTACCTGGCGCGCTACGGCGTGCGCACGACGATCGTCGGCCGGGTCAACCCGACGGATCATCCCAAGAGCTCCGCGTTCCTTGCCGACGTCCTGCGCCGCAGCGGGGTCGATGTCCGCGACAAGGCCCGAGCGGTGCGGATCCGCCCCGGGGCAAGTGCCCAGGCCGAGCACGTCGTCGAGCTCTCCGACGGCACGAGCGTCTCGGGCGCGATCATCCAGCTGTCGGTCGGCCGCACCTCGGCGAAGGCGCTCGGCACGCTTGGGCTGGACACCATCGGCGTGCCGTACGACGGCGCTGACCAGATCACGGTGGATGACAAGCTGCGCCTCGCGGAGCACGTCTACGCGGTCGGCGACCCGATCGGTCACGAGCTCTCCACGCATCTTGGCCACTACGAGGGCGAGATGGCCGTTCGGATCGCGCTCGGGGACGACGTGCGTGTCGACTTCAGGGCCATACCGCGGGTCGTCTACACCGATCCCGAGACCGCGGCCGTCGGCCTCCGCCTGGATCAGGCGCAGGAGAAGGGCATCGACGCGTTCGAGGAGAGCACCGGATTCCCGAAGAGCACGAAGGGCTACGTCGTCGAGGCCGACAGCGGCCACCTGGCCATCGTCGTCGACCGGAAGCGGAAGGTGCTGCTCGGCGCGTTCATCGCCGGCCAGGGCGCGGGCGAGGCGATCCACGCCGCCGTGCTCGCGATCAAGCTCGGCACGCCGATCGACACGCTCGCCCAGACGGTCCACGCGTTCCCGACCACAGCGCGCGTTCTGAGCGGTCTCTTCTCGGCGGCCGCGCTGAAGCTGCGCTGAGTGTGATGATCCAGGAAGAGGCCTACCTCGAGCTGCTCGACTACCGGCGGCGCGTCAACACGCTGTACGCCGAGGTGCGGGCGCTCATCGTCTCCGATCCGATCGCCGCGCAGTCGCGGTGGCGCACCGGGCGAGACCTGCTCTTCGGCACGCATCCGCAGTCCGCGCTCCCGGCGCACGAGCGCACGAAGTTCACCGGTCTGGCGTACACGGCGTACGACCCGGCGTTCGCGTTCAGCGCTTCGGTCCGGCCGCTCCCGCACGAGCGCTACGACGTCGGGACGAGCACCGGCGACGTCATCCCGTTCGTGCGTTTCGGCGCGGTCGATCTTCCGGTCGGCACGCTCGAGGTCTTCTGGCTGGAGGCGTACGGTGGCGGCGTGTTCCTGCCGTTCCGGGATCTGACGTCCGGGAAGACCACCTATGGCGGCGGCCGCTATCTCCTGGACACGGCCAAGGGCGCGGACCTCGGGGCCGACGGCGGGAACCTGCGGCTCGACTTCAACTTCGCGTACCACCCGAGCTGTCACTACGACCCGCAATGGGTCTGCCCGCTCGCGCCGCCGGCGAACCGGCTCGATGTCGCGATCGAGGCGGGGGAGCTTGTGTATCCCGGCGCGTCCGCCCACGAGCTGCAGTGGTGCGCGCCCGGCTGATGATCCACCGCGGCCGCGCATGACCACACGCCAGCGGTGGACGCTCATCGCGGCGATCCTCGGCTCGGGGATCGTGTTCCTCGATTCCACCGTCGTGAATGTCGCATTGCCGAAGATCGGCCGCGAGCTGCCGAGTACCCTGTTCGGCGTCCTCGAGGGGCAGTCGTACATCTACAACGGCTACCTCCTGACGGTGTCCGCGCTGCTCATCCTCGCCGGCGCGCTGAACGACTTCTACGGCCGCAAGCGGATCTTCACGTTCGGCCTCGTCGGTTTTCTCGCCACGAGTCTGCTGTGCGGTCTCGCGCCGAACATGGAGCTACTCATCCTGTTCCGCGTGCTGCAGGGCGTCGCGGGCGCCCTCCTGGTGCCCGGCTCGCTCGCGCTCATCACCGTGAGCTTCACGGGGGAGGCCCAGGGCCGCGCGTTCGGCCTCTGGGCCGCGGCGTCCGCGGGTACGACGATCCTCGGTCCGGTCGTCGGCGGGATCCTCGTCGACTCGATCTCCTGGCGCGCCGCGTTCCTCATCAACGTCCCGCTGCTGATCCTCGCGCTCTGGGCGACCGCGACCCACGTCCGCGAAAGCCGCGATGAAAAGGCGACCGGCCGCTTCGACTGGCTCGGCGCGTTCGTCGTCGCCGTCGCGGTCGGGGGGCTCTCGTTCGGCACGATCTACGGGCAGCAGCGCGAGTGGAAGGATCCGCTGGGCTTCGTGATGCTCGGCGCAGGCGCAGTCGCGACGATCTCCCTCCCGTTCCTGATGACGAGACGACGCGATCCGCTCATCGACCCCGAGCTGTTCCGGTCACGCAACTTCACGGTGACGAACATCTCGACGTTCCTCATCTACGGCGCGCTCTACGTCCTCGGCTACTTCGTCACGCTCTTCGTGCAGGGCACCATCGGCTTCACCGCGGCGGCCGCGGGCCTCGCGTTCATCCCGACCGGCCTGTTCCTCGTGTTCCTCAGCTCGCGCTTCGGTGCGCTCGCCGGGAAGTACGGGCCGAAGCTGTTCATGGCGGCCGGTCCGGCACTGATGTCACTGGGAACGCTCTGGTACCTGCGCGTGCCGGCCACCACGACGGGGTGGCTCTTCGCGTTCGGCGATCCGAGCACCTACCTCCCGCCCGCGAGCTGGTTCGTGGACTTCCTCCCCGCGACCCTGGTGTTCGGGCTCGGTGTGTCGATGATGGTCGCGCCGCTCACCACCGCGCTCATGACGAGCGTGCCCTCGAAGCACTCCGGTGTCGCGTCGGCGATCAACAACGCGATCTCGCGCGTCGGGCCACAGCTTGCCGGCGCGGTCATCTTCATCGCGATCACGACGAGCTTCTACGCGGGCCTGCACGACCGCGTGCCGCAGCTCGACCCGAATGACCCGGAGGTGCGGAAGACGTACGCGCCGCTGAACGTCGTCGATCCGTGCCGGGAGCAGAACGTCCCGTGTCCGCAATCCGCGGCCGCGCGGGTGGAGGCGCAGCGGGAAGCGTCGACCGACGCGTTCCACCTCGCGATGCTCATCGCCGCCGGGCTGCTGGCGGCGGGTGCCGCGGTGAATGCGCTCGGCATCCAGAATCGCCCGGCACCGGAGCGGGCCGAGGCGGCGCGCGCCGCCGCTTAGAGCCCGAGGGGCGCCAGCGCGTCGGCGAGCTGCTTGCGGTGCTCGGCCGTTTCGAAATCCAGGAGTGGGTTCGAGGGCAGGAGGTGCTCGGTGATCGCGTTGGCCTTGCGGACGTACACCGCGGGATAGAGGTCACCCGTCGTGTTCGCTTCGACCGCGACCGCGACGCCGTCCGGCCCCTCGCTGTCGACGAAGAGCTGCAGCGGCAGGATGCCATCGTCGATGAGCCCTCGGTCGCTGTCCGCGAGGATCGTCCGCGAGAGGTACGACTTCTGGTGCCACAGCTCGGGCGCGCGCGTGACCTCGGCGAGCAGGTAGGGGACCACGTCGTCCGGCTTGAGCTGCGGCCGCGCCGGATCGATGCCGAAGTACTTTTGGGCGAGGTGCCGTGCGAGCACTCGCGCGTTGTAGCGGTGTCCGTGGACCGCCCCCGAGTTGCTCGGCAGCCCGTGCTTCTTCAGGCCAGGCGCGCCCCGCGTCGCGGTGCCGGCGAAATACATGTCGGGGATGCCGATGCTCTCGAAGAGCGGCGTCTGCGACGGGATCCGCTCGCGGCCGGCGACCGGAACGCCCAATGCCGGCAGGTCGCCCAGCGGCGGCGTGAAGCCTGTCGTCGCGATCACGTCATCGACCTCGAACACGAGCGCACCGCCTCCATCGCTGCGGGCCGTGCGGACCCGGAAGCCGTCCGCGGTGCGGTCCACGCCGTCGATGGACGCGTTCACCAGGACCACGCCGCCGCCGAGGACGTGGTCCTCATACGGCTGCACGTAGCGCGCGCGCACGCCGACGAGCGACTTCGTCACGACCGACAGCGCGACCGGTCGCGGCGACGCGAGCACGATCTGCTTCGCCCATGGAAGGAACCCATTCGCGAGCTCGAACGCGGACACCTCTTTCCCGATGAGGAGGATCCGTTTCCCCGCATAGGTCTCCGGGGCGCGCGTGTCGGCGTAGTGCGCGACGTCCGCCAGGCCGGGGATGTCGGGCTTCCAGGGCTGGGAGATGCCGAAGGCGAACACCGGCACGCGACAGCGGTACTCGCCATCGGTCGTCTCGAGGACGAAGGCATCGCCCTCGCGCCGCGTGCCGGTCCAGCGGCAGTCGTAGCGCACCTGCAGCCCGCCCTCGCGGGCGAAGGTCGCGAGGTTCTGCTCCATCTCCGCCCGCGCCGGGAAGTACGAGCTCCCATCCATCAACTTAGGTTGGATCGCCCGGAGGCGGTCTTCATCGCCGATCAGCGAGTTCCAGTCGTAGCGCTCGTAGTACCGCGTGCCACGCTCCTCGGGCGCGAACGGCTTCGTCCACGACAACAGGCGTTGGAAGAACGGCCACCGGCGGAACATGCCGCCCGGCGCCGGGTCGGCGGAGATGACGGCATGCCGAACGCCGGCGCGGCCGAGCGAATACGAGAGCTGCAGCCCGCCGGGACCGCTGCCGACGACGACGACCGGGTACTCGCCGGGTGGGTGCGGCTTGGCGTGCTCGACGGCCGGCGCTACGTCCGCCAGCTGGTCGCCCCCTGGAGCTTGCGGGCTTCGGACTTGAGCATCCGGTACAGGACCGTCGGGTGCCCCAGCATGAATGCCTCGATGTCCGGTCCGGGGATGATCGCGCACCGCAACGCGCGTACGGCCACGATGTCGGCGACCGGTGGCTCGCCGAGCAGCGCTGAGATCTCGCCGAAGAACTCGCCGCGCCCCAGCGTGCCGTAATCCTTGCCGTTGACGCGGATCGTCGCCTCGCCGTCGAGGATGATGTAGAAGGCCGAGCCGCTGATGCCCTGGCGGAGGATCCGCTCGCCCGCCCCGTAGCGGCGCTCCTCGACGATGTGGGCGATCGCATTCAGCTCCGCGGCGCCGACGTCGGCGAACAGCGAGATGCCGGCGAGGGTATCGGACAGCTCAGTGCGTGCCGTTGCCACGACCCATGTCTAACTCCCGCGCGGCCAGGGTGGCAACCGGCGTCTCACGAGTGGACAATTCACCGGTGGCGACCGGTCCGCTCCCGCGCGGCACCCTCACCTTCCTGTTCACCGACATCGAAGGCTCGACGAAGCTCCTCAACGCCCTTGGGACCGACCGCTACCACGAGGTCCTCGAGGCCCACACCGACGCGCTCCGCCGGGCGTTCGGGAAGGGCCACGAGGTCCGCGTCGAAGGGGACGCCCTGTTCGTGGTCTTCGCCACGGCCCAGGACGCCCTCGCGGCGGCCGCCGGGGCCCAGCGGA
>JALYLX010000015.1 GCA_030773995.1 Chloroflexota bacterium
GCCGCGAGCAGCTGCCGACGGCGCTCGGCCTTCGACCACAGCTCGTGACGGTCTGGCTCGCGGTGAACGATCTGAACGCGAACGTCACCGCGACCGACTACGCGGTGGCCCTGCGCTCGGTGGTCGAACCGCTCGTGTCGCGCACCGTCGCGCGCGTGTTCGTCGGAAACGTACCCGACCTACGCTCGGTCCCCGCGTACGCCGGGACCGATCAAGCCGCGCTCCTCGCGCGGATCACCGCCTACAACGCGGCGATCACCGCCCTCGCAGCGGCGTTCCCGGGACGCGTGACCGTTGTCGATCTGTTCACCGGCTCAGCCGCTCTCGTGAGCACGATCACGGTCTCGGCCGACGGCTTCCATCCGTCCGACGCCGGCTATGCGCTCATCGCCGATCGATTCGTGAAGGCGATCGCCGACGCGGGGATCGCGCTCCGCTAGAACGTCCCCGGCGTCCGGATCGGGGCCCAGGTCGCGCCACCGTCGGTCGTCCGCTGGATCGCGCCGCGCGCCGTCGCGTAGCCGACCTGCGCATCGCCGAAGACGACGGCCGGCCCGACGGGCGCCGCCTGCTGGTAGGTCGTCGTGAACGGGTGCCAGGTCGCGCCACCGTCTGTCGTCTCCTTCGAGTCGCCGGGCGATGAGATCTGCAGCCACCGCGACGAGGTGACGAAGGCGAGATCCTGACTGGCGTTCGGCGCGGTGCTCGCGTACGTCCAGGTCGCGCCGCCGTCGACCGAGCGGTACGCGAAGAGCCTGCCGGTCGCCGGATTCGTGGGAAACGCGGTCACGAGGAGCGTCGAACCGAACGCGGCGACGCGGCCGATGCCGAGGGTCGGACCGCCGCCGGACTGCGTCGTGAACCCTGGCGGGTCAGGCAGTCGTTGGGACGCCGTCCACGTCCGGCCGCCGTCCGCGGTCCGATAGACGAGCGGCGAGCCATTCGGATCGAACGCCCCGACGAAGCCTCGCTGCGCATCGGCAAACCGGATGCTCACCTTGCATGGACCTGGGCCAAGACCGGTCGGGGTCAGCGATTGCCAGGAGGCACCGGCGTCGGAGGTGTGCTGGAGCGTGACCGACGGAGCCGTGCACGCGCCGCCAGCGGGCGGTGGAACGCCGCCACCTTGCGGCACGAGCGCCCACCCCTCGTGGTCGTCGACGAACGACAGCGCCACCGGGAGCTGCGGCGGTGCCGGCCGCTCCTGCCAGGTGTCGCCGCGATCGGTCGACCGGAAAAGCCGCGTGTCCGCGACCATCACCCAGACCACGCTGCCCGCTGGCGCGTCGATCTGGGCCGAGCTCGGAAGGGAGATCAGCGTCGGCGCCGCGGTGGGCGCGCTCGTCGCGGTGGCCGTGACGGTCGCCGACGGGCTCACAGCCGCGATCGTCGGACTGGCGCTGCCGGTCGCGCCGGGCGCCGCCGTGCACGCCATGAGCAGGACTGTCAGGGCGCACGCGAGGTTGCGGAGCATCGGCATCAGTGTGGGCCGCCGCGCAAGCGCGCATCCGACGTCGCGATGGACCGTGCTATGCGGGCACGGCCTCGAGGACCGCCGCGGGCGCCGCGGTCGCAAAGCGGACCGCGCGATCCATGACGACGAGCCCCGCGACCATGAGGCCCATCGCGAAGACCATGACCGTCTGCGCGGAGAACATCGTGAGCAGTGCCGATGCGGCGAACGGTGCGATCGTCCCGCGGAGTCCCATCAGCGAAGACTGCGCAACGGCATAGTCGCCGACGCGTTCGCGTGGCGCGAGCTGCACGATGTTCGTGAAGAACATGATGTCGCCGCCCGCGTTGGTGATGCCGGCGACGATCGCGACCGGCAGCAGGAACAGCGTGGTCGGCGCGATCAGGTAGCCGAGCGGCATGAGGAGGACGAGCGCGGTGTTGATCACCGTCATCCGCAGCGAGGAGCCGCGATCGATGAACCGGCCCCAGAGGTAATAGGCGATGACCGCGCTGCCCGCCTGAAGAGCGGTCATGAACCCGACGAAGCTGTTCGGCGCGTTGAAGTGATCGACGAGCAGGATCGGGTAGAGGGCCGCGTTCATCAGATTGCCGAAGCCGAAGATCGTGAATGAGAGCAGCAGTCGGCGGTAGCGGTGGTCGCGCCACACGTCGCGCGCGATCCGCGACGGACGGTGTCGCACCGGCTGGATATCAGGTGGATCGTGGCGGATCCGCCCGAACGCGAGCGCGCCTGGGAGCGACACCAGCGTCGCGACGGCGAAGACGACCGTCGCGGGCACGTTGTCGATGAACAGCCCGGCGAGGGTCGCGCTGGCGATGCTCGCGATGGACGCCCCGATGCGGACCCGCCCCATGGCCGAGCCGCGTTCGCTGTCGGGGTAGATGCCCTGCATGAGCGTCGCGTACGACGCCATGTTCGCGACCGCGATCACCCACATCGTCACCGACACGACGGCCAGGGCGAACGGGGTCGCCGCGATGAGCACCCCGACGAGGAAGATCGACCGGGAGAGCGTCGCGGTGACCGCAGTGATCCCTACCGGGCGGAAGCGGGCGAGCAGGTAGCCAAAGACCGGCGAGAACAGATGCCCGATGAACGGTCCGGCGACGACGAGCGCGACGTCCGCCGTCGAGCCGCCCATGCGCCTGATGACGACGGGGAGGAACGCCACGATGACGCCCAGGTAGACGCCCGCCATGACGCCGGAGAAGGAGTCGATCCGGAAGTTGCTGCGGACACGCTCGGCGGACCAGTTGCGATCGATGTGGGGCACTCTGCCGAAACCTAACGGGCGAGGTGTCCGGTCGTCGCCCTCTTTTCGGTGGCAATGACCGGAAATGTGACGCGAGCGCCGTTCGGTCTGGGAGCGCCGCTACTGGCTGGGGCCGAAGCCTCCAGGCCGGGGCGGTCGGACGCCACCCGGACGTGGCGGAAATGGCCGCCGGCCGCCGCCGAACCCGCCGGCGCCGCCAGGCCGCGGACCGGGCCGGAAACCGGCCGGACCCCCCGGTGGACGAAGACCGACCGGTCCGCGGGCCCCCGGTGCGGTCGAGCTGATGACCACCCGGCGGTTCGGATCCATACCGACGGACTCTGTCTTGATGCCAGGCTGCTCCTGCACCGCGAGGTGCACGATCCGACGCTCGTACGCAAGCATGGGTTCGAGCGTCACGGCCTGTCCGGTCGCCTTCACCCGGCTGGCGACGCGCCGCGCGATCTCGCGCAGCTGATCCTCGCGCCGGCGGCGATAGCCCTCGACGTCGACGGGCACGTGCACGGTGCGGCCGGCGGACTTCGACGAGATGGCTGACACGATCTGCTGGAGCGCGACGAGGTTCTCGCCGCCGCGGCCGATGAGCGCGCCGAGGTCGGCGCCCTCGACCTCGAGGCCCTCCATCCCCGGGCGGTCGTCGAGCGTGACCGCGGCGTCGACACCCATCTTCTCGAGGAGCGTCTTCAGGACCGTCAGCCCGAGTGCGAGATCCTCCGCCCCCAGGACCGGCGTGGCATCCTCGGCCTCATCCGCGGCGCGCTCCGCTGCCGCGCGAACGGCGTCGGGCCGGCGCGGGACGTCGCGCTCGTCGACGACGGGCTCGGGCTCCTCAGCGCGCTCCTCCTCGGTGAACGAAAGAAGCACCCGCGCGTCGACCCCGCCCATGCCGAGCATGTTCGCGGGCTTGCCGCGCTCCAGGATCTCGATATCAACGTCCGACCGCTTGCGGCCGAGCTCCAGCAACCCGCGCTCGATAGCCTCCTCGACCGTGCGACCGGTGAACTCCTCACCACGAAGCGGCATCGCGTCCCCCCTCGCGCTTACCTCGCCGGCAGGCGAAGCAGCTTGGTTACTTCCTCTTGTTGCGGTTGCGCTGACGGCGCGCTTCGCGAGTGTTCTGCGCGCCGGGACCGTTCGACGCGATCGCGGCCTTCGCCGCCATGTCGCGGCGCTCCTCGTCGAGCGCCGCCTGTTGCCGCGCGGCGAGCGTGCGGTCCGCCGGCGATGGGATCTTTTTCAGGAACGGGAGGAACCGCGGTAGCTGGCCCCATCCGCTCACGAAGTATTGCTGCACGATGCCGAAAAGCGTCGTGGTCACCCAATAGATCGCGAGGCCGGCCGGCAGCTGCCACGCGATGAACACCGTGAGCAGCGGGAAGTAGTACTGCATCGACTGCATCATCTTTTGCTGCGGATCGACGATCTTCGGCTGCGCCAGGGGCTGGAACATGACGGAGGAGATGAGCTGGGTCGCGCCGGCCAGGACCGGCAGGATGTGGAGCGGATCTGGCTGGCCGAGGCCGCCGGTGATCCAGGGCAGCCAGTGCGCCGCGAGATCGAGGGTCTGGTCGGGCGCAAGCGGGTTGGGTATGAACGGGATGAGGTCATGCGAGAGCGATTCGCCGGTCAAGTGCGGTGCCTGGGTGAACGCTGCGTACATCGCGAGCAGAAGCGGCATCTGCAGGAGGATCGGCAGGCAGCCCATCGCGGGGTTGTAGCCGCGCTCCTGGTAGAGCTTCATTTGCTCCTGGCCGAGCTTCTGCTTGTCGCTGCCGTACTTGGCCTTCAGCTCGCTCATCGCCGGCGCGAGCTCTTGCATCGCCCGCTGGTTGCGGATCTGGATCTTGAACAGCGGGTACAGGGCAAGGCGGATGGCGATGGTCACGGCAACGACTGCGAACCCGAAGTCCTGCACCAGGTCATAGGCGGCAACGAGAAGCGAGACGAGCGGGTGTACGAGCAGGAAGTTCCAGTACGGCTCGAGGAACGGCATCTAGCGAGCCACCCGCTGGGGGACCGGGTCGTAGCCGCCGCGCGCGAACGGATTGCACGAGATGACCCGGCGGACCGCCATGACGGTGCCGCGCAACGCGCCGTACTGCTCGACGGCTTCAATGGCGTATTCCGAGCAGGTGGGCGTGTAGCGACACGCCGGTGGCAGCGCCGGGCTGATCTGGGCCTTGTAGAACCGGAGCGCGGCGAGCACCGCACGTTTCATCGAAGCACCCGGTCCAGCTCGCGCTCGAGCGCGCCGCGTATCTCCGCCGCCGGCACGACCAGCGCCGCTGGACGGACGACCAGGACGAGGTCCGCGCCGTTACCGAAGGGGTGCCGCGCTTCGAGCGCGACGCGCAGGGCCTCGCGCACGCGCCGACGGGCTCGATTCCGCTTCACGGCGCCGCCGACGGCACGCGACGCGGCGACCGCGACACGCACGGTGGGCTGATCGTTCGGTAGAGCGCGGAGAGAGAACAGCTTGTCATTGCGCGCGACACCTTCCGCCCGGACGCGCGCGATGTCTTCCCCTCGCCGCAATCGCGCGGCGCGCACCACCGTCGGTCTAGACGACGGTGAGTCGCTTGCGACCACGCGCACGCCGCGCAGCAAGGACCCTGCGGCCTCCCGTCGTCTGCATCCGCGCGCGAAATCCATGCACGCGCGCACGGCGGCGGGTCTTCGGCTGGTAGGTACGCTTCACGATCGAGTCCCTTCTCGAAAAAGCTGACGCGGATCACGTCGGATGTGTGAGCGAAAGTCTAGCAGCCTGCTCCCTGCCCATTCTTTACCTTGCCGCGCGTTCCGACACAGGGGTATAGTTCGCGGGCTTCCGGGGAGAGACTTCCAGCGACGAGCCTCGATGTCCGCATCGCGATCCACGCGATCTCGCTATCGCCAGCACCGCGCGCGCATCTAAGTGGGGAGCGACCGTGACGTCTGACTCGCAGCTGGGAGCAGAGAGCCGCACCAATTTGAAAGAGCTGTGGCGCGCTGCGCTCGGCGAACTCCAGCTCGCGATGCCGAAAGCGAACTACGACACGTGGTTCAAAGAGACATACGTCGTCAGTGAAGAAGACGATGTGTTCTGCATCGGCGTGCCGAACGCGTTCGCCCGCGAGTGGCTCGACAACAAGTATCGCGCGCAGGTGCGCGCATCGCTGCAGCGCCTGGTGGGCCGTACCGTCGACGTCCGCTTCATCACGGTCCCGGGCGGCGCGGGGCCCGCGGCCGGCACCGGCCAGCGACCGGTGAATTCCGGGTATTCCGGCCAGAATCCAAGCGCTTCGAACGCGTCGGTCACACCGGTCGCGCCGCCGTCCGAACGCCGTGGTGACGCCCCGCCGGTCACCGCGATCCTCAACCCGCGCTACACGTTCGCGACGTTCGTCGTCGGCTCGAACAACCGCCTCGCTCACGCCGCAGCACTTTCCGTAGCCGAGCGTCCGGGTCATTCGTACAACCCGCTCTTCGTCTACGGCGGCAGTGGGCTCGGCAAGACGCACCTCATGCACGCCATCGGTCACGCAGTGCTCTCTCGCCACCCAAAGAAGCGTGTCGCGTACGCGACGAGCGAGAAGTTCACGAACGAGTTCATCAACTCGATCCGCGGTCAGAAGTCGGAGGAGTTCCGCGAGCGCTACCGCCGGATCGACGTGCTGCTCATCGACGACATCCAGTTCATCGCGGGCAAGGAAGGGACACAAGAGGAGTTCTTCCACACGTTCAACGCGATCCACGAAGAGGGCAAGCAGATCATCATGTCCAGCGACCGGCCGCCGAAGGCCATCCCACAGCTCGAGGATCGGCTGCGTTCACGATTCGAGTGGGGCCTCATCGCCGACATCTCCGCCCCGGATCTTGAGACACGCACGGCCATCCTGCGCGCGAAGGCGGAGGCGGCGAACGTTGCGGTGCCACCACCGGTGATCGATTTCCTGGCGCAACGGATCGTGTCGAATATCCGCGAGCTCGAAGGCGCGCTCACCCGGATCGTCGCGTATGCGACGCTGAACGCGGTTGCCGTCACGACCGAGCTCGCACAGACGATGCTGCAGAACATCCTCTACAACCCGCGCCGGCAGTCGCTGTCACCAGAGCGCATCGTCGAGACGGTCGCGAAGTATTACGGCGTGCCGTCGGAGCAGCTCCGCGGCAAGGCCCGTGACAAACAGATCGTTCTGCCGCGGCAGATCGCGATGTACCTCATGCGCGAGGAGACCGAGGCCCCACTTCTGCGCATCGGTGAGGCACTCGGCGGCCGCGACCACTCGACCATCCTCCACGGCTGCGAGAAGATCGAGCGGGAGATGGGCGAGAACGACGATTTCCGGCGTGACATCAACTCGTTGCGAGAGCTGCTCTACGCGGAGTAGCGCCGCGGTCCACGCGTCTGGCTGTGTGGATAAACGACCCCGGCGTGTGGATAAGGACCAACATTCGTGGACAACCGCCCCCTTAAGGTGTCTCTGGGCGTTCGGCCTGTCGCATTTCACGACACGAGCGATCCCGCCGTCCCGGGCCGTCCGCATCCCGTCCTCACGCCGTCCACGGCGGAAGATCCGGTTCTGACCAGGCGCTGCGCGTCGATCCCACGGGAAGGGGCATAGTCCACAGCGCTACTACTGCGACTGGCGTTCTAATCAACTTCTACCTACGAGGACGTGGAGGGGGACTGGGTGAAGGTCAGCTGTCTACAAGAGAACCTCGCGCGCGGTCTTTCGATCGTGGGGCGCGGGGTCTCGACCCGAGGGACGCTGCCCATCCTGGGTAACGTTCTCCTGAAGACGGATAGCGGCCGGCTGAAGCTCACCGCGACGAATCTCGAGATCGGTGTGAATTGCTGGGTGCCGGCGAAGATCGAGGACGAAGGCGCGATCACCGTGCCGGCCAAGCTCTTTACGGACTTCGTGAATTCATTGCCAGCGGGGCCGATCGAGATCGCGCTCAACGTTCGTACCAAGAGCGTGCATCTCAAGAGCGCGACCACCGAGGCGAACGTCAAGGGCCTCGACGCCGAAGAATTTCCGATCATCCCGGCGATCCCCGATAAGCCGACTACCCGGATGGCCCAAGGCGTGCTGCGTCGGATGATCACCGAGGTCGCGTTCGTCGCTGCGACCGATGATTCGCGGCCGGTGCTCACCGGGGTCCTCACCACATTCGAAGGCAACGAGGTCACCATGGCGGCCGCGGATCCCTACCGGCTCTCCGTCCGCCGCGCGCCGCTCCTCGCCAAGGTCGAGCCGAAGGTCGAGATCATCATCCCGGCTCGCAGCCTCTTCGAGGTCGCGCGGATCGTCGATGACTCTGAGGCGCCGGTCGACATTCTCGTCACGCCGAACGGGAGCCAGGTCATCTTCCACACCGAGGAGGCCGACCTCGTGTCGCGGATCATCGAAGGACAATTTCCGAACTATCGGCAAGTCATCCCGACCAGCCACGCCACGAAAGTCACGGTGTCGCGCGACGAGCTGCTGAAGGCGACAAAACTGGCCTCGTACTTCGCACGCGACGCCGCGAACATCGTGCGATTCACGGTGGATCCGTCCCAGGAGGTCCCACTCGTGGTCAGCGCGACGGCTGCGGAGGTCGGGGACAACACCTCACGAGTCGACGCCACCGTCGAAGGGCAGGCCACCAACATCGCCTTCAACTCCCGATTCGTGGCAGACGCGCTCGGCAGCCTCGCCGCGTCCGAGGTCGCACTCGAGCTTGGCGGCCCACTCGCGCCAGGTGTTGTCCGGATCGTCGGAGACGACAGCTACCTCCACGTGGTGATGCCCCTCAGAATCCCGAGCTAATGCGCGTCGCCCGGCTCCTCATCGAGGACTTCCGGAGCTACGCCCGTGCCGAACGCACGCTCGCACCCGGCGTCACGGCGCTCGTCGGCCGCAACGGCGCCGGCAAGACGAACATCCTCGAGGCGATCCATCTGGTCGCCCGCGGCGACTCACCGCGCGCCCGGGACGACGCCGAGCTCGTGCGCTGGGGCGCGAACGCCGCGCGCGTTTCCGCGCGCGTCGAGCGGGTCGATGACGCCCGTACCGTCGACATCGTGCTCTTCGCGCCACCCGAGGGTGAGCGTCGCCGGCCGCGCCGCTACCTGTTGGACGGAGCGGGCAAACGATCCGACGAAACGATCGGCGAGCTCGCGGTGGTGTCGTTCTTTCCCGAGGATGTGCAGCTCCTGGCGGAGGCGCCGAGCGCACGGCGCCGCTACCTCGATGCGATGGTCGCCCAGGTGCACCGTCGTCACCGCGCGGAGTCGCGCGAGTACCAGCGCATCGTCGTGCAGCGCAACTCGTTGCTCCGCTCCTTTGAAGGGGCCTCGGCTGCGCCCGGCCGCGCGATGGAGCTCGGTTTCTGGGACAGCGAGCTCGTGCGCCTCGCGTCGTCGATCTCGCTTCGCCGGCTCGAGGCGGTGCGGGACCTTGCGGCCCCGTTCCGCGACGCCTCGACACGCTTCAGCGGCGGCGAGGCGCTCTCCCTCGCGTACGCGGCACAGGTCGAAGGCGACACGATCGAGGAGCGGAGCGCCGCATACATGGCGCTCCTGGCGCAGAAGCGTGATCGCGAGCTGTGGCAGGGCACGACCCTCGTTGGCCCGCATCGTGAGGACCTGGCGGTGAGCGCGCTCGGCCGGCCGCTGCCATCGTTCGCCTCGCGCGGCGAGCAGCGCAGCGCGGTCCTCTCCCTGAAGCTCGCGGAGGCTGCGTGGATCCACGAACGGATCGGCGAGCAGCCGGTGTTCCTCCTCGATGACGTGCTCAGCGAGCTCGATCCGGGACGGCGTGACGCACTCGTCGACGCGCTTCCCGACGGCGCACAGACGCTGCTCACCGCCGCCTTCGAAGCCGGTGTGCCCGAACGGCTCATCGAGCGCGCGGACGTCATCCGGGTGACGGATGGTGCCATCACGTGAGGCCGATCGGCGGCGCGATCGACCGCGCCCTGCGCAAGCTCGGCCTCGATCGGGACGTCGCGCGCGTCTCGGCCATCGACGCGTGGCCGACAGCGGCCCGCGACATCTTCGGGCCCACCGCAGTGGCGACGCGGGCGGTCGGCTTGAGCGACCGCACGCTCCTTGTCGCGGTGCCGGACGCGACGTGGTCCGGAGAGATCCGCCTGCGCGAGCGCGAGCTGCTTGCGGCGATCGGGCGTCGAGTGACCACCGACATCGAGCACATCCGGGCCGTCCCAGCAGCCACGGAGCGGCGCCACGACCGGACGAGCGACGCCTGACTCGCCGTCACCGCACTCCTAGACTTCCGCGGAGGTGAGGCAGACCGGCTTTTCCACCAAGGTCGGATCGACCACCGAGATCCGGGCGAGCTCCGATGTCATCGTCGTGAGCGAGCCGACCCTGGGCGCGACCCTTCGCACGAAAGGCCGCTTCTACTTCCTGTGCGAGGTCCTGCCGCAAGGGAAGGCCGGCGCGGATGTCGCCCGTGAGGTCGCCGAGCTCACCCGCGAGCAGTACGAATACGACCTCTCGGCCGGCATCGAGGGGGCGATCCGGAAGGCGCTCCGCGACGCCAATCGCCGGGCCACCCATCGGCTGCGCGATCAGCACGGCCGCGTCACCCTCCACGCCGCCTGCGCCGTCCTGGTGAACAACGAGCTCTACGCCGCGCGGGTCGGTCAGGCCCAGATCTTCCTGGTCCGCCGCGCCCGGCTGTTCCTGCCGGGTGACGACTCCAACGAGCTTGCCGACTTCGTGCACCGGACGACCACCCGCCGCGCCGCGTCGCTCGGCAGCGATCCGGATCTCCTGCCGGCGGTCTGGAAACAGGCCATCGAGCCGGGAGACACGATCATCCTCGCGGGCGGCAACGCGATCGCCGCGCTCGGCGCCGACGCGCTCCTGAACGCGGCGGTGACACTGCATCCACGCGCGGCCGCCGAGCATCTGCACAACCGATTCCTCGCGGAAGGCGGTTCGGGAAGCGACAGCGTCCTGCTCATCGAGGTGTCGCCTGCGACCACGACCGCACCGCGCATCGCGTCCGCGCCGGAACCGAGCCGTCCCCCGGAGGAGGTGCTCGTCGCCGAGACGATCCGCTCGCGGGTGGACGTGATCTGGAGGCACCGGCCGCGCATCGGTCGAGCCGTCGGCGCGGTCGCCGCCCCCGCTGCGGGCGCCGTGGGGAAGAGCCTGGCCATCGGCCTCGAGCTCATGCCGCATCGCACCACGACGCTCGGTGGTCCGATCCGGACGACGCGCGAGCGGAGCCGCCGGCAGCAGCGGCTCATCAGCCTGCTCGCGGTCGCGCTGCTCGTCGTCTCGATCGTGATCGGCGCCGTCGTTGTGCGGGACTACCAGGCCAATAGCGTCTTCGCGAGCTACAACCTGGTGGTCCTGGCGGCGTCGAACGATCTCGACTCCGCGCAGGCGTTCATCGATCGCAAGCCTGCGGCTGATGAAGACCGCGCGCGGCAGAAGCTCGATTCGGCGCGGGCGCACATCGCCGAGGCGGGCGCGTCGGCGGTGGCCAACACCCAGCAGCTCGCGGCCCTGAACGCGCGCGCGGAGGCGCTGTTCGACCGCCTGAACGACATCCTCCTCGATGTCGCGACACTGGCGCCCGGCGTGCAGCTGGCGAGCTTCACCCAGACCCAATTCGGGCTGTACGCGGCTGATCCCGGCAGCGGGCGGATGTGGCGGGTGTTCGAGCAACCGCCGGGCACCACGACCGCCGGTGCCGTCCTGCAGAAGGGCAAGGCCGGCGTTGGCAACCCGCTGCTCGTCACGTCGGTGGACAACGCGCTCTTCACGATCGACGACCAGAACAAGGTCTGGAAGGCCGAAGGCAACACCGTGGTCGACGTGAGCCCTGACGGCCGGGACAAATGGAAGAGCGTGACCGGTCTCGTCAGCTTCAGCGGCAACCTCTACGTGCTCGATGCCGCGTCCGGGCAGATCTGGCGGCAGGAGGAGGACCGCGGGAAGTACCTCGCGGCCGATCCGGTGCTCGCGCAGGCGTTCGCGCCGAACGCGATCACGTCCCTCGCCGTCGACGGCAGCTTCTGGGTCACGACCACCGCCGGCGAGGTCGGCCTCTTCAAGCGTGTCGGCCTGGCGACGACCGCGACGAAGGCTGACTTCGCGATCAGGTGGATCGGCGAACCGGTGAAGGCGAGCGCCATCCAGGCGGTCGATTCGCAGCGGAACATCTACCTGCTCGATGCGCCCGGACGGCGGCTGGTGCAGCTCACGCGCGATGGTCGCGAGGTCGCGCGGTTCGATCTGCCGAAGGACCTGCCACCGCCGACCGCGTTCTTCGTCTCGGAGGGCCAGCACATCGTCTACACGGCGCACGGCTCGAAGATCGCGGCGACCGACCTCAGCCGGTGATCCCGTTCTCCGACGTCAATCCGACGAAGGGACCCGCTCTGGTCAACCGGCTCCTGCTCTTCGTCAACATCGTCGCCTGGATCTACATCGTGAGCCTCCAGCGGACCCCCGGAGCATTGCAGGACTTCCTCGATCGGTATGCCTTCGACTGGACACGGTTCACCCACGACCTCTCGACGGGCGCCTGGACGATCGCGACGTTCGTCCCGCTGATCACGCACATGTTCCTGCACGGCGGATGGCTGCACGTCATCGGCAACATGCTGTATCTGTGGGTGTTCGGCGACAACGTCGAGGACCGGCTGGGCAGCGGCACGTATCTCCTCTTCTACCTGCTGTGCGGGATCGTCGCGGCCGTCGGTCAGGGCATCGTCGCGCCGTCGCCGATGCTCGGCGCGTCCGGCGCCATCGCGGGCGTGCTGGGGGCGTACCTCGTTCTCTCACCTGGCGCGAGGATCCGGACGCTCATCTTCCTCGGGATCTTCATCACGGTGCTGCAGCTTCCGGCGATCGTGGTGATCGGGTTCTTCATCGTGATCCAGTTCATCGAGGGCTTCGCATCGCTCCGCCTGTCGGGATACGCGGCGACGGAGCAGGTTGCGTACTTCGCGCACATCTTCGGGTTCTTCGCCGGCATCGCGCTGGTGTTCCTGCTGCGAGACCGGGCCCATCGGACCGCGGCGCCCTATGGCCGGTACGGGTAGCATTTTCCGGTGCCCGAGTCAGCTCCGCGGTCGGGCGTGGTCCTGTGCACCGTCGAGTCGGTGCGGGTGCACGTTCTCACCGGACAGCATGTGGTCCTGCTCCAGCCGAAGGATTCCGACCGTCTCGTTCCGATCTGGATCGGCGCCGACCAGGCCCACAGCATCGCGACGCGCATAGCCGGGATCCCGAGCGACCGCCCGCTCACCCATGACCTCATGATGTCGATGCTCGGCGCGACCGGTGTCGAGATCACCCGCGTCGTCGTCAAAGATCTGGTCACCGACTCGACGGGACAGGGCAGCGTATTCCACGGCAGCGTGTTCCTCCAGGTCGGCGAGCGCGAGGTCGAGGTCGACTCGCGGGCGTCCGACGCGATCGCGCTCGCGGTCCGTTGCGACGCCCGGATCCTCGTCGCCGACAGCGTCGTCGATCGCTCGTCGATCGCGGCGTCGGGTGAGGTCGAGGAGACGGGCGAGCTCGGCGTCTTCCGTCAGTTCATCGAGAGCCTTCCCGACGACCCCGCCCCGGGCAGCGGCTGATCGCGCCGCTCGGCCTGACTCCGGCGCCGTGATCGATCCCGCGATCTGGCCGCTCGAGACGAGCGTCGACCGGCGTGCGCACCTGCGCGTCGGCGGCGTCGACCTCGTCGGGCTCGCCGACCGGCACGGGACGCCGCTCTACGTGTACGACGCGGCGACGGTCCGCGACGCGTACCGCCGCTACGTCGCCGCCTTCAGGGCCCTGCGGCCGGTCCGCGTGTCGTACGCGATCAAGGCCTGCGCCCTGCGTGGCGTCGCGTCGATCGTCGCGAGGGCCGGCGCGGACGCCAGCGCCGCGTCGCTCGGCGAGCTGCTTGCCGCGAAGCGCGCGGGATTCTCGCTCGCGCGGACGCAGCTGCATGGCAACGCCAAGACCGACGACGAGCTTCGCGCCGCGCTGCGCGTCGGTGTCGGGCGCATCGTGATCGACGGCGCCGACGAGATCGACCGCCTTCGCACGCTCGTGGCACGGCGCGCGCGCCCGCAGCCGGTCTGGCTGCGCGTGTCGCCGGGGATCGGCGCCGACACGCACCCACACTTGCGGACCGGTGTGCTCGACAGCAAGTTCGGCGCACCGATCGCCGGAGGCGACGCGCTCGCCCAATGTCGTGCCATCGCGGAGACGAGGAACCTGAGGCTCGTCGGGATCCACGCCCACCTTGGCACGCAGCTGCACGAGGCCGAGCGCTATCGCGAGCTCGGCCAGGCCCTCGCGACGCTGGCTCGCGAGGTCCGCGACGCCACCGGCATCGCGCTGAAGGAGATCGGCGTCGGCGGCGGCCTCGCGATCCCGCTGCGGAGCGGTGACCCGGTCCTCGACCTCGCGGCGTACGCCCGGGCGGTCAGCGAGCCGATCCGCTCCGATGCGGCGCTCATGAAGGCGACGATCTACCTCGAGCCGGGACGATCCCTCGTGGGACGCGCCGGCGTTGCGTTGTACCGCGTCGTCGGCACGAAGCGCGTCGCCGGTGTGCGCACGTTCGTGTCGGTCGATGGCGGCATGGGCGACAACATCCGTCCCGCGCTCTACGACGCCGCATACAGCGCTGTCCTCGCCGGCCGGGCGACGGCGGCGCCGACGGAGCACGTCGCGATCGCCGGCAAGTACTGCGAGAGCGGCGATCTGCTCGTGCCCGACGTCGCGCTTCCTACGGCCGAACCGGGTGACGTGCTCGCGATCCCGGCGGCCGGCGCCTACAGCGTCGCGATGGCCTCCAACTACAACCACCACGTGCGACCCGCGGTCGCGCTCATCGAGGGCGGACGGGCGAAGTTGATCCGCAAGCGGGAGACCCACGCGGACATCTGGCGCCTCGAGCGCTGATGCGTGCGGCCGAGCCCGGCTTTGCCG
>JALYLX010000016.1 GCA_030773995.1 Chloroflexota bacterium
GGCCCATATCCCGAGCGCGTGACCCCTCGTGTGCGGGGTCGATGTCGCCGCGAAGGCCTCGAGCTCGCGCGCAGCGGCTTCAGCGCGCGCGAGGTCGCCTGCTGCGATGAGCGTCAGCGCGCGCCAGAGGACGATCTCCCCCACGTTCACGTAGCCGCCCTCGGCCGAGATCTCGTCGATCTCTCGGAACGTCGCCTCGGCATCGGTGAGCTGTCCCGCGAAGAACTGCGAGATCACGATCGGCCGCAGGACCTCGCCGAGCTGCCGTCGATCGGCTGCCGCCTCCGCCATCCGCAGTGCTTCGGCGGCGATCGCCGCGTCGCCGCTGAAGACGGCGCGCTGGGCCGTCAGGCGCATGAGCGCCGCGTCGTCGCTCGACGCGCGCGCGACGCGTTCGCCTTCGGCCATGAGCTCTCCGAGACGTTCTCCGGTCGGCATCTTCACGCAGTAGCCAGGGTTCATGAGCGGCACGGCCAGCATGTCCGCGTAGAGGGCCGCTGGAGGATCGATGCCGGCGCTGCGGTAGGCCTCGATGGCCGACAGACGATGCTCCCACGACACGTCACCTTGCGCGTTCCGCGCGTACGCCCAGCCGATACCTTCCTCGATCTTCCCCACGTCGGCGGCACCTGAGGCGAAGCTGCGCGCCCGCTTGTACAGCTCGAGGGCCCGCTCGTGCGACAACCGGTCGGCGCGCCAACTTCCTGCAGCGACGTGCGCCTCGAGCGCCTCGCGCCGCATCTCGGCGAGCTCGCTCGCGCCCTCCCAGACCCATTGCGCATCCGCGGGTCCGAGCGCTTCCCACCAGTGATGCGCGAGCGCTTCCGCGTCGTCCGGATCCACGCCCTCGCGCGCGTACCGGGCGTGCAGTCGCATCCGCTCGGCGATCGGGACGCGGCCGTAGGCCACGTCCCGCACCAGAGCGTGATGGAATCGGTAGTGCCCGTCGACGGGCGAGAGGTAGCGGCCGTGCGCGAGGCGCGCCAGCGTCCCAGCGGCGTCCGCCGGATCGCGGTCGCTGAGGAGCGCCGCGTCACGCACGCCGAATGTCTCGCCGACGACCGCGGCGTGCTGGATGAGCTGGCGGTCGTTCGGCGCCAGCTCGTCGATCCGCGCGGCGATCGCGGCCTGCACCGTCATCGGCAGCTCGTCACCGGTGTGGCGGGCGCGCGCGAGCTCGACGATGAAGAGCGGGTTGCCCTCGGCGCGCTCCACGGTCCGCTCGGCGAGCGCGCTCGCGCTCCGCGCGAGCTCGAGCGCATCTTCGGCGCTCAGCGGCCCGAGCTCGACGTGGACCAGATCCTCGCTCGGCCGGAGGGCCGCGCTCCCGACGAACTCCGGTCGCGTGGTCGCCGCGACGAGGACGCGGCTCTCATTCCGTGCCGTGAGCCGGTCGAGGATCCCGACGAGCTGCGGCTCGGCCCAGTGGACGTCTTCGACCCAGACGACGACGGGCCGCTCGCGCGCGATCGCGCCGATGTAGCGCCGCCAGGCATCCTGGACCGCGTCACGTCGCCCCGACGGGGCAAGCCCGAGGATCCGCTCGCTCGTCGTCAGGCCGACAGCGTGAGCGACCCCCTCGAGGACCGCTGCAGCGGCCGCCTCGTCAGCGAACAGGCGCCCCATCCGCGCGGTCAGCGCGTCGATGGTGGGATCCCCCACGTCCGCCGCGACAAGCTGACGCAGTGGCGTGAACGCGCCGCTCTCGGTCCCGGGACGGCACCGCGCGGAAAGGATCCGTACGTCGGACGGAAGCGTGGCGAGGAACTCTTCCGTCAGCCGGCTCTTGCCCTGTCCTGGTGGGCCGCTCACGAGGGCGAACGTCGCGCGACCGGCGCGCACCCGGTCGAATGCAGCGCTCAAACGTCTCAGCTCGGCATCGCGCCCGACGAACCGCAGCGGGCGGTAACGCGCGTGCGTGCTCAAACCGACGAGCGAGGCGACGGACACCGCGCCGATGCCCTTGAGGTCCGCGATCCGTTCGCGCGCGTACTCGGCGACATCGGCGGTCTCGCCGCGGCACGTGGGTCCGACCACGATCTCGCCGGTGTCGGCCTGAGACTGAAGCCGCGCGGCCAGATTGACGACGGTGCCGACCGCCATCTGCTGGCGCAGGTCGACGGCATCGAGGTCGATGAGGGCCTCGCCGGTGTCGACGCCGATCGGCACATCGACGGCACCGCCGGCGCCGCGGTTCCGCGCCGCCCACTCAGCGCACGCGAGCGCCGCCCGGAGCGCGCGCTCGGGGTCATCCGTATGTGCCACGGGCGCGCCGAAGATGACGAATATCGCGTCGCCGATGTACTTCTCGATCGTTCCGCCGTGTCCCTGGAGGATCCCCTCCAGGTCGGCGAACGCTCGCTCGAGCTCGCGCTTCATGCGCTCGGGGCCGAGGCTCACGGTCATGTCGGTCGAGCCGACCACGTCGAGGAAGAGACAGGTGACGAGTCGGCGTTCGGAGCGATGCTCGACCGTCATCGGGCGCGATTCTAGGCTCCGCAAATGTCACCACAGCGTTCCGCGCTCGCCGAGGGCTGGCCGGTGCTCGTCACGGTCCTCCTTGTTGGCATCCCGTTCGGGATCGTGGCGCGCCAGTCGGGTCTTTCGCCGGCCGAGATCATGGCGATGAGCGTGTT
The DNA here is from genome assembly GCA_030773995.1 of Chloroflexota bacterium. Taxonomy (GTDB): domain Bacteria; phylum Chloroflexota; class Limnocylindria; order P2-11E; family P2-11E; genus UBA4735. The sequence continues at coordinate 2,637 of JALYLX010000016.1, forward strand.
CGTGTTCGCGGGCGCATCGCAGTTCGCGATGGTCCAGCTGTTCAAGGACGGCGTCGCCTGGCCGGTCATCGTGGCGACCGTCCTGCTGATCAACCTGCGGCACCTGCTCATGGCCGCCGCGCTGCGGCCGTACTTCGCGAACGTCTCGCTCGCCCGGCGGCTCGCGGCGGCATACGTCCTCACCGACGAGGCGTTCGCGATGGCCATCGGCTGGTTCCGCCGTGGGAGGACGGAGCTCGCGTACTACGCGACGTTCGCCGTCGCGCTGTACCTCCTGTGGAACACGGCCACGCTCATCGGGATGCTGCTCGGGCCGTCGATCGGGGAGCCGCGCCGGTTCGGTGTGGATTTCGCGATCACAGCGACGTTCATCGCGATCGTCGTTCTTAGCGTCCGCCGGCGCTCGGACGCGATCGTCGCCGTAGCCGCGGCGGTCGTGGCCTCCGCCCTCGCCTACGTAGGCGCCTCGGTCGTCGCGGTCGTGACAGCTGGAGCGCTCGCGCCGCTGCTCGTCCTGTTCGTCCACGACGAGCCTTCGGCGTGACCTGGCTCGCGATCGCCGGCTCCGCGATCGTCACGTACCTCGTCCGCGCTGTCGCGTTCCGCGTCGCGCTGCCGAGCGCCTTGCCGCGCGGGGTCGCGCGTTACCTCGATGCGCTCCCTGCGGCGATCATCGCGGCGCTGGCCGGGCCGGCGGTCCTGGTGCCGAACGGCGCGCCGACGCGGGGGCCCGAGCTCGCCGCTGCCATCGTGGTCATCGGGATCGTCGCGTGGCGCCGCAACCTGCTGGCCGGCGTGCTCGCCGGCGTCGCGACGGTCGCGCTGCTCCGCCTAGTTCTGGCGGCGTGAGCCGCCGAGCCACTTGGGCGCGCGCTTCTCGAGGAACGCCCGCATCCCGTCCTGACCCTCGGCGCTGACGCGTGCGCTCGCGATGCGCTGCACCGTGAGATCGCGCACGTCGGCAGGGCTCCGGCCGGTCACCTCGCGGACCAAATGCTTCGCCGCGTTCACCGCCTCCGGACCGCTCGAGATGATCGCGTCGATGAACCGTCCGATCTCGGGATCGAGCTGGCCCTCATCGACCACGCTGTGCACCAGGCCGGTCTCGAACGCGCGGTGCGAGTCGAACCGGATGCCCGTGGTGAATGCGGCCACAGCGAAGCTCGGGCCGACCTTCCGCACGACGTAGGGGGAGATGACCGCCGGCAGGATCCCGAGGCGCACCTCGGTGAACGCGAAGGTTGCCGGCTCGACCGCGACCGCGATATCCGCCATCGCCACGAGGCCCGCGCCGCCGCCGATGGCCGCGCCCTGCACGCGCGCGATGATCGGCATCGGCAGGGCGTCGAGCTTGGCGAAGAGATCGGCGAGCGCGCGGGAGTCCGCGAGGTTCTCATCGAGCGTGTAGTCGGCCATCGACCGCATCCAGGCGAGGTCCGCGCCGGCGCAGAACGTGTCGCCCTCGCTTCCCAGCACGACACACCGGGCGTCGCTCGGCACGGCATCGACGGCCCTCGTGAGCTGCGCGATGAGCTCCGCGTTGAACGCGTTCTTCATCTCGGGGCGCGCCAGGGTGATGCGGGCGACCCGCCGCTCGTCGACCGCGAAGCGCGTCAGCTCTGCCACATATCCACCGCAGGGTCACGATAGGGCGACCGGCGGCATCGGCTCTCCCGGTGGTCGGTCCACGGCACGGAGCGAAGGAGGGCCCGGCGGTGAATCGCTAGCCTGTCCTCGCGATGAAGTACCGCCTGGACCTGAACGGGGCCGCCCGCGAGGTCGACGTGCCTCGGGGCACGACGCTGCTCGAATTGCTACGCGACGATCTGGATCTCACCGCGACGCGCTACGGCTGCGGCCGCGGCCAGTGCGGCGCGTGCTACGTGCTCGCCGACGGTCGGGCGATCGCCTCGTGTCTCATGAGCGTGGAACAGGCTTCAGCGCACCGCATCGTGACCGTCGAGGGGCTGGCGACGGATGGCGAGCTGGGCGCGGTGCAGCGCGCGTTCGTCGAAGAGGACGCGATGCAATGCGGCTACTGCACGAGCGGCATGATCATCTCGGCCGTCGCCCTCCTCCGGTCGCAGCCTCGGCCGACGGTGGACGAGATCCGCGACGCACTCGCCCCGAACCTCTGCCGGTGCGGCGTGCAGCTGCGCGCGGTCCGCGCGATCCAGCGCGCGGCAGCGAAGGCGTGACGCTGCAGCCCGGCGAGGGCGCCGGCGCCCGACTCGAGACGCGGCTTCGGATGGAGCCGGACGGCCGCGTCACGGTGTTCTCCGGCAAGGTCGAGTTCGGGCAGGGGATCCGCACCGCGTTCGCGCGGATCGTGTCCGCCGAGCTCGGCATTCCGGTGGAGCGCGTGGTCGTCGTGCTCGGCGACACCGCGCAGGTCCCCTACGACATGGGGACCTTCGGCAGCCGCTCGATCGCTCAGGATGGGGAGATCCTCCGCCGCGCGGCGGCCCACGCCCGCAGCCTGCTTGCGGCAGGCAAGCCGCTCGAGGGTCCGATCCCCGACGA
>JALYLX010000017.1 GCA_030773995.1 Chloroflexota bacterium
CCACGTCGCCCGGCGTGAGCGGCCCCGAGAGCGTCGCGGAGAGCTGCCCCACGAGCGCCAGCTCCTCGCGGCCGCGTTCGGCCTGCGCGCGCGCGGCCTCGAGGCTGGCGGCGAACCGCCAGACGACGATCCCGGCGGCGATGCTGAGGGCCACGACCAGGAAGAGGATCTCGGCGCTCTCGCCGCGCGTCTGCGCGCTGGCCAGCGCGACGTACACGGCGACCGCGTAGACCACTGGAACCCCTACGAAGAACACGCGGCGCCGCATTCATCGGGAACTCTAGACCGCTACGCTCTCGCCACCCCGTTGCGCGAAGACCGGTTGGTACACTCGGATGGAGTCATGTCGAGGAGGGCCACGGCGTTGCAGAACAATCTCGTGCCCATGGTGGTCGAGCAGTCCGGTCGCGGGGAGCGGGCCTACGACATCTTCTCCCGCCTGCTCAAGGACCGGATCATCTTCATCACCGACATGATCGAAGACAACATGGCCAATCTGATCATCGCCCAGCTGCTGTTCCTCGACTCCGAGGATCCCGAGAAGGACATCCACGTCTACATCAACTCGGGTGGCGGCGTGGTGACCGCGGGCCTCGCGATCTACGACACGATGCAGTACCTGCGCTCGCCGATCAACACGGTCTGCATCGGCCAGGCCGCCTCGATGGCCGCGGTGTTGCTCGCGGCAGGTGCCCCGGGTAAGCGCTTCGCGCTCCCGAACTCGCGGATCATGATCCACCAGGGCTCCGGCGGATTCCGCGGCAACACGCCGGACGTGATGATCCAGGTGAAGGAGCTCGAGACCCTCGTCGACAAGCTCACCAACATCCTGGCGTTCCACACCGGCCAGTCCGCCGACAAGGTCCGCAAGGACTCGGACCGCGATCGGTTCATGAGCGCCGAGGACGCCAAGGCCTACGGCCTGATCGACGATGTCTATGTCGGCAAGGCGAACGACGCTGTGCTTCCGAAGGCCGAAGAGCCCGTGGCCCCGACGGCCATCGGCGAGCCGGTGCGGGTCCGCTAAGTGACCACTGCCGCCAAGGGGGGCAAGCCCTACCGGTGCTCCTTCTGCGGGAAATCCCAGGATCAGGTCCGCAAGCTCATCGCCGGCCAGGGCGTCTACATCTGCGATGAGTGCATCACGCTGTGCCGCGAGATCGTCGATGAAGAATTCATGGAGACGCCGAAGGCCCGCGCGACCGGATCGAAGGTCCCGAGCCCGCGGCGGATCAACGAGATCCTCGACCAGTACGTCATCGGTCAGGACAAGGCGAAGCGCGTGCTCTCCGTCGCGGTCTACAACCACTACAAGCGCGTCGGCGCCGGGCACCGCGTCGACGACGTCGAGCTCGGCAAGTCGAACGTCCTCCTCATCGGCCCGACCGGCTGCGGGAAGACGCTCCTCGCCCAGACCCTCGCACGGATCCTCGACGTGCCGTTCTCCATCGCCGACGCGACGAGCCTCACCGAGGCCGGCTACGTCGGTGAGGATGTCGAGAACATCCTGCTGCGCCTCATCCAGGCCGCCGACTTCGACCTGAATCGGGCCCAGCGCGGGATCATCTACATCGACGAGATCGACAAGATCGCCCGCAAGGGCGACAACCCGTCCATCACCCGCGACGTGTCGGGCGAGGGCGTCCAGCAGGCGCTGCTGAAGATCCTCGAAGGCACGATCGCGAACGTCCCGCCGCAGGGCGGCCGGAAGCACCCGCACCAGGCCTTCATCCAGATCGACACGACCAACATCCTGTTCATCCTCGGCGGTGCGTTCGAAGGTCTCGAGAAGATCGTCGAAGCGCGCATCGGCAGGAAGACTATGGGCTTCGGCGCGACGCTGTCGCAGAACACGAAGGAGACGACCGCAGTCCTGTCGGAGGTGATGCCCGACGACCTGCTGAAGTACGGCCTCATCCCTGAGTTCGTCGGCCGCATGCCCGTCATCGTCCCGCTCCAGGCCCTCGACGAGGCTGACCTCCTGCGGATCCTCACCGAGCCGAAGAACGCGATCGTGAAGCAGTACCAGAAGTTCCTCTCGATCGACAAAGTCGAGCTGCAGTTCACCGAGGACGGACTGCTGGCCGCTGCGGTCGGCGCCGCGAAGCGGAAGACGGGCGCCCGCGGCCTGCGGACGATCATCGAGGAAGTGCTCCTCGACGTGATGTACGAGATCCCCTCGCGCGCCGACGTCCGGAAGGTCGTCGTGACCGCCGAGGCGATCGAGGGGAAGGCCAACCCGCTGCTCCTGAGCAAGACCGAGCAGCTCGTCCTCGAGGGAGACGAAGCCTCCAGCGCCTAGGTAGCATGCGCTGCGCGCATGCCGAAGCTGTACTACGCCTCGCCGCGAGACCTGCCGACCAAGAACCCGATCCCGGGGATGACCCAGAAGATCATCCGCGCCGTGGCGGCGACGATCGCGATCACCGACCTCGCGCCCAAGACGGTCGTCGAGTCGCACAAGCATCCGATGGAGCAGACCGGCGTGGTCACGAAGGGCAGCCTGGTCATGGTCATCGCCGGCGAGCAACGGATCCTCACCCCCGGCGACACCTACCGGGTCCCGCCGAACGCGTCGCACGGCGCGCGGGTCTTCGAGGAGCCCTGCCAGGTCATCGACATCTGGGCCCCGCCGCGCGACGACCTCTGAGCGGCAAAGCGAGCGACCGACCCCGCCCCAGAACGTCTGTCCTCCCCCGACCGGGGTACTGGAGGCCCACAGCGCACTGCGCCTGATACCCCCTTCGGACGCGGCCTCCCTAGCGTTCAGCGAGAGATGGCGAACCCGTTCAGGCGGCTGCCCGGCGATCTGCTTCTGTACGGCCGCGTCCTTGGCCTGATCGCCGCCGTGATCTGGATCGCGATCGGCAGCCTCATCGTCGTCCCGATCGCGCTGCTGGCGCTGGCGATCCTCTTCGGGACGATCGTGTACAGCTGGACGGCGCAGGCGATGCGCGGCAAGACGTTCACCCTCACCTCGACTCCGATCGGTCTCGTGCTCGCGGACCTCGTCCTGACCAGCCTGTGGATGGTCGCGACCGCGCTCGACCCACGCAGCGCCGCATTCGCCCTCGTGCTCATCGCTTCGGTCCTCGTGCAGTTCCGGCTCGGACGCATCGGCATCGCCATCAGCCTGACGGCGTTCGTGCTCGCCATCTTCGCCCAGCAGCTCGTGCTCGTCGCGCTCGGCGCGCCGGTCGAGCTGAAGCTCGCCTTCCGCCAGGGGATCGTCGTCGGCCTGGTCCTCCTCGTGGCCGGGGTGGTCGCCACCGCGTACCGCAACGAACAGGAGCGGGCGGCGCGCGCGTTGCGCCGAGCCCACCTGCTCGAGCGGGCCGCCGGCGAGATCGGCGTCGCGACCGGCGCCGACGTCGTGCTCGCCTCGATCCCCCGGCACGCCCTCGAGCTCGTGCAAGCGGATCACGCGACGTTGAACGTCCACCGCGGGAGCGAGTTCCTCATCATCGCCGGCGCGGGGCTCGGCGAGCGGGTCGTCGGTGTGCATGCGCCGGCGACCACCGGCATCGTCGGCCGGGTGGTCACGAGCCGCGCGACCGTGACGGTCGACGACTACCGGCAGCTGGCGGATGCGCCGCAGGCGGTCATCGCCCTTGGGCTGCGTAGCGCGATCGCCGTGCCCGTGCTGGTACATGGGGAGATCGCCGCGGTCTTGAATGTGGGCCGCTGCAGTGTCCGGCCGTTCGATCAGGACGAGCGCGACACGCTCGAGGGATTCACCGCCCATGCCGCCATCGCCCTCGCCAACGCACGCCGGCTGGAGCTTGGCAAGCGACGCGAGGAGCTCGCCCGTGAGCTCGTGTCCTGCACGACCGATGAGGTCATCGCTCGACTCGCAGCCGAGGCCCACCGCGCCTTCAATGCGGAGTACGTGGCCGCGGCCGAGATCACGGCACTGTGTAGCATCCGGGTCATCGCCGCGCTCGGGGTCGCGTCCGGTCTCGCGGGTCTCAGCGACGATCGCGCCGGTCCGCTCCTCGCCAAGGTCATCGAGAAGCGCGTGGCGATCACCATCCGCGACTATGCGGCCGAGTACGGCGGCAGCGAAGGGGCGAATGCGGCTCTTGCGGCCGGCGTGCATGCGGTCGTGGCCGTCCCGGTGGTCGTCGAGGACACGGTCGTGGCAGCGTTCATGGTCGGCACGACGGACCCGCACCGGCGCTTCGACGCCGTGGACGAGCAGGGACTCCTCGACCTCGCGGAGCTCGCCGGGACCGCGCTTCGCGGCGTCGCGACCCGCCGCGACCGCGAGCGGCGCATCCAGCGGCTCACCGCGCTCAATGAGATCGCCTCGAAGACGGCGCTGGTGTTCGAGCCGCAGGAGATCGCGACGTTCGCGCACGAGTCCGCGCGGTCGTTGCTCGATTTCGACTCGTTCTACCTTGCCCGGTACGACGGCGAGCGCCGGCTGTTCGACTTCCTCATCGAGGTCGATGGGGGCCGGGTCCGCGAGGGCGAGTTCTTCCTGCCCCTCGGCGCCGGGCCCACGAGCCAGGTCGTGCTGAGCGGCGAGCCGTACGTCGTCGCGAACGGCGACGATCTCATTCAGCGGCGCGGGAAGACCTACGGAGACGAGAGCCGCGTCAGTGAATCCGCGATCCACGTACCCCTGAAGATCCGCGGCAAGGTCGTCGGTGTCGTGTCCGTCCAGTCGTACCAGCCGTCCGCCTACGACACCGAGGATGTCGCGATCCTCCAGTCGTTCGGCAACCTCATCGCCTCGTCGTTCGAGAACGCCGAGCACCACAGCCGCCTCCGCGAGCTGTACCTGGCCTCGGTGAAGGCGCTCGCCGCTGCCGTCGACGCGCGCGATCCGTACACGCGCAGCCACTCGGCCCGGGTCGCGGCGCTGTCCCGCATCATCGCCGTCGAGATGCAGCTGCCGGCGGACGAGATCCGGCGCGTGCAGCTCTCGGCCCTCCTGCACGACATCGGCAAGATCGGTATCCCCGACGCGATCCTCAACAAGCCGGCCGCCCTCACGCCCGAGGAGTGGGTGATCATGAAGACCCACTCGCCGCTCGGCGCGTCGATCCTCACCGCCGTCGAGCCGCTCCGCGACCTCGTTCCGATCGTCCGGGCGCACCACGAGCGATTCGACGGCGCGGGGTATCCCGATGGACTGGCCGGCGACGAGGTGCCGTTCGCCGCGTACATCGTGGCGGCCGCCGACGCGTACGAGGTCATCGTCAGCAAGCGCGCGTACAAGCCGGCGCAGAGCGTCGACTTCGCCGTGTCCGAGCTTCGCCGCTGCAGCGGCGCGCAGTTCCACCCGGCCGTGGTCGACGCTTTCATCCGCGTGATCGAGCGCGACCGCCGCGAAGGCAGCGTGTACCTGAGCAAGGTCGGGGCGATCGAGCACGAGGACATCGACGATGTGCCCGGTCCCGGCTCCCTGGTCGAGCGGATGGCCGAGCACTCGCACGCGCACGCGCGACAGCTCTCGATCCTGCAGCGGCTGGCATCCGAGATCAGCGCGGTGCTCGACATCGACGAGCTCGCCAGCCGGCTGCTGCGGATCGTCTGCGACTCCATGGGTTACGAGAACGGATTCCTTACGACGCTGGACGACGAGGGGGCGCTCACCATCCGCGCGGCCTTCGGGCCGTCGGTCGCGTTCGTCGGACAGGCGTTGCCAAGCGGTACAGGCATCAGCTGGTGGGTCATGGAGCACGGCCGACTGCAGAACGTCGCCGACGTCCAGGCCGACACGCGCTTCGTCGGCCCGGCCGACATCCGCTCGAGTCTCATCGTCCCGTTGCGCATCGGCGACGAGACCGTCGGCATCATCGGCATCGAGAGCACGCGTCCCGCCGCGTTCTCGGTCGACGACGAGATGATGCTCACGGCGACGTCGCACCAGGTGGCGGCTGCCGTACGGGTCGCGCGCCTGCACCAGGCCGCGAAGTCCGCGGCCGCCACGGACGCGTTGACCGGCCTGCCGAACCGTCGGGTGTTCTTCGACAAGCTCGCCGAGGGACTGGCCCGCAGCGAGACGGACGGCGCGCCACTGTCGGTCGCGATGATCGACGCGAACGGCCTCAAGCAGCTGAACGACGAACACGGCCACGCCGCCGGCGACCAGGCGCTGATCCGGATCGGCGAGATCCTTGCCGCGGGCGTTCGGCACGGCGATCTCGTGGCCCGCATCGGCGGCGACGAGTTCGCCATCGTGTTCCCCGGCGCGCCACTGTTCGCGGCCGATCGCATCATGCGGCGCCTCGCGGACGACATCTCGAAGTCGACCATCCCGTCCGGCCAGCAGCTCCCGACGGTGGCCTGGGGCATTGCGCCCGCGCTCGTCGAGGGGACCTCCGTCGACGCGCTCGTCGACGCCGCCGATCGCGCCATGTACCGCCAGAAGCAGCTCGGCCGGGCCACGCGCGCTATCGCCTGAGCTAGACTTCACGCATATCGGCGATGACCGAGAGGAGTACCGACCGCATCCGCAAAGAGACGGTCCGCGACAGCTGAGAGCGGACCGCGGCACCGAGGTCGGGAACGTCACTCGCGAGCTGGATCGGGCGAGCCCGTTAGCGCTCGATTGAGGCGGCCGAGAGCTCGGCTGCGAACTCAGGTGGTACCACGCGGCTCACGCCGTCGTCCTGTTCGGGACGACGGCGATTCTGTGTCTGGAGAGGAGCGCACCGATGGCGACCGAGACGAAGACGGCGGCACCCCAGGCAGTCCTGCAGTACCGCGGCAAGAACTTCGACCCGTCGGCTGTCGAGACCTTCCTCTACGACTGGTGGGAGTCATCGGGCTTCTTCACGCCGGGGCCCGAGCGGCCCGGCGAGAAGCCGTTCGCGATGATGCTCCCGCTCCCGAACGTGACCGGCGATCTGCACCTCGGCCACGCCCTCGGGTTCGGTGGCTATGAGGACCTCATGGCCCGCTGGCACCGCATGCGGGGCGACCCGACGCTGTGGCTCCCCGGCTCGGACCACGCCGGGATCATCGCCCAGATCGTGGTGGAGCGAGAGCTCGCGAAGGAGTACGGGAACCGGCGGAAGGACGACTCGCCGACGCTCGGCCTGAGCCGCGAGGAGTTCCTCGCCGAGATGTGGCGCTGGATGGAGCACTACAAGCCACGGATCTACAAGCAGCTCCGCATGCTCGGCTGCAGCCTCGATTGGACCCGCGTGCACTTCACGATGGATCCAGAGATGCAGCGCCGCGTGCGGATCCACTTCATCCGCATGTACAAGAAGGGGCACCTCTATCGCGCCGACCGGATCGTGCACTGGTGCCTCACCTGCCAGACCACGTACTCGGACCTCGAGGCGCTGCACGTCGTGCGGACCGACCAGCTGAGCTACGTGCGCTACCCGTGGGCCCAGCCGATGCCGGCGGGCACGCCCGACGTCATCGTCGCGACGACGCGGCCGGAAACGATCGTGGCCGACACCGCGGTCGCGGTGCATCCGGACGACGATCGCTGGAAGGGGCTCATCGGCAAAGAGGTGCTCGTGCCGGTGTCAGAGCGAAAGGTCAAGATCATCGGGGATGCCGCCGTCGATCCGGCCTTCGGCACCGGCGCGCTCAAGGTCACCCCGGGCCACGACACGACGGACTTCGAGATCGGCCAGCGCCACGGCCTGCAGGTGCTGTCAGCCATCGACACGCGCGGGTACATGACGCCGGCGGCCGGGCCCCTCGCCGGACTGGACCGCGACACGGCGCGCACGACGATGGTCACGCGCCTGGTGGACCTCGGGCTCCTGGTAAGGCAGGAGCCGATCACCCACAACGTGGGGGTCCACGACCGCTGCGGGACGGTGGACGAGCCGCTGGTCATGAAGCAGTGGTGGATGAAGATGCCTCCGCTCGCGAAGCCGGCGATCGATGCGGTCCGCAACGGAACGGTGCGCATCATCCCGAAGTACCAGGAGAAGGTGTTCTTCGAGTGGATGGAGAACATCCGCGATTGGCCGGTGTCGCGCCAGATCTGGTGGGGCCACGAGATCCCGGTGTGGTACTGCCAGGACTGCAACGAGATCGTGGTGCCGGACGAGGACGCGCCGGATCCGACGACCTGCGCGAAGTGCCGCTCGCACGACCTGCGGCACGACCCCGATGTGCTCGACACCTGGTTCAGCTCGGCGCTCTGGCCGCATTCGACGCTCGGCTGGCCCGAGAAGACGGAGGACCTGCAGCGGTTCTATCCGGGCAGCGTCCTCGAGACCGGCTGGGACATCCTGTTCTTCTGGGTGGCCCGCATGCTGATGATGGGTATCGAGAACATGGGCGACGTGCCATTCCACGTCGTCTATCTGCACGGTCTCGTCCGCATCGGCACTCAGAAGATGGGCAAGTCCAAGGGGAACGCCGTGAGCCCCGTGGAGATGATCGAGGAGCATGGCGCCGACGCGCTCCGCTACGCGCTCGTGAACGGGATCGCTGCCGGCGCGGACAGCGAGTTCTCCGATGGCAAGCTCGAGAACGGCCGTCGCTTCGTGAACAAGCTCTGGAACGTCGGCCGGTTCGTGCTCGCGCAGGTCGACGCTCGCCCGGCTTCTCTGTTGGGGCCGATCGACGTCTCGCCGACGGGCTCGGACCTGACCGAGGCTGACCGTTGGATCCTCTCGCGGACCGAGGCCGCGGTCGAGGAGCTGACCCGGCTGATCGAGCAGTACCAGTTCGGCGAATACGCGACCGCGCTCCAGCAGTTCGTGTGGACGGAGCTGGCCGACTTCTACGTCGAGCTCGCGAAGCCGCAGCGCCGGCCCGCGGGCTCCGAGGACGCGGCGGTGCGGACGCTCGCGTACGTGCTCGACCGCCTTCTCCGGCTCGCGCATCCGAGCATCCCGTTCGTCACCGAGACGCTCGCGCTGCAGCTCTGGGAGCGCGGCCCCAGGTCGGATCCCGCTTCATCCCTCGTGCTCTCGGCCTGGCCGAAGGCCGATACGCGCGACGCTGGCCTGGAGGACCGCTTCGGTCTCGCGATCGAGGTCATCCGCCGGATCCGCGAGCGCCGTCAGGACGCGGGGCTCGATCCGCGGACGAAGGTCCAGGTCGCGCTCGGTGGTGACGCGGCGGCGCTCCGTCCGTTCGCCGACATCATCGCCTCGCTGACCACGGCGGACGTCCGCTTCGGCGGCGGCGACGCCGCGCCCACGCTTGTGCGTGCTGTCGAGGTGCGCGTCGAGGTGCCGCGCGATGCGGTGAACGAGCGGGCCCGGCTCGAGACTGAGCTGGCGGAGGCGCTCGCGCTCCTCGAGAAGTCACGGGCGCTCGTCGGGGATCCGAGCTTCACCCAACGAGCCCCCGCACCGGTCGTGGAGAAAGCCCGCGCGGCCCTCGCGGAGCGCGAAGCTGCGGTCGCGTCGCTGCAGGCGGAGCTCGGCAAGAAGTAAGAAGGCGGGGCTTTCGCCCCGCCTCCTTCGTCAA
>JALYLX010000018.1 GCA_030773995.1 Chloroflexota bacterium
AACGATGGGCGCGAGCGCAATCGGACCGACAGAGGCTTCGACAACGTCCCGAACGGGCGCACCTCGCCGGGTGGCTCGAGCTCCGTGCCGCGTTCCACACCAGTCTCAGAGACCACCGGGAACTTCACCTAGCCGTACACATCGGCATCCTTCCCGACCCGAGCGAGCAGGAGACCGTAGTCAGCCAGCTCACCCGCCTCCTCGTCGGCGAAGGCACGCCGTACCACTACCTGGTGCAGATCTCGACGGCCGTGCTGCTCGTGCTGGCAGCGAACACCGCGTTCGCCGACTTCCCACGTCTCTCCAGCATCCTCGCCCGCGACGGCTTCATGCCGCGGCAGTTCGCCTATCGGGGCGAACGGCTCGCCTTCGGCATGGGCATCGTCGTGCTGGCGGTGCTCTCGTCAGCGCTGATCATCGGGTTCGGCGGCAGCGTCACCAACCTCATCCCGCTCTACACGATCGGCGTGTTCGTCGCGTTCACCCTGAGCCAGTCAGGCATGGTCAAGCACTGGTGGGTCCGGCGCACCTCCGAGCGCGGCTGGCGGATCCGTCTCGCGTTCAACCTCCTGGGGGCCATCGCGACGGCGGTGGTCGCGATCGTCGTCGGCGTCGCCAAGTTCGCCCTTGGCGCCTGGATGGTGCTCGTCCTCATCCCCGTGCTCATTGCGGTCATGTGGGGCATCCACCGCCACTACCGGCGGGTCGAGGACGCGCTCTACGTCGCCGCGCCGTCGCGGCTCGAGGCGCTGTCGCCGATCGTCGTCGTACCGATCGGCCGGCTCGACCGGGCCACGCTACGGGCCCTTGCCGTCGCCCGGGCGCTGTCGCCCGAGATCATCGCGCTCCACATCGCGTCGGATCCGGCCGACGCGGCCCGATTCGAGTCGCAGATCGCGAACCTGAACGACCCGGGCCTCCGGCCGGTGATCATTGAATCGCCCTACCGCGCCCTTGGCAGTCCGCTCCTGTCCTACCTCGACACCCTCGATCGCGAGGACACCGGCCGTCCGATCACGGTCGTCCTCTCCGAGTACGTGCCGGAGCATTGGTGGGAGTGGTTCCTACACAACCAGCTCGCGCTGCGATTGAAGCTGCAGCTCTTCTTCCGGCCGAACACGACTGTCGTCGACGTGCCGTTCCGCTTCGACCGCGACTGAAGAGCGCTCACCGAACGCGGTCCTGCAGAGGCACGATCCGCAGGATGCTTAGCTCTCCTCGGCCACCAATCGGTACCCGACGCCCGGCTCGGTCATGAGGTACCGGCCGCTCGCTGGGTCGGGCTCCAGCTTCTTCCGGAGACGCGCGACGTAGACGTGGAGGTAGTGCGCCTCCGACCCGTAATCGGGACCCCACACCCGCTGCAACAGCATCCGGTCGGTCAGGAGCTTGTTCGGGTTCTCCACGAAGACCCGAAGGAGGTCGTACTCGGTCGGCGTGAGATGGACGTCGGCGCCATTCACCCGGACTTGGCGCCGCTCGAGGTCCACGTCGAGCGCACCGGTGCGGAACACGGCGGCAGCGCCGCGCGCCGGCCGTGCAGTGTGGCGCAGCGCGACGCGGACGCGGGCCAGCAGCTCGTTCACGCTGAAGGGCTTCGTCAGGTAATCGTCAGCGCCGAGGTCGAGCGCTTCGACCTTGTCGTGTTCGGCTTCGCGCGCGGAGACGACGACGATCGGGGTGGCCGCCCGCTCGCGGATCGACTTGATGAGATCGGTCCCGTCGGCGCCGGGCAGACCGAGGTCAAGGAGCACGAGGTCCGGATGAGTCTCGTCGTACCGCGCGAGCGCCTCCGCGACGGTGGTCGCGGTCTCCACCTGGAACTCGTGGCGCCGGAGGTTCGTGCCGACGGCGCGGAGGATCGCTGGCTCGTCGTCGACGACGAGGATCCTGGCGCCGCGCTCGCTCACGACGCTCTCCTCGTCGGTGCCGCCGTCGGCACGGACGGGACGAGGGGCAAGGTGAACGCGAATCTGGCCCCGCCGCCCGCGCGATCCTGCACCGAGATGCGCCCGCCGTGCGCCTCGACGAGCCCCTTCGCGACGGCGAGTCCAAGCCCGAGTCCGGACGGTCCACCGCTGTGCCGCACGCGGAAGAACGGCTCGAACAGCCGCGAGGCGGCGTCCGGCGGGACACCTGGTCCGCGGTCGGCGACTTCCACCTCGACTTCGTCACCGGTGCGGCGTGCGATGACGTCGATCGGCGTGCCGGGGGCCGCGTACTTCGCGGCGTTCTCCACCAGATTCGACAGGACCTGATCGATCTCGACGTAGTCGAGCGGTACCGGCGGCAGGTCCCGGTCGATCGACACCCGGACCTCGTGCCGCGTGGTCTGCTCACGCAGTCGCTCGAGGACATCCTCCACCAACGCGCCGATGTCGTGCAGCGCGCGTTGCGGCCGCAGAGCGCCGGCCTCCATGCGCGACAGGTCGAGAAGATTTGCGACGATGCGGTCCAGCCGGTCCGCCTGCTGCTCGATCGCCTGGGCGAATTCGTCACGATCGGCGTCGGTCCAGAGCACGTCCCGTTGCCGAAGGCTGCCGGCGGACGCCTTGATCGACGCGAGCGGCGTTCGCATGTCGTGAGACACCGCGTTCAGCAGAGCGGTCTTGAGCTGGCTGGCCTGCCGTAGCACCTCGGCCTCGGTCGCATCGCGCTGCAGGTCGGCGCGTTCCGCGAGCGACGCGAGCTGCGTCGCGACGACGCCAAGGAACCGGCTGTCGCGCTCGCCGAGCGGGCGGGTGCCGCGCCGCCGTACGACGACGAGCTGTCCCGCTGCGCGATCGCCGACACGGACCGGCAGGATGTGCCGCCGCCGCTCCGCGATCCCGACCTCGCCGGTACGCGAGGGTGGCACGACCCGAAGCCAGTGGCCGGGCCGGCCCCGCTCGAGCGCGCTCGGCGGGCGACCGCCGGCCAGGATCTCGCCCGACGCGGCGTGCAATGGGCGCGCCAGCGCGCGGCCCTCGTCGTCGCCGACCGCGACGACCCGCGGGCGCCCCTCGACCGTCAGCTGGATCCCGACAGCGGCTAGCACCAGCTCAGCGCGGATCCGCTCGGCGGCGGCCGTGAGCGCGACATCGATGCCCGGCGCGCCGAGGAGCCGGAGCACGTCGAACAGCAGGATCGCCTCGCGCTCGCGCTGCTCGGCTTCGTGCGCTCGGCGGCGCTGATCCGCGGCCAGCTCGCCGGTGATGACCGCCGTGAACAGGAAGAGGAGGAGCGAGACCCACTCGTCCGGATCCGCGACCGTGAAGGTGTGCTCGGGCGGGACGAAGAACCAATCGAAGGTGAGGAACGCAACGATCGAGGCGAAGATCGCGGGCCCACTCCCGAGACGCGTGGCTGCGAGGAGCACGACGATCAGGTAGAGCATCGAGATGTTCGCGACCCGGACCGTGCCGAACACGAGTCCGATGAGCAGGCTCATCACGACGACCCCGGCGAGCGCGGCGAGGTAGCGCGGCGCCGCGCTGGCGGCGCGGGCGATGAGCTCTCTCGTCATCGGCTGCTCACATCGGGCTCGACCCGCTGATGGTCGCACGGGACACCTTCATCGCGGGCGCCAGGCATACGACCCTGCCCATCCCGTTCGTGCTCCACCAGTCCCGCACCAGCCGTTGCGGCCCGAGCAGGTCGATGCCGGCGAACAGGTCGAGCGCGCTCATGGTGTAGCGCACGTTCGCGAGCGCGCGGACGATCTTCCCGTTCTCGATGAGGAACGTGCCGTCGCGGGTCGTGCCGGTCATCGTCGCGCGCTTCGGGTCCGGGGTGTTCGTGTAGTGGAATCGGGTGATGAGGATCCCGCGGGCGACCGCCCCGATGAGCTCTTCGCGCGAGGCGGTCCCCCCGGCCATGACAAGGTTCCCGGCATGCCCGCCGTGGCCGTACCGGGCGGGATCCGCGGCGTGCCCGGTCGAGCTCGCACCGGCGGCCTTCGCCGACCAGCGGTCATAGACCGGACCCTGCGCGATCCCCCGCTCGACCAACGCGACGCGCTGCTTCGGCGTGCCCTCCGGATCGAACGGGATCGCCAGCTGCGCCGGCTGGAGCGCGTCGTCGTGCAGGGTGAACTTCGGACCGGTCACCGGTTGGCCGATCGCGCCCGCGAGGAACGACCGGCCCTCGCGCACGGCCTGGCCCGAGAGGCCGGTGATGGACATGATCCGGAGGATCTCCGCGACGGCGTCCTCTTCGAAGACCGCCTCATAGTCGCCGGGCCCGAGCTGCATGCGGTCGCGATCCTGAGCGCATTTCTCGATCGCCCGCGCCGCGATCCCGGCAGGATCGAGCTCGGTCGCGCGATGGGACAGGTCGTCGGCGTACCCGCTGCCGCCGTGATCGCCGAGGACGAGGGCCCGGAGGTACGCGACGGTCGCGGGCGCGTACGCCGCGACGCCGTTCGTATTGGCGACCGCGTCCTCAGTCACGTCGATGCTGTGCGTGCCGGCCGCGCGGAAGGTGGCGGCAGTCGCCGCCTCGCAGATGCGCCCGATGGCGCTCGCCTGATCGGCTGCGCCGAGGGCGGCGGTGGCCGGGTCGAAGGCGATCGCCTCGCGGTACGACGCCGGCGCGGCCAGGCCCGGCCAGTCGGCGTTCGGGGCCTGGAGCCGAGCGAGCTCCGCGGCGCGCGTCAGCAGGTCGCGCAGATCGCCGGCTGCGAGGGAATTACCCGAGGTCGCGCCGATGGCGGAGCCGACGATCGCGCGCGCGTGCACGTGGGTCTCGTCGGAGACCGCATTCTGGTGGATCGACGAGTGCGAGTAGCGAGTGATCGCGACCTGTCGGCGATGGACCCAGAGATCGGCCTCGTCCAGCCCGCTGTCCTTCAACGCCCGGTGCAGCGGCGTGAGCAGCGCGTCGGGTCCGAGGACTTCGCCGCTCACGCCCGTACTTCGATCGGCCGGTCGCGGAATCGGGCGTGCGCCGCGCCGTGGCCGACGCGCATGAGCTGGAGCGGCTCGCCCTTCGCGCAGCTGAGGAAGCCGTGGAGCTCCCAGTCGTCGGCGACGCCGTCGCAGCTGCCCCAGAAATCCGGCGTGAGCGACTGGAACGCGACCCCCCGCACGTACTCGCCGACCTCGCCGCCGCGGATGACCCGCGCGACCTGGGTCGAAAAGTGGAAGTTCTGGCGCCTGTCGTCCAGCGAGTACGACGCCGGCGACTCGAGCAAGAGGCCGTCGTCGATGCCCCGTAGGAGCTCCGCGTATGTCGCCTCACCCGGCTCGAGGCTCACGTTGACCATCCGCACGATCGGGAAGTGCTGCCATCCTTCGGCCCTGGCGCAGCCACCGCTCCGGTGGATGCCGAGCGCGCCGGCGGTCTCGCGGGAGCTCAGGTAGCCGGTGAAGATGCCGCGCTCCACGAGCGGGGTGCGCGCCGCGGGAACGCCGTCGTCGTCCCAGCCGAACGTGCCCATCCCCCCGGCGATCGTCGCGTCGGCAGTCATGTTCACGAACGCCGAGCCGTAGCGCAGCGTCCCACGGTCACTCGGCCACATGAACGTGGTGCCCGCGAACGCGACCTCGTGTTCGAGGACGCGGTCGGACTCGGTCGGGTGGCCGCACGATTCGTGGACGAGCAGCGCAAGGAACGGCTGGTCGATGAGCAGCGTGGTCGGCTTTTCGATCGCCGGCTTCGCGGCGAGCACCGCCTCGACATCGCGCGCGAAGGTACGCGCGTGGGCGAGGACGTCGAACTCCTCGACGTACTCCCACCCGGCTTGCCGGACATTCCGCATGTCGTTGCGCGTCGCCGGCTTCGCACCGGCTCTCGACGCGGTCACGTTCAGGCCGGCGCCGCACTCGACGATGTCCTGCCATACGTCGGTCCCCTCGCTCGTCACGAGGCGTTTGCGGGTGCGGTACGCCACGACCGAGACGTGGCGCACTGTTGCATTCGGTGTCGCGAGGATCGCGTCGGCGGCACGGAGCAGCTCGACGCGTTCCCTGACCGGGACGGCGAACGGATCGCGGCGCACGGGCGTCCGGTACTCGCCGCGCTGCGGCGCCTGCGGTGCGAGCGTGACTCGCCGGCGCTGCACTGACGCGGCTGCCTCCGCGCGCCGGAGGGCCTCCTCGAACAGCATGCGGATCGCCACGGCATTCGACGCGCGATCGGACGCGGCGAAGCCCCACGCGCCGTTCGCGATGACCCGGACACCGACGCCACGGTCCGCGTCGCGGTCGATGCCCTCGATCTGTCCGTCCTTGACCGCCACCGTCTCGCTCTCGCGCTCGACCGCACGCGCATCCGCGTAGGCCGCGCCATGGGCCGCAGCCCATTCGACGGCCTCTCGGAGGTGGCTATCTTCAGACACGAATAGAGGCTAGACTTCGACGAAACGGCGCGCGTTCCGGCTGAAGCGTCCGAGTTGAGCTGCTCGCGGACATCGTGTCCCTGTCATGGGATCCGGTGGTCGGGGAGAAAGATCGAGCGGATCGTCGAACGAGTCGGGTGGAACGCGGAGCGCCTACATACGGAGAACACCATTGCCCGACGTCGCCCTCCTCATTGACTGGGAGAACGTCTACTACACCCTGCGGCAGCACACCGAAGGCCCGCTGCCATCATCGCTTTCCATCCTTCAGGCGATCCTGCAGAAGGCGGCCGAGTTCGGTCCGGTCCGCGTAAAGCAGGCGATCTTCGGATCCGAGGTCGTCTCGCAGGACGAGACCCTGCTCATGGCCCTCGAGTTCACCGGCATGGAGCCGGTGGCCGTCGCCCAGCGGATGAGCGGCCGGCTCCTGAAGGGCCGTTCCGACGCGGTCCTCATCACGCGCACGATGAAGCTGCTCTACAAGGACCGGCCGGACATCGACGTCTGGTTCATCGTCTCTGGTGACCGCGATCTGAACGCGCTCTGCAAGGCGCTCAAGGACGAAGACAAGGCGGTCTACCTCATCGCCGGGGACAAAGCCTTGGCGAACGAGCTGCGCGACTCGCCGTACCTCCGCGATGGCGTCTTCCTCCTCGAGGACCTCATCCCGGAAGCACGGTGGACGCGCACCGGCATCCTGCGCACGGACGACACGCAGGCCGGCAAGGACGAGGCCCCGCGGCCGCGGG
>JALYLX010000019.1 GCA_030773995.1 Chloroflexota bacterium
GTGGGGCGTCGAACGACGCGAGCAGCCGATCCGCCGGTGACGGCGCGCTCCGGCGCTCGAGGGCAGCGACGGCCTCGGCCCGCGTGCGCGACCGCTCGCCGCTCGGATCCGCGACCGCTCCGCCGCCCAGTGTCTCCGACGGCGACGGCCGCCGGATGACGAGACGGTCGCCGACCGCCACGGTCATCGGCGTCGCGAGACGCAGTTGGACCCACGCGTCCTTGCTCTGCTCGATGACACCTCCTTCGTCGAGGACCGAGACGCGCGCGATCGCCTCGGCGGTCCCGGCGTGGACGCGGACGGCGTCGCCGTGCTCGAGCGGACCGCTGACGTCGCGCAGCATCCGGAGCCGCGCGCCGATGACGGACGTCGGGGCGAGCGTGCCCGGGAGCGCGAGCACCATCCCTCGATCGACGGCCTCCTTCTCGATGCCGGTGAGGTTCGCTGCGACGCGCGAGCCCGGCCGCGCGACGTCGATGGCTCGGCGGTGCGTCTGCAGCCCGCGGATCCGACCGCGCAGCCCACTGGGCACGAGTTCGATCTCGTCGCCGACGCGCAGGGACCCGTCGACGAGCGTCCCAGTCACGACCGTCCCGAAGCCCGTCATTGTGAACGCGCGGTCGATGGGCAGGCGAGGCCGCGCGAGATCGCGCCGCGGCGGCGCGGCACCGAGGACCGTCTCCAGCGCCGCGAGGAGCTCGTCAAGCCCGCGTCGCGTGGTCGCCGACACAT
This sequence comes from Chloroflexota bacterium, assembly GCA_030773995.1. GTDB lineage: Bacteria > Chloroflexota > Limnocylindria > P2-11E > P2-11E > UBA4735. The sequence continues at coordinate 733 of JALYLX010000019.1, forward strand.
CGACGATCGGCGCATCCGCGAGTGGCGTTCGCGCGAGGGCGGCCCTCACCTCCGCGCGGACGAGGATCGCCCACTCGTCGTCCACGAGGTCGCGCTTGCTGAGGGCGACGACGCCGCGCTCGATCCCGAGCAGCTCGAGGATCGCGAGGTGCTCGCGCGTCTGCGGCATGACGCCCTCGTCCGCGGCGATCACGAGGATGACCGCGTCGATGCCGCCGACACCCGCCAGCATGTTCCGGATGAAGTCCTGATGGCCGGGCACGTCGACGATGCCCACGTCCGCGCCGCCGGGGAGCGTGAGCCAGGCGAAGCCCAGGTCGATGGTCATCCCGCGCTCGCGCTCCTCGCGCAGGCGATCGGGGTCGATGCCGGTGAGCGCGCGGATGAGCGTGGACTTGCCATGGTCGACGTGGCCGGCCGTTCCGACGACGCGGATCGGCGCGTCGCCGCTCACGGCCCGGCGCCGCCGGTCGGCTGCCCGGTGCACGTCGCGAACAGCGCAGGTACGACGACGAACGCCAGGACCACCAGGCCGGTCATCCAGAGCGCGAGGACGATCGAGGTGGCTCGCAGCGGGAGCGGCGAGCCGCGCTTCTCTACGTCGCCCGGACCGCGACGCATTCGATCTCCACCCGGAAGCCGCGCGGCAGCGAGGCGACGCCCACGGTCGAACGGGCCGGCCGGTGCTCGCCGAACCGCTTCGCGTAGACCTCGTTCATCGCCGCGAAATCCCCCATGTCCATGAGGAATACCGTCGTCTTGACCACGTGGGCGAGATCCGACCCGGCCGCGGCGAGGACCGCGGCGATGTTGTCGAGCGTCCGCTCGGTCTCCACCGTGACGTCGCCCTGGCGGTTCTCGCCCGTTGCCGGGTCGATGGCACCCTGCCCGGCGCAGAAGATGAGCTGATCGGTGGCGATGGCCTGGCTGTACGGCCCGATGGCTTTCGGTGCTTTGTCCGTCGCGATGATCCGCAGCTCCATGTTCATCACTCCATCTATTTACCGGCCTACGGTCGCGTGAGTGCGCTCGTCACCGCATGGGCCAGCCGTTCGTCGTCCTCGGGGAGCACGCTCCGCAGATCGAGCACCACCCGGTCGTCGACGATCCGCCCGATCACCGGTGGATCTGCATGTCGCAGCGCGCCGACCGCCCGCGCTGGAGACGCGGCCTTGAGCGCGACGCCGCGCGACGGCTGGGTCTCCTCGGGCAGCGATCCCCCGCCCACGGTCGAGGTCGTCTCGACGACCGTGGCCGCGATGCCCGCGGCCTCGAGCTGCGCGGCGAGCGCCTTCGCGCGCCGCGTGAGCTTCACGGGCGTTTCGGCAATGAGCCGCCACACGGGCAGCGTCTCGAGGGCGGTCCCGTCCCGGTAGGCGGACATCGTCGCGACGAGCGCCGCGATGGTGAGCTTGTCGGGCCGGAGCGCGCGCATGAGGGGATGCGTCCGCAGCTTCGCGATCGTGTCGGCCCTCCCCACCGCGATCCCGGCCTGCGGACCGCCCAGCAGCTTGTCGCCGCTGAACGTCACGACGTCCGCGCCGTCGCGCACCGCCTCCTGGACCGTCTCCTCGCGCCCGAGGCCGAACCGCTCGGTGTCCAGGAGCGTGCCGCTGCCGAGGTCATGGATGAATGCGATGCCGCGTTCGCGCGCGAGGTTCGCCAGATCGGTCGACAGCGCTTTCGCGACGAAACCGCGCAGCGCGAAGTTGCTCGCGTGGACCCGCAGGATCGCTCCGGTCTTCTCGGTGATCGCGTTCGCGTAGTCGCGGGCGTAGGTGCGGTTCGTCGTCCCGACCTCCACGAGCTTCGCGCCCGAGCGCACGAGCACGTCCGGGATCCTGAAGCCGCCGCCGATCTCCACGAGCTCACCCCGGGCCACGATCACCTCGCGCTTCCCGGCGACCGCCGCGAGCGCAAGGAGCACGGCGGCAGCGCCGTTGTTCGCGACGACCGCGTCCTCGGCTCCGGTGACCTCGGCGAGGAGCCGTGCAGCGTGACCGTGTCGCTCGCCGCGGGTACCTCGCTCCAGGTCGTACTCGACGCTGACCGTCCCGCTCGCATCGCGGATCGCAGCGAGCGCCGCGTCCGACAGCGGCGCCCGACCGAGGTTCGTATGCAGCACGACGCCGGTCGCGTTGATCACCCGCCGCAGCGTCGGCGTGTCGCGCTTCGCGATGCGATCGCGGGCGAGCTTCGCGTAGGTGGCCGCGTCGAGGATCTCCGTGCCCGCCGAGCGCGCGTCCGCCAGGACCTCGCGGATCGCCGCCGCGAGGCGCTTGCGATCGCCCGCCCCGGCAGGCGTCGCGCGCAGCACCGCGTCGACCGATGGCACCCGGCGACGGGGGTCGGTCATGCGGTGAGCACCGCGAGCGCGCCGGGGCGGACCTTGATCGAGATCTCGCTCGCGTGGATCACCTCCCCGTCGATCTCCACGGCGACGCGTCGCTCGAGCGCGATGTCGATGGTCCGTGCGCGGATCGCCTGGATGGTCGTCCCGTTGTGGTGCGTCCCGCGGTACAGGCGCGCGAGCGCGCCGAGGGTCGCGAGCTTGCCGAGCTCCGTCGCGATGGTGAGGTCGAGCCAGCCGTCGTCGAGCTCGGACTTCGGCGCAGGTTGCATCCCACCGCCGAAGTAGCGCCCGTTCGACGCGACCACGATGAGGTGCCGGCCGTCACGCGACGCGCCGTCGATCGTGATGCGCATGGGCAATGCCCGGTACAGGGCGATCGCGCCCAGGGCGCCGGCGAAGTACCCGAGCCTCGAGCCGACGTAGCGCGAGCTCCCCTGCCCGCCCTCGGCGACCATCCCGTCGATGCCCACACCCGCCGCGTTGACGAAGACCCGGCCGTTGAGCTCGCCGACGTCGATCACGCGGCGGCGAGCATTCGCCAGGAAGGCCGGGACGTCGCGGAGGCGTTTCGGATAGCCGAGGCCGCGCGCGAGGTCGTTTCCGGTACCGAGCGGGTAAAGCGCGAGCGCCGTCGTCGTCCCGACCAGTCCGTTCGCGATCTCGTTCGCCGTGCCGTCGCCTCCGGCCGCGATGATCGTCGCGTAGCCGTCGTCGGCCGCCTCCGCCGCGAGACGCGCGGCTTCCGCGGGCGCGGGCGTGACGAGGACCTCGATGCGCATACCCGCGTCGCGGAAGATCCCCGCGAGGGTCGTCGCGAGCATCCGGCCCTTCCCGTGCCCCGCTTCGGGGTTCAGGATCGCGATCGTGTGCGCGGCGCCGTTCGATGTCACTGGAGGGCCGCGCGGATGGCCTGCTGCTCCTCGTCGGACAGCGCGTGCTTCGAGCGGCCGTTCGTGACCTGCTTCGCGAAGATCCGCGATTCCGCGCGGCCGTGCAGGCTCGAGATGACGATGCCGGTGCCGCCCTGGTCGAGCATTGCGAGAGCGAACGACTGGTCACCGCCGCTGTCCTGGAACGGATTGAACCGGACGACCCCGACCTTCTGGAGCGCGACGTGCGATGACGCTTCGAGCTCGCGCTCGAGAGCGTTGAGCGCGTCGAGCCGCGACTCCAGCTGCTCGATCCGCTTCGCCTGCTCGTCGAGCACCTCATCGAGCCCGGCGGTGCCGTTGTCCCTAAGGACGCGCCGGAGCCGGGTCCGGACCCGGGTTGACGAGCGCTGAAGCATCGCCAGCCAGGCCGCCAGGCCCAGGACCGCGATGACCAGCCCAATGAGGGCAACGGACTGCGCGGACTGGTCGAGCGGCATGCGGCAAGTACGGTAGCCGTTCCCGTATCCTTGGCCTCTCATGCCGAAGAGACAGCGACGGAGCACGCGCGAGCGGCGACCCGCATCGGCGGGCCCGCGCCCGGCCGTGCACGACCGCGCCGCGACCACGACCGCGCCGACCC
>JALYLX010000020.1 GCA_030773995.1 Chloroflexota bacterium
CGGCAAAGCCGCTCGTCGCTCATCCCTTAGTCCCCTGCTGCGGCGGAGCCCTCGCCGATGTGCGAGCGGTAGTCGTCGGGAGAGAGGAGCACGCCGAGCTCGCCCTTGTCGGCCAGGCGCACCTTGACCATCCAGCCGTCGCCGTACGGCTGGGCGTTCACGAGCTCGGGGCTCTCGATGACCTTGACGTTGCGCTCGAGGACCTCGCCGGAGATCGGCGCGTACACGTCGCTCGCAGCCTTCACCGATTCGACCACGCCGAGCGACGAGTTCTGCCTGACACGCGCCCCCTTCTCGGGAAGCTCGACGAACACGACGTCACCGAGCTGCTCCTGGGCGAATGCGGTGATGCCGACGGTCGCCGTTTCACCGTCGACGCGGACCCACTCGTGCTCCTTCGAGTACTTCAGATCGTCGGGGACACTGCTCACTTAGCCACTCCTCTTGTGAGAGGTGCCGCTTCGCGGCACCTCATACGTGCAGGTCACTTTCGTGCCCTGCTGTAAAAGGGAACCTTCACGACTTTAGCCGGGATGTCCCGGTCGCGGATGCGGACCGCGAGATCGGTCCCGACCTTCGCGAGCTCCGTGGGCACGTAGGCGAGCGCGATGTTCTTCTGGACGGTGGGACCGAATGTGCCGCTCGTCACCTGGCCGACGACCGCACCATCCTTCGTGACCTCGTGTCCGTGCCGGGCCACCCCGCCGGTGACCTCGAGGCCGGCGATCCGGCGCTTCGGACCGCGCTCCTTCGCCGCCGCGATCGCGTCGCGGCCGACGAACGGCTTGTCGAGCTTCGTGGTCCAGCCCAGGCCGGCCTCGATCGGGTCGGTCGTCTCGTCGATGTCGTTCCCATACAACGAGAAGCGCGCCTCGAGGCGGAGCGTGTCGCGGGCGCCAAGGCCGATCGGGATCATCCCGGTCGACTCGCCGGCCGCGAGCAGCCGCGACCAGACCTGCGGAGCACGGTCGTTGTCGACGAAGACCTCGAAGCCATCCTCCCCGGTGTACCCAGTGCGGGCGACGACGGCACGCGACCCGGCGACGCGCGCGCGGGTGACACCGAACGGCGCCAGTCCCTCGATGGATTGCTCGCGGATCTCGAGGTCCGTCACCGTCGAGAGGATCGTCGCGGCACGCGGCCCCTGGATCGCGATGAGCGCCGACTCCGCGGAACGATCGTCGAAGCCGACCCCGGCCAGCAGGTGCTGCTGGACGTGCGCGTGGTCCTTCGCGATGTTCGCGGCGTTCACGACCATCATGTATTCGTCGTCCGCGAGCCGGTAGACGATGACGTCGTCGACGATCGTGCCGCGCTCGCTCGTCAGCAGGCCGTAGCGCGCCTGCCCGACCGCGAGGCCGGCGATGTCGCTGGAGACGATCCCATCGACCGCCGCGCCCGCTCCCTCACCGACGAAGAAGAATTCCCCCATGTGCGAGAGATCGAAGAGGCCGGCGTTCGAGCGGACCGCGCGATGCTCGGCGACGATGCCGGTCGGGTACTGGATCGGCATCTCGTAGCCCGCGAAGTCGACCATCTTGGCGCCCGCGCGGACGTGCTCGTCGTGGAGCGGAGTGCGCCTCAGGTCCGTCACGCCGGCTCCGCCAGGGCACGGTCGAGCACATCGCGATACGTGTCGAAGGTCAGCATGCGCCGAGCCTCGGGCACGCTGACCCACCGGACCTCGTCGTACTCGGCGTCGTGCAGCGAGGGATCACCGCCGGTCGCTTCCATGAGGAAGAAGTGGACGACCTTGTGCACGCGCTCGGGGCCCGCGGCGAAGCTGTAGGTCATCTCGCCGAGCGGACGGAGGATCCGCACGTCCAGGCCCGTCTCCTCGCGTACCTCGCGCAGCGCGGTCTGCTCGAGCGACTCGCCTGCGGCCGGCGTGCCCTTCGGGAACACCCAGGAGCCATCGTTGGCCCGTCCGAGGAGCGCGACCTCCGCGCCGTGCTCGCCATCGCGCAAGACCACGCCGCCGGCGGCCGTTGCCCTGCGTGGACGCAGCGGCGGGCGCGCGCGGTCACGCGTCGTGGACATGGCGGCGGCCTCCGAATGCTGGGTGCGGAAGGAAGACATTCATTCTGGCACGCTCGCCGCCGCGGCGTACGCGTCGCTCAACGAGCTCGCGACGGCACGGGCGGACCACGCGACGTCCGCGCGGCGCGCGGCCTCGGCGCCGATCCGCTCGCGCAACCCTGCGTCGTCGAGCAGGCGATCGACGCAGTCCGCGAGCTCCTCCGGGGACGGCGCGCGTCGCGGAAACAGCCCACCGAGGTCGTGCTGGAGGACCTCGGCGTACCCGCCGCGATCGGGTGCGACCACGACGCGGCCGGCCGCAGCCGCCTCGCAGAGCGCCAGCCCTTGCGTCTCGCTACGGGACGCGCTCACCACGACATCCGCGGCGGCGAACGCGTCCGCGAGCGCGTCGACGCCGAGCTGTCCCGCGAAGACGACCCGCGACCCAAGGCCGGCCTCGCGCGCCGCGGCGCGAAGCTCCGCCTCGAGGGGGCCGCCCCCGGCGAATGCGAGGACCGCGTCGAGCCGGGCGGACACGCGCAGCAGCGCGATGAGATCCAGGACCCGCTTCTCGAGCGCAAGCCGCGACGCTGAGAGGAGGAGTGGCACGCCAGCCGGGACCCGGAGCAGCTCGCGCCCGCGGACCGCGTCGCCGCGGGCCAGCGTCACGTCGATCGGCGCGGGCACGACGTGGACGGCCTTCGCGTCGCCCGCGGCGCGAAGCTCGCCCGCGAGCTCCTCGTTCGGTGCGATCGCGAGGTCGGCGGCCGCGACGACGGCCCCGGTATACGGACGGACCAGGGTCCGCGCGAGCGGTGCGGCAAGCCCGGCGTAGTGGGCGTACTCGTCGAACCGTGTGTGCACGGTGACGACGAACGGGACCCGCAGCGATCGAGCCGCGGCGAGCGCCGCCCACGACGCACCGAACACCGAATGCGCGTGCAGGAGGTCGACCTGCCGGGACCGCAGCTTCGCCGGCAGGCGCGGCCCGAAGAGCGCGAGCCGGTGCCCGACCGGCGTACCGGGAACGTGGATGTCCGGCTCTGCGATGTCGACGTCACCGTGCGGCCCGACGACGGTCACGGTCATCCCCGCCTCGCGGAGCGCGTCGCGCTGTCGCTTCACCGCGACGGTGACGCCGCTCACGTACGGCAGCGCAACGTCTGTCAAGAAGGCGACGTGCACTCGGGCCCTACCCGGACGCGACGCCGGCGAGGTCCGCTTCGACCGCGCGTCCGAGCGCCGCTGCGCGCTCAGCTCCGAGCAGCAGACGGGTCGCGCCTTCGACCGCGCGGCCGCACGGCGAGGCGAGCCCACCGGGCCCGAGCCCCGCGTCGCGATGCCCGACGAAGCACTCGTACACGGCCGTGGCCACACGCGTCGAGATGGCGTCGATCTCCGCCTGCCCCAACCCGTTTGCCGCGCCGAACGAGGGGACGACCCGTGACACGATGACCGTGCTTTCCTCGAGGGAGAGCTCGCCGACGGACGCCGGGCCGTACCAGCGGACCGTGGCCCCCGCGGCGTCCGACGCCTCCTCGGCCGCGAAGCCCATCAGCTCGAGCTGCTCGCGGATCGCTGCCGCGTCACCGCCCACGCGAAGCGTGATGCGCAGCAGCTCGCCGCGTCGATCGACCTCCGCGGACTCCACATCGGATCGCTCTTCCAGGTGCGCCAGCACGGGCGCAAGACGCGAGCCTCAGCCGAGGCCCGGCGCGGCGCTTCAGGTCAGGCCATACAGACGCAGGATCAAGGGCGCGCCCACGGATCAGAGCAGCCGCGTGTTGTTGATCACCAGCGCGAACTGGCAGTGGAGGAACTCGGCGGCGCGGCGGCTGAGCATCATGCGCGACAGGAAGATCTCGAAGTACTCCATGAGCGGCGCGACCTCGGTGTCGATGGTGAGCTCGAGCGTGATGAGCTTCTCTCGCCGGGACACCTTGATCTCGGCCGACGTCGCCGCGTAGTTCACGCGGTCGTGGATGTCGAAGGTGGTCGTTTTCGGGTTGCGGACCCGAGAGCGGTGCACGTCGCTCTTGTCGGCGATGATCAGGGCGGCCGAGATGGCGCTCACGGGCTGGCCGCCCTCGGCCTCCTCGTGGTTCGCGATCGCGCCCATGATCACCGCCACCTCCTCGAAGGTGAACCCGAGGTCGATGAGGATGTCCTTGGCGAGGAGCGCGCCAGTCTGGCCGTGCTTCTCGCGGTTGATGACGTTGCCCATGTCGTGGAGGTAGGCCGCGACCGCGCCGAGCTCGGTCCGGCGCGCCTCGTGGCCGAGCGACTTCAGGATGAACCGGGCGCCGTCCGCGGTCGTGTTCGCGTGGCGCTCGCCGTGCTCCGTGTATCCGATCGCGCCCGTCTGGGCATTCGCCGAGCGGATGTACACCCGCACTCGCTCGTCCTTCTTGATGTCTTCGAGCACCGGGCCCTGCCGCTTCGCCTCGACCGGGGTCTTGGTCTTCGTCTCGACGCGGTGGACCTTCGTGGTCTCGTCGTCGGTCTTCGTGTCGTCCGGTCGCGGTTGGCCGGGCGACTCTCGCATCAAGCTCATCGCGCCGACTCTAGCCGACGTGCGTCCTCATACCCGCGCTGCAATCGCTCGGCGATCTGCTGCATCCAACGCAGCTCGGTGAGGCCCGCGCGGCACACGACGAGCCCGCGGGTGAACGCGAGCCACGGCTTCAGGGTTCCGCCGAGAAGGCCGAGCCACGTTGCGGCGGTCGCATCGACCTTCGGGCCTTTGCCTTTCGGCTCCGCGACTTCGGCGAAGAGCCGGCCATCGCCGGCCTGGAACTCGATCGCCCGCGCGCCATCGGTGATCCGCAGGAGCGCACGCCCGTCGGATGCGCCTTTCAGCGCGCCCAGGACCGCGGGCGTGTCGCTGGCTTCGGTGAGGATCCGCAGCACGAGATCGGTGACCGCCTCGGGGACCGGCTCACCACGCATCGCCAGATCTTTTGCTTCGTCCAGTGCGGTTACGAGGGCGGTCGCGGCCACGCGAGAACTCTAGGGCTGGCCTCCCGATAGACCGAGGCGTAGCGCCACCCGCTCCTGCATCTGGCGCAGCTCCGCTGTCGGCGTCGAGTTGCCTTTGATGTGCGCGCCGCAGGCGATGACGTCGGCGACGAGCCGAGGATCCACCTGCACGTAGAGGTGGCGGCATTCGTAGGTGCCCGCGCCGCTCGCGTCGTACCACTGTCCATACGCAGTGACTGCGACGACCGTCCGCGTACGGGTGCCATCGACCACCGCGAGCTCCTGTGGCGAGGCGCCCTGTGGAGACTCGCCGTTGAATTGCGTTGCGGCAATGGACGATGCTGTCGCGTCGGGCCAGGTCAGGAGCGTCACCGTCTCAGCGCCGGTCGCGTCATGGAACACCACGAACGTGCGTGGGGCGCCGGTCGAGTCCATCGCTGGGAGCACCTCTGGTCCGAGCCACGTAGCAGGAGCTTCGATGCGGAGCCCCGCGGCGTCGTGAGTTGACCAACTCGTAGATCGGGCCGGTGAGGGCTCCGGCAGCCTGACGCTCGGCGCGCACGCGACGAGCAGCAGCAGGCAGGTAGTAATAGCGACCTTCACAACACCCGTACAACAGGTCGCGACGAGCGGTTCCCGCTATGCGAGCGGGAGGTTCGAGCGCACGCCCGCGGGCATCTCCGCGCCGCGATGACGGAGCGAGAAGAAGGCCGCCGCGCCGATCATGGCGCCGTTGTCGGTGCAAAGACGCGGCGGCGGAACGGAGAGCGGCACGCCGATGCGCCGCGTGATCTCCGCGCGCAGCGCGCTGTTCGCGGCGACACCCCCGCCGAGCATCACGCTGCGCACGCCGTGCTCGGCAGCGGCGCGCGCGGTCTTCTCCGCGAGGGCTTCGACGATCGCCTTTTGGAACGACGCGGCGACGTCGCCGACCGGCACGGGGCCCTTCTCCTCCAGCGACCGCACGAGCCGCAGGACCGCGGTCTTCAGACCGGAGAACGAGAAGTCGTAGCGATCCGCGAGCCAGGCCTTCGGGAGCGCGAACGCGTTCGGGTCTCCGTCCTTCGCAGCCTTCTCGATCTCGGGACCGCCCGGGAATCCGAGGCCGAGGAGCCGCGCGACCTTGTCGAAGGCCTCGCCCGCGGCGTCATCGATCGTCCGGCCGAGGAGGCGGAACCGGCGGTGGGCCTCCATGAGGACGAGGTCGCTGTGCGCACCGCTCACGACGAGCACGACGGCCGGGATCTCCGGTTCCGGCTTGACCTCCTCCGTGTCATACAGCCAGTTCGCGTAGACGTGGCCCTCCAGATGATTGACCCCGATGAACGGCAGTCCCGCACTGAGTGCCAGCCCACGGGCGTAGTTCGCGCCGACGAGGAGGCAGCCGATGAGCCCGGGCCCGACGGTCGCGGCGACCGCGTCCACCTCGCGGAGGGTGATGCCCGCGTCGCGCAGCGCGGTGTCGGTGATCGGATCGATCGAGCGCAGGTGCTCGCGCGCCGCGACCTCCGGCACGATGCCACCGGTGACCTGATGCGCGAGCTGGGTGCCGATCACGTTCGCGCGGACGCGCCGGCCGTCCTCGACGACCGCGACCCCGGTCTCATCGCAGCTCGTCTCGATCGCAAGGATCCTCATCCGCCGCGCTCCAGCTCTTTGCGCAACGCCGCGATCCGGTCACGCACCGCGCGATCCTTCAGCCGCTCGGTCCACATGATCAGCGCGTCCTCGTTGTTGTCGCTGTAGTAGCGGCGGCGGACGCCCGCCCGCCGGAAGCCATACTTCTCATAGAGGTTCTGCGCCCCCAGGTTGGAGGCGCGCACCTCCAGCGTCAGCCACTCCGCGTTCATCACCCCGGCGATCTCGAAGAGCCGCTGCAGCAGCCGCTCGCCGATCCGCCGGCGGCGGTGGTCCGGATGTACGGCGAACGTCGTGATGTGGGCCTCGTCGACCATGAGCCACAGGCCGGCGTAGCCGACGATCTGGTCGCCGCCTCGCGCGACGACGTACCGCGCGTTGCGGTTCTGGGTGAGCTCGTGGCGGAACGCGTTCGCCGGCCAGGGCACCGGGAACGAGCTCCGTTCGACCTCCTGCACGGCGTCGATGTCGTCGAGGGTCATGTCGTCGATGACGACCGGCGCGACGGAGACTATTTGAATACTCCTCTACGAACTTCGTTTCGGTAAACCGAGACTGACATCATCCGTCGGCGGTGGCGCGAACGGCTGCGCGAAGCTGCCGCCCACGGCGGGCTGGCGCACGTAGATCGGTTCGAGCGCGCCGAGGGGCGCCTGCTTCCGCTCGGCGAGCTCGTTCCATCCGAGCTCGGCGAGGTAGCCCGCGCGGCGCATCCGCGACGCCGGCGGCGCGAACAGCGCGAGCGGACCGAGCAGGTCGCGCAGCGTCGACTCGGCCTCCTCGTTGATCTCGCCGACGAACAGGGTGTGCGTCCCGATCTGCCGGCAGAGGTCGACGAGCGGACCGACGATGAACGGCGAGCGGCGGGCCCACTTCCGATTGCGCTCCTGATAGAGCGCGGCGTAGTACTCGCTGCGGCCCGCCGGGAGGATCGGGCAGGTACGGAGCTTCGACGATGCGTGCGGATACGCGAGCACGTCGAGGGTCGACACCCCGACGAGCGCGGCACCGCTTCCGCGGGCAAGCCCTTGCGCGGCGGCGATCGCGACGCGCAGGCCGGTGAACGAGCCCGGTCCGGTCGCGACGGCAACCTTGTCCACGGCGTTGATCTGCACCCGGCTCAGCGCGAGAAGCCGTTCGATCGTCGGGAAGAGATCTTCGGCGTGGCGTCGCTGCGCATGCCAGGTCTCCTCGGCGAGGACCGCGGTCCCGTCGAAGATCGCGACGGAGGCCCACTCGGTCGACGTGTCGAGCGCGAGGAGCGCGCTCACGACTTCTCCTTGAAGGCGTCATCGCGCAAGGCGTCGACGAGCAGGCGGGAGCGCGGACCGGTCGGCTCGATGCTCACCCGGCGTTTCGTCTCGGCGACGTGCTCGAGGCGGACGTCCACGCGATCCGGCGGGAGCTCGTCCCCCGCGCGGTCGGGCCACTCGATGACCGTGACCCCACCGGCATCGAGAGCCTCCTCCCAGCCGGTCGAGCCAAGCTCGCTCTGCGCGAGCCGGTACAGATCGAGGTGATAGAGCGGCAGCCGGCCGCCGAAGTGCTCGTGCAGGATGATGAATGTCGGGCTCGTCACGGTCTCCTCGTCGATGCCGAGGCCGATCGCGATACCGCGGGCGAGCACCGTCTTGCCCGCGCCCAGCTCGCCCCACACGGCGATGACGTCGCCTGGCTGCGCATGCGAGGCGAGCCGCTCGCCCAGCCGCTCGGTGTGCAACGACGAATGACTGACGAGATCGATCGTCGCGGGATCAGCTCGCGCGCGGCTGCTGTGCTTCGAATCGGCGGCGTTCACGGATGATTCGAATGCTAAGGCCCACAAACGCGCCGAAGACGGCGGCCCAGACGGCCATGTACCACGACCACGGGATGCAGAAGAGGAGCACGCCACCATCGCAGGCGAGCGATCCGATGAGCGGGACGAGTCCGAGAAAACCGACGACGGTGCGCGATCGCTTGAGGCGCAGCTCGCGCGCCCGATACGCCGCGGTCTCCTTCTTGACCCTGCTCGCTGCGCCGCCTTCGGCTGCTCCGCGATCGGGGGCCCCACGAGCTCGGTCGGGCAAAGCCCTCCCTCGCCCCCCTCGCCGGCCTCGCTTAGCGCGCCGCGTCATACGGGAGGACGTTGGGGACCGGGACCACGCCGTCCTTCGTCGCGAGACCTTCGCAGAATGCGTCGCTCGCGAAGCGCGTCACGCCGGTCAGGCTCGTCTCGCCCTCGAGTGGCCGTACGCCGCCGAAGTCGCCGGCCAGCACGAGCGCCGGCGCGTCGAGCGACGCATCGATCAACGCTTCGGGAGCGAACACGAACAGCCGCGCCGAGGCCACGTTGATCGCGGCACGCCGGCCGTTGAACGCCACGAACGGGCGGTAGATCTCCGTGGGCAGCGGGCCGCTGCCGAAACCGAGAAGGCAGATGATCGTGGGGCGGTCCTCGACCGTCGCACCACCCGACGCAGTGACCTCGTCGCCATAGACGACGCGCAGCCCCCCTGCGGGCGCGGCGCCGGCGACGAGCGCGGCGACGCCACACGCGTGCGCACGGGTGATCGCTTCGGCGGCGATGCGCGCGCCGCCGACGATGATCCGGTCACGCATCCGCACGTCGACGCGCGAGGGGGCGAGCTCGTCCGTCGGCGCATCGACGCCGAGCACGAGCTCCCCGAACGCGTCAGGGCCGTACGCGGCCACGCCGCCGAGTGCCCAGGCGGCGCCCTCGACGCTGACCACGGCGTCATCGGAGCGGCTGACCGCCCCATCCATTGACGCGCGAACGGCCCACGTACCCGTGATCGGCGCGACGTAGAAGTCGCCCTCGGACGAGCGGTGTACGAGCCGGCCGTCGACGGGCGCGGTCACGGCGCGCACGAATCGCCGGCCGGTCCGCGCGAGCACCGTGCCGCGCGTCACGTCCGTGCCGACGCGCACGCGGGTGAGCCGGTCGACGTCCCTGGGCTCGACGCCAAGCTTCCGGGCACCGTCGATCCGCTGCGGCGAACCGAGGAGCACGCCGCTCGCAAGCGGATCGCCGGCGCGGACGGCCGTGCCGACCGCGGGCCGCGACGAGGCGCCCAGCGGCAACGGGTGCTCGACGACCCAGCGCCCGTACCGCCAGCCCATCTAGCCGGCGTTCGCGACCGCGAGATCGAGCGCCGCGAACCAGCGGACCAGGGTCGGGATCCGCTCGGCGTCGCGTGGCGGCAGGACCAGCGGGCGACCGCGCGCGTCGATGATGATGCCGAGCTCACCGGCAGTACCGTGCGCGTTCACCGGCGTGCCGGTCACCTCGACGTCGGCCTCGCCGCGGTGCCGCACGCTGAAGAACGCGCCTGGCGCGAGCTCATCGGCGACATGCTCGACGCCATTCACTCGCAGCTTGCTTCGACGTCCCGGCGTGACCGGCACGACGAACGCGATCGGCACGAGCCGGCGCGCGAGCTCGTCGCCGACGGCGTCCGACGGATCGCCGCCCCGTGCCCGGACGCGAGCGGCGAGCGCGCCGAGCGCCACGAGCCCCTCCTCCGCGTCGCGATGGAGCGTCGTCGGCCTCGGCGAGCCGAGCCCGTCGATCGCGACGAGCGCCGTGTGCGCGGCGCGGGTGAAGGACGCGGCCGCGCCAGTGACGATCGTGATCGGCGCGTCGCGCAATGTCTCGGCCATCCCGGCGGCCGCCGCGTCCGCGAGCGCGTGACTGGTGGCCTCGTGCGCGAGCGCGATCTCGAGTGCGAGGGCGCTCGCTTCGGCCGCGACGGCGCCCGGCCAACGCGCGCGGTTGAACACGCGCTCGAGCAACGTCGGCGCGTCGATGGCCCACGGGATCCACCGCCGTACGCCATCCAGACCGGCGCGCACGACGGTGCGGTCGGCGGCGACGCCCGCGCCAAGCGGCGAGACGTGCGCGGCGACGACCCTGCCATCGACCCCGGCGCGCACGAGCGACGTCGAGCCGCCGTCCACATCGATGACGAGCGTGTCCCTGCCCTGCGCGGCCACGAGGCGCGCCAGCTCCTCGAGCGCTTCGTCGCGTAGCACGACCTCCGCGTCGGTGCCCCTGCGGAACTCGCGCCCCCGGTGCGCGAACGTGCGGATGCCGTCGGGTCGCCGCGGATCCGGAAGCAGCTCGACCGCGAAGCCCGCGGCCGCGGCCTTCACC
>JALYLX010000021.1 GCA_030773995.1 Chloroflexota bacterium
GGGCGGCTGGACGCCGCCCGACCCCGAATGAGCGCCCCGCCCACGTCGCGGTGGTCGAACGCCCACAGCGACAACCCGACGAGGACGGCCGCCACGCCGAGGCTCAGGCCGGTGGCCGGCCCGTCGACCGAACCGTCAGCCAGGAGCGGGGCGCTCCGGTCGAACAGATAGAAAGGAGAGAGCCACTTCAGCGGGCCCGGATCGACGCCGGCGCGGAGCGACGAGTTCAGGGTGAAGAGCGCAACGATGACGATGCCGGCCGTCACCGACGCGCCGCGGCGCGTCGTCGCGAGCTGCGCCACGAAGAGCCCGGCTCCGAAGCCCCAGAGTGCCAGGGCAAAGAGCGGGAGGATCTCCGCCGCCACCGCCTGCAGCGGCAGCGGATCGTTCGCGATCGCGGCTCCGAGCGCCGTCGCGGCGAGCGTGACCACCAGCGAGACCGCCGCCACGACCACGAAGGCGGCGGCGCGCGTCCCGAGCCAGCGCGCGCGCGACACGCCGGTGGCCAGCCACGTTTCGGTGAGGCCCTTCTCCTCTTCGCCGCGGCCGGCTCCGGTCGCCGCCAGCATCGCCCAGACCGCGTAGACGATCGCGACCACGCTGAGGGCCCGCCAGGTCAGGTAGCCGCCCATGGTGTCGAGCTGCACCGGGCGCGGGAGGAGATACGAGAGCTGCTGGCCGAGGATCTCCATCGAGTGCGCGAACGCGGCGCGCTCTGCGCGCGTCGCTCCGGCGACCGAGATGTATGCGACGGCGTTGAGCATCCCAGTGATGCCGCCGATCGCAGCGGTCGCGATGGTGCCGGTGCGGTGCGAGCGCAGGGCGAGCCGGAAGAGCGTCACGCGTTCGCGCCTGAGTAGTAGCTCAGGAAGACCTCTTCGAGCGTGGGCTCGCGGCTCTCGAGCGTCGCGACGCGCGATCCCGCGATGGCGCCGAGCAGCTCGTCGAAGCTCCCGCGGTACAGCCCGGTCACGTGCCGCCCGTCGATCGCGAGGCCCTCGAAGCCGCGCAAGCTCCGCAGCCGTTCCGCCGGCGGCGCGTCGGCGAACTCGATGCGCACGTGATGTGCGCGGATGCCGGTCAGCTCATCGAGCGTGCCGACCGTCGCGAGATGACCGTCGCGCACGATGCCGACCCGGTCGCAGATGTGCTCGACCTCCGACAGAACGTGCGACGAGAGGAAGATCGTGGCGCCCCGGGCGCGCGCGTCGCGTACGAGCCCGTAGAACTCCTGCTGAACAAGCGGGTCAAGGCCGGTCGTGGGCTCGTCGAGAATGAGTAGGGCGGGTCGGGGCGCGAAGGCGAGGAGCAGCGCGAGCTTCTGCTTGTTCCCGTGCGAGTACTCGCGGTACTTGCGTCCAAGATCGAGGTCCATGCGTTTCGCGACGGCCTCCACCTCCGTGTCATCGACGTCACCGCGCAGACCCGCGATGTAGGCGACGATCTCGGAGCCGCGCCACCCGCCGAACTGGGGGAGCTCGCCCGGCACGTAGCCGACTCGCTTCTTCACGGCCACCGCGTCGCGGTCGGCATCGAGCCCGAAGATCGTGGCCGTCCCGCGCGTCGCGTGGCTCAGGCCCATCAGCAGCTTGATCGTCGTGGTCTTGCCCGCGCCGTTCGGCCCGAGATACCCGAAGACTTCGCCGTCGGTGACGTCCAGATCGAGGTCGAAGATCCCGCGGCCGGCGCCGTAGTCCTTGGTCAGCGTGTCGGTGTGGATCGCGCTCGTCATACTCTTCTCCTTCGATCTGACGCTACCCCAGCCTGCTGGCCGGGGTCTTGCGGGTGCTACGGCAGTGACCTTCAACGACAACCAGCGCCTGGATCCCTCACAGGTCGAGGACGTCCGCGGCCGCCGCGTCGGTGGCGGCGGGCTCATCGTCGGTGGCGGCGGCCTCACCCTCGTCATCCTCGTCGTCTCGCTGCTGCTGGGCGTCGATCCGACGGCGATCCTCAACTCGGTCCCCACCTCCACCACGACGCAGCTCGATCCGAACGCCCCGTCCGTGGCCGACTGCAAGACCGGAGCGGACGCCAACAAGCGCGAGGACTGTCGGATCGTCGGGTACGTCGACAGCGTCCAGCAATTCTGGAAGGACGAGCTCGCGAAACAAAGCAAGCAGTACACCCTTGCCCCGACCGTGCTCTACACCGACCAGACGCAGGCCGGCTGCGGGACCGCGTCCGCGCAGATGGGTCCCTTCTACTGCCCGGTGGATGGCAAGGTGTACCTCGATCTCTCGTTCTTCACCGAGCTCCAGGATCGCTTCGGCGCGAAAGGCGGCCCATGGGCCGAGGCGTACGTCGTGGCGCACGAATACGGGCATCACGTCCAGGACGTCCTTGGCACCCTGAGCAATGATCAGCGCACCGGCCCAGGCAGTCTCTCGGTAAAGCAGGAGCTGCAGGCCGACTGCTACTCCGGCGTGTGGGCCAAGCACGCCGCGGAGACCGGCTACCTGCAGGCACCGACGCAGACGGACATCGCAAGCGCGCTCGACGCGGCCGCCGCGGTCGGTGACGACCGGATCCAGAAGCAGACGTCGGGCAAGGTCGCACCGGAGGCCTGGACCCACGGCTCGTCCGCGCAGCGGCAGCAGTGGTTCACGACGGGCTACTCGACCGGCGATTACACGAAGTGCGCCCCCTGATCGAGGTCGCCCGCTCGCGCTAGCGTGTCGGCGTGCCCGGCACGGCCATCGGTCCGATCCCGCTCCCGTCACCGGGTGAGCGCACGACCGGCGAGTTCACGTTCGCCGGTGACGCGGGCCTCGAGAAGTACCGCTGGCCGTTCATCGCGGTCAGGGGCACCGCCGATGGCCCGACCGTCCTCATCACCGCCGGCATCCACGCCGCCGAGTACACCGGCATCGAGGCCGCGATCCGGATCGGCCGCGCGCTCGATCCAGCGCAGGTCCGTGGCACGGTCCTGGTGATCCCGCTGCTGAACCGGCCTGGCTTCTACGAGCGGAGCATCTACGTGAATCCCGAGGACAACGACAACCTCAACCGCCTGTTCCCCGGTCGCGCGGATGGGACGTGGGGCGAGCGCTTCGCGCACCGGCTCCTCACCGAGATCGTGACCAAGTGCGACAACGCGATCGATCTGCACGCCGGCGATCTCATCGAGGATCTGACGCCGTTCGTCATCTACCGGGAGACCGGCGATGACGCGCTCGACGCGCGTATCACCCGCATGGCGAACGCGTACGGCGCGAAGTGGGCGGTGAAGAGTGCGCCGACGGGCGAACGGCCCGGCTCGCTCTACGCCGTCGCGTGCCTCAACGGGGTCGCCGCGATGCTCGCGGAGTCCGGCGGCCGCGGGCTGCTCATCGAAGCGGACGTCGTTCGCCACGTGAAGGGGGTCACGAACATCCTGCGGTCCGTCGGTGCGCTCGGCGGCGTGCCGGAGCTCAAGAAGCCGCCGACGGTCGTGAAGAGCTTCGACTGGCTGCGCGCACCGGTCGAGGGCATCTTTCATCCTCGCGTCGAGGTGGGCCGCATGGTGAAGAAAGGCGACGTCGTCGGGCAGCTCGTCGATCTGGTCGGGGAGCCGCTCGCCACGATGCGCGCCGAGGTGGGCGGCGTGCTCCTGTTCATCGTCACCAGCCCGGCGATCAAGAAGGACGGCCTGCTGCTCGCGATCGGAACGCTGGACCGGTAGATTCGAGGCGTTCTGTCACGTCCGGCGGCACGGGGGACGGCCTGCCGTCGCCGTCGCGAGCGAACAAGGAGGGCGAGCCGAGATGGCGGACGCGAAGGGGCCCAAGTGTCCCGAATGCGGCGCGGAGCTCGAAGGTGCGAAGGGCGCGGCGCTCCAGGCCCTGAAGATCGAGTACCGGAACCCGGGCCCGCATCCCACACCCGAGTCGCGGACGGTGGACGCGATCTACTGCCTGAGCTGCGGCCGGTTGTTCACGGTGCTCGCGCATCCGGGTGTCGCCTAGGACGTCACTTCCACCGGTGGCCGACCAAGCCGGCCGCCAGTGATCGTTCTCCGACCCGGTGCAGCCGCTTCGCCATCGCCGGCGAGACGAGCCGGGTGTGGGAGATGTCGAGCAGGCGCTCGGGGATGAACCAAACGTCCTTCTCGGTCGTCATCCAGTCGCGATCGTCGAAGCGGCGCAGGTCTACAGGCCGCGAGAACGTTCGGAGCGACCGGTCGCCGCGCAGGTTGAAGTAGCTCTCGAAGTAGCTCATCGCGAGCTCGCGGACCGTACGGTAGACCGGCTCGCGGTAGCGCAAGCCGGCGAAATTGGATTTGGCGATCGCGCCCCAGTGACCACGCTGCTTGAACACGGCGATGACGTGATCGCTGTCCTGCTCGCCCTCGAAGTCGAGGACCAGTGGAGGAAAGCCGACCGCACGCAATGCGGCCGCTCCAAAGATGGCAGCCTCGAGGCAGTGGGCGGTGCGTTCCCGCAGGACGCGGCGCGGCGACCACGCCGTTGTGGCGAGGTGGTAGGGAAGGTCGTCCAGGAACCGCTGGATCCCGTAGGGGTCCTTCAGCGCGCGGAGCGTCCGCCGCTCCGCCGGCGTGAATTGCTGCACCGCAACATTCTCGCGCCCCCCTCTCGTAGGCTCTGGCCGAATGATCCACACCCGCTTCACCGAGCTCGTGGGCGTCCGCCATCCGATCGTGCTTGGCGGAATGTCCGGCGGGACATCGCCTGCGCTCGTCGCCGCGGTCAGCAACGCGGGCGGGCTCGGCATTTACGGCGCGTCGCAGCGCGTCCGGCCCGGAACGCCGTTGGGTGCGGATGAGATCCGGTCCCTCGGCGACCAGATCCGCTCGCTCACGACGTCACCGTTCGGGCTCAACCTCCTCCTCTTCGACGCAGCCGTCGAGGACGTGGACACGCTGCTCGCCTGCCGGCCACGGATCCTTTCGACCGCGTGGCGGCGGCCAGACCAGGATCTGCGGTCGGTGGCGGAGCGCGCGCATGCGTCGGGCGTGCTCTTCATGCATCAGGCGGACACGCTCGACGAAGCGAAGCGTGCCGCGGAGGCCGGCGCGGACATCGTCGTCGCGCAAGGGACCGAGGGTGGCGGACACGTCGGACTCATGGCCTCGCTGCCGCTCGCGCGGATGGTCGTCCGGGCCCTGCCGTCCATCCCGGTCCTCGTCGCCGGGGGGATCGCCGACGGTGCGGGCATCGCCGCCGCGCTCATCCTCGGCGCCGACGGTGCGCTCCTCGGCACACGTTTCCTCGCCACGAGTGAGTCGCCGCTCCCGGATGGCTACAAGCGCGCGATCGTCGAAAGCGATGGGCACGACACGGTGCTCTCCGAGCTTCCGGACATCGCGAGCGGTCGCGTCTGGCCTGGCGCGTATGCGCGCGCACGTCGGAATGCGTTCATCGACGCGTGGGTCGGTCGCGAGGGCGAGCTGCGGCGCCGCCGACGCGAGGTGCAGGCGCAGCTGGGTGTCGCGCGAGAGGCCGGCGATGCCGCACACGGCAGCCTGCTCATCGGGCAGGACGCCGGCCTCATCGACGCGATCGAGCCGGCTGGCGCGCTCGTCGCGCGGCTCGTCGCCGAGGCGGAGGACGTGCTGCGCCGGCGTGGAGCTGAGGTGCTCGCGTAGTCGAGCCATCGCCCAGGGCGTGAGGAGCGCGTAGATTCGCTGCGGCTCGACTAGGGGAGTGACATGCGGCTACCGCAATTCGGCATCTTCGCGCAGGGCACCGTCGCACACGAGTTCATCGAGTTCGACATCCGGGCCGACGTGGATGAGGCGTATGCGGGCCGCTTGATCAGCCAGCTCGAGCAGCCGGCCGTCTCGGCCGGCGGCGTCAATCTTGTCGTCGCCTTCGGACCGGACCTCTGGACTCGTATCGCGCCGGGCGAGCTTCCCGCCGGCCTCGGCCCGTTCCGTGAGGTCATCGGCCTCGACGGCCGGCGCGCACCGGCCACGCAGCACGACGTCTTCGTGTGGATCAACGGAAGCTCGAGCGACGTGGTCTTCGAGCACAGTCGCGCGGCGGTCAGCGCGATCGCGGATGTCGCGACGGTGGCGACGGAGCAGGCCTGCTTCGTGCACCGCGACAGCCGCGATCTGACGGGCTTCATCGATGGAACGAAGAATCCGGAGATGCTCGAAGCGCCGCTCGCGGCGCTCGTTCCGCCCGGCGAGCCCGGTAGCGGCGGAAGTCACGTGCTGGTCATGCGCTGGATCCACGATCTCGCGCGGTTCGAGGCGCTGCCGCAAGCCGAGCAGGAGAGGGTGTTCGGCCGGACCAAGATCGATAGTGTGGAGTTCCCGGACGACGAGAAGCCCGCTACTGCTCACATCGCTCGAGTCGAGATCCTGGACGAGCACGATGACGAGCTTCCGATCTACCGACGAAGCGTGCCGTACGGGACCATGGCCGAGCACGGCCTCTACTTCGTGGCGTTCGCCGCCGATCGGACGCGTTTCGACCGGATGCTCGGGCGGATGTTCGGCCTCGCGGACGGGCAGCGGGACCGGCTCACCGACTTCAGCCGCCCGGTCACCGGAGCCGTGTACTTCGCGCCGCCGCTGGCGCTCCTTGGTCTCAAGGAAGAGCCCCTCCACGAGACCGAGGAGGCCCTCCGCGCCATCCCGCTCTTCGCCGCGTGTTCGGCGTACGACCTGCGGTTCATCGCCTCGCGGGCCGAATCTCGCGAGTACCCCTCCGGAGCGACGCTGTGCACGCAGGGGGAACGCGCGGACGCGTTCTTCGTCATTGTTGAGGGTCGTGCGGAGGCCCGACGCGATGGTTCCGTCCTCCGCACCATGGGTCCAGGCGATTTCTTCGGGGAGATCGGGCTCATCGACGCCGGACCCAGGACGGCGACGGTCACGTCGACCTCGCCGCTGCGCTGCTTCGTCCTCGGGTCGCAGCAGTTCCGTGACGTCCTGGGTGAGAATGCGAACATCGCGGTGCGGATCCTCGATGCGGTCACGCGCCGCTTGCGGGCCATGCTGCCGCCGACCGCCGGCAACGAGTGATCAGCTGAGTGGCGAGGCTCATCGATCGTTTCATTGCCGGCCTGGGTCACGACGAGGCCGTCGCGCCCGTGGGGAAGCTCGTCGGCTTCCGGCCGACGGCGATCGAGGCCGGGAAGGCCGTCTTCCAGCTGGAGGCCGGCCCGCAGCACGCGAACCCGATGGGCACGCTCCACGGCGGCATCATCTGCGACGTCGCGGACGCGGCCATGGGCACCGCGTATGCGTCGACGCTCGGCGAGGACGAGACCTTCACTACCCTCGAGATGAAGGTCAATTTCCTGCGGCCGTTCTGGAACGGCACGCTCATCGCCGCCGCGCGCGTGGTGCAGTCGGGGCGAACCATCGGGCTCGCGGAGTGCGACGTCACCGACACGGAAGGACGGCTCGTCGCGCGAGCGATGCTTGCATGACCCTCCGCGGCAAGGCGAGCGAGGGACGCTGAGGAGGCGGGGCCCGAATGGCCCGACCGGTACGTGGGGTATCACACGGCGATACCGCTACGTGAGGTTGGAGCGACCCGGCCGCCCGGCTTTGCCTGCCGCAGCCGCGCGGTCCTTCTTAGGGGCGAGCGCCACGAGGAGCTCGAGGAAGCGTGCCAGCGCGCCGGTCGCCGGACCGGCGTCGCGGCGGCGCACCGCGATGATCGTTCGCCGCACCGGCGTCATGTCGGTGACGCGCACCGCGCGCAGCCGCTGGTCCCGCAGCTCCACCGCGACGGCGCTCTGCGGCAGGAGGGCGACGCCGAGCTCTTCCTGGACCATCCGCTTCGCGGCGTCGATGTTGTCGACCTCGAGGAAGCTCCGCGGCTGCACGCCCGCCGTGCGGAACATGACCCGAGTGAGATCGTGGTAGCTCGATGCGCGGTCGAACATCACGAGCTGCTCGTCGGCCAGGTCTCGCATCCGGATGTGCGGCAGTCGCGTGAAACGATGCCCGCGATGGGCGACGAGGATGAGCCGGTCCTCGTACACCGGCATGGTCGTGATCTCCGGATGCCGTAACGGCCGCATGACGCCGACCTGCACGTCGCCGCGCAGGACGAGCTCGAGCAGCTCCTCCGAATGGCCGCTGCGGACCGAGAGCCGCGCGTCCGGATACGTCGCTCGGAGGTGACGGAGGACGACCGGAAGGACGTAGGCGCTCACCGCGGGCGCGGCGCCGATCGCGATCGCATCGGTGCGACCGCCGGCGAGCTCGCGAGCCCGCTGGGCGCCTTCATCGGCCGCGGCGATCGCACGCTCGGCGTAGGGGAGCAGCGCCCGTCCCGCGTCGGTCAGCCGGCTGCCGCCCCGCCCGCGCACGACGACCTGGCACTCCAGCTCCGCCTCGAGCGCCTTGAGCCGCGCCGTCAGCGCCGGCTGGGTGATGAAGAGCTGCTCGGCCGCACGGCCGATGCTCCCGGCGCGGGCGATCTCGACCAGGCCTTGAAGCTGCGCAAGCTGCATCCCGGCAGTCTACGACCGGACATAAGAGTCTTGAATGTAAACGATCAATAACATTCGCTTGACTGATGAATGGCCCGAGGCGGAGAGTCCGTCCCGGAGGGCAAACATGAAAACGGCAACCGATGCGATCGACACGAGCCAAGCTGGCGACCGCGTGCCGGAGGCCTGGTTGCGCTCGACCGGTGTTGAGTGCGAGTGCCCGGAGTTCTGCCTCGTCGACCACAACAACTAGCCGAAGGAGCTGAGAGATGGCTGAGCTGATCGCCCTGGATAGCCAGGAGCTGGTGGAGACCCCGCTCCTGCCGCCCGGCTACGGGGTACCCGTGTCACGGTGGACGCATCCGAGCGTGCGCATGCGTCAGCTTCTCGAGACGGAGCCGTACCTCTTCGGCCCCGGGGTCTACGACCCGATGGGGGCGCAGCTCGCGATGTACCACCGGTTCAAGGCCGTGTACTTCAGCGGCTACAGCTTCGCCATCGGCCACCTCGGCACGACGGACATGGATCTGTACACCGGTCCCGAGATCGCCGACGCCGCCGCGCGCACGGTCTCCGCCCTCCGCAAGTTCCAGCTCACCCAGGCGGTCGGCGACCCGGAGAAGGGGACCCCGCCGCGGCTGCTCGAGCTCCCGCCCGTGGTCGTCGACATGGACGGCGGGTACGGGAACATCTTCAACGTCCAGCGCACCACCGAGCTCTACGTGAACGCCGGCGTCGCCGCGGCCCACATCGAGGATCAGGTCCTCCCGAAGCGGTGCGGCCACATCGGCGGCAAGGCCCTGATCCCGGCGAACGAGATGATCGGCAAGCTGCGGATGGCCCGGGCGGTCGCTGAAGACCTGGGAAATTCAGAGTTCGTGGTCATCGCGCGGACCGACGGCCTCTCGGCGATCGACGCCCCCGAGCCCGCGCGCGGCCTTGACCTGGCGATCGACCGGGCCCTCCGGTACCTCGATACGGGCCTCCCGGACCTCGTCTGGTGCGAGTTCCCGACGTCGGATCGCGGCCCGGTCGAGACGTTCGCGGATCAAGTCCATCGGCGGTTCCCCGACGCGCACTTCGCGTTCAACTGGTCGAGCTCCTTCAAGTGGTTCAACGATCCCGCGCCGATCAGCTTCGCGGAGCTGGGCGAGCTCGGGTACCGGTTCGTGTTCATCACTCTCGGGGCCCAGCACGCGATGGGCTACGGCCTCAATCAGCTGCTCCAGGCGATGGCAGCGTCAGAGGAGCAGGGCTACGTCGCCCTGCAGCGCCAGGAATGGGCTCCCGGCACGGACGTACCGACGAAGAGCCATCACTTCTTCTCCGGCGTCCCGTACCACCACCTCGTCGGCAAGCACTACGACGCCGCGCGCCTCGGCACGGATTTTGCGGAGCATCTGTCGGCGGAGAAGGTCGTATGAGTGAACACTTCGAGCGGTCCACGGGCCCCGATCCAGATCGAGACGACACGACCCAGACCGAGAGCTGGCTCGCCGAGCAGCTGCGCTTGATGGTCCTCGAGGAGGGTCGAGGGGTCTAGACCAAGCCCCCTACGACTTGGCCAGCGGCGGCGCTGCTTGATAGGCGTCGGGCAGAGGCGTCCCCATTGCGCTCGACTCCACTTCGACGATCTCCGTCTTCAGCGGACCGAGGATCCCGAGCAGCTCGTCCTGCTCGGTCTTCGGGACCGCGAACCCGTTCAGCGTGGTTACGAGATCGTCGACCAGAGCGTTGAACTCGCCCGTCGTCACGCCCATGCCCTGGTGCGCCTCACGCATGTCCCGGCCGGTGTAATGGAAGGCTCCACCGGTCGCCTCGCTGACTTGATCGACGAGCATCGCCTCGAGGCGGGGAAGGTCGGTTCTCGCGAACTTCGCGTTGATCCGTGAGTCCTGCTCCACCCGTTTTCTGAAATCCGCCACCACCGCCATGATCGCGGTCCTGCCGCCAAGCCGATCGAACAACGATGCCGCCATCTCCGCCTCCCCGCTTGCTGCGCCACTTCGGCGTCGCAGCGGACGTGTGATGGCACGGGGATGACGCGCCGTAAATGGGCCGCGGTAGGCAAACCGCCTAAATGTCGACCGGAGCCACGCCCAATGGAGCAATTACGTACTGCCGGCGGACCTAACGCGCTTCTCCGCGCTACGTTTCTCTGTCGCCCTTCTTAGTCATACTCCGCGGATGGCGACGCTTCCATCCGGTCTTGTGACATTCCTGTTCACAGACATCGAAGGATCGACTGCGTCGGTCCACGAGCTTGGCACCGACCGCTGGGAATCCGTTCTCGAGATCCATAGCCGGATCATCCGCGATGCCCTTGCGACCAATGGCGGGGTCGAGGTGCGGACGGAGGGCGACGCGTTCTTCGCGGTGTTCACGAGTCCGTCCGCGGCGGTCGCGGCCGCAGCCGCCGCCCAGCGTGGTCTCGCCACAGCGACGTGGCCCGAAGGTGCGCCCGTACGCGTCCGGATGGGCCTGCATACCGGTGAAGCCCGTCCGGCGAGCGGCGCTGCGGCGGTCGACTACGTTGGCTTCGAGATCCATCGCGCCGCGCGGATCGCGGCCGCGGGCCACGGCGGGCAGGTCCTCGTGTCCGAGACCACCGAGTCGCTGGTCCGCGACGGCCTCGCCAACGGGCTCGCCTTCCGCGACCTCGGTGAGCACCGATTCAAAGATCTCGCCCGCTCGCAGCGGGTCTATCAGCTGCTCATCGACGGCCTGCGCGACGACTACCCGCCGCTGCGCAGCCTCGACTCCATACCGAACAACCTTCCGAGCCAAGTGACGAGCTTCGTCGGACGGAAGCGTGAGCTCGCGGCGGCGTTGGCGCTCGTCTTCACGACTCGGCTGCTCACCCTGACAGGACCCGGGGGCAGCGGCAAGACGCGGCTCGCGCTTCATCTTGCTGCCGATGTACTCGACCGTTTTCCGGATGGCGCCTGGCTGGTCGAGCTCGCGTCGGTCACCGATCCGACGGCGGTGGGACCGACCGTCGCGTCGGCGCTTCACATTACGGAGCGGAGCGGACATGCGGCCGTAGATGCCGTCAGTGCGTTCCTGCAACGCCGCGAGCTCCTACTCGTGCTCGACAACTGCGAGCACCTGATCGCCGCCTGCGCGGAACTGGCCGACGCGCTCGTCCGCTCGTGCCCGCGGTTGACGATCCTCAGCACCAGCCGCGAGGGTCTGAACGTCCCGGGCGAGGTGCTCATGCCGGTCCCCCCGATGCGCGTGCCCAAGGAGGATTCGCTGCCGCCACTGGACCAGCTCCGAGAATACGAGGCCATCCGGTTGTTCGTGGATCGCACCAGGGCTTATCAGCCGTCGTTCGACCTCAGCGACGACAACGCGGCCGACGTCGTCCGGATCTGCCGTCGCCTCGACGGCATCCCGCTCGCGCTCGAGCTGGCGGCGGCCCGGGTGCGTTCGCTGTCGGTCGCGGAGCTCGCGCAGCGGCTGGACGAGCGGTTCCGCCTGCTGACCGGCGGTGGGCGAACTGTCGTCGCGCGGCAGCAGACACTCCGGGCGCTCATCGACTGGAGCTACGACCTCCTCAGCGATCCGGAGCGACTGCTGTTCCGCCGGCTCGCGGTGTTCGTCCATGGCTGGACGCTCGAGGCCGCCGAAACGGTCTGCAGCGGCGACGGACTGGCCCGCGAAACCGTCCTTGATCTCCTCGCGCACCTCGTCGACAAGTCACTGGCGACGATGCAGGAGCGACGTGAAATGGCGCGCTACTCACTGCTTGAGACCGTCCGCGAATACGCGCGCGAAAAGCTCGTGGACTCGGGCGAGGCGCCGATCCTCAGGCAGCGACATGTCGACTACTTCGTTGCGTTCGCGGCGGACGGCGCGCTCGTTGCGCGTCGACCAGGAAGCCCGGAGTTCGTGCGCATGATCACCGAGTACGAGAATCTCCGCGCGGCTCTGGAATGGATCAGGGCCGAGCCGAACGAAAGCGAGCGGGAGCTTCTCCTTGCCGGGTCGATGTTCGGGATCGTGTCGGCGATTGGTCGCGTCGCCGAGTTCCGGCACATCCTCGGAGCGGCGCTGCAGCGGAGCGACCCCACGGCCCGCACCCTCGGACGCGCGCGTGCCCTCTTCGCGATGGGCCAGCTCGCGGCGATGCAAGATGATCGCCCGACTGCCCGGGCCGTTGCCGCCGAGGCTGTCGAGCTGCTCCGGGCGCTCGGTGAACAGCGTGAGCTGGCGTATGCCCTCTTCGGCTTGGCCGTCGTTGGGAGCGACGACGTCGCCTCGGCCTCCGCGGTCATTGAGGCCAAGGCCATCCTCGAAGCGACTGGCGACACCTGGAGCCTCGGGCTGTTGGCGTTCATCATGGCCGATGTCGCGCAACAACACGGTGACTTCGTCGCCGCGCGCCACGGCCACACCGAGAGCTTGGCCTTTTTCCGCGAGACCGGTGATCTCCAGTGGAGCACGAGCCCGCTCATCAGCCTTGGCCGCCTCGCGTGCGCCGACGGCGACTACACCCGCGCCCGCGCGTTGGTCGAGGAAGCTGTCGCGATCCGCCGGCGAAACGAGCTCGACAACCGTTGGAGCCTGGCGATCGCATTGGACAGCTTGGGCGAGATCGATCGATGCGAGGGGAACGCGAGCGCCGCAGCCCCGTTGTTCGAAGAAGCGCTTGGGTACGGTCGCATCTTGGGTGACGAGCCGATCATTTCGTGGTCGATCCACAATCTGGGGCACGTTGCGCTGCAGGCCCACGAGCTGGCGACGGCGGCCGGACGATTTCGTGAGAGCTTGGCGATCCGACAGCGCAGCGGTGCGAGCGCAAATGTTTCGGCTGGGCTCGCCGGCCTGGCTGGTGTCGCGACGCGTGAAGGGTCGCTTACCGACGCGGCCTGGCTCTTCGGCGCCGTGGACGCCATGCTCGACGCCACCCACATGGTGCTCGCGCCGGCCGACGAGCTCGTGAGGCAAGCTGACCTCGTCATGATCCGCGCGCGGCTCGCCCCCGAACTTGTTGTCGCGGCGCTTGAACGTGGCCGTGCCGCGACACCGGAGGACGTCGACATAGCGGCTAAGCGCATTTCATCCACCCTGGTCCGTTGACGTCGCGGCGAGCGGTGCGGTCAGGGGTTAGCGCTTTGACGACTGCGGTCTCACCGCACGAACGAACCGCGCCTCGCTCTCCGCCCAGGTCGGCAGCTGGCGCGCACGGAGCAGCAATCGGCGCGCGAGCACGCGTAACGATTAGGTGTGATGTGGAGCTTTTCCGGCGACTGGGACGATAGCGGCACCGTTCGTGCGCTTGTCTCACGCAGAAAAGGCGGTGTCCCAATGCTCCTCATGATCGCGGTCGTCATTTTGGTGCTCTGGCTCCTCGGGGTCGTCGCGCTCCCTGCGGCCGGGGCGTTGGTACACGTGCTTCTCGTGGTCGCGCTCATCGTCATCGTGGCGCACTTCCTCGGCGTGGGTCGCGGTAGCCAGACCGCGTAACCGCGCGAACGAACCGCGCCTCGCTCTCCGCCCAGGTCGGCAGCTGGCGCGCGCGGAGCAGTGATCGCCGCGCGAGCAGGCGGCGCGAGCGCTCGTCCGTAACGAGCCGCTTCAGCGCGGCCGCAAGGGGCATGACGCGTCCCGGCGGGACGAGGATGGCCGCGCCACCGGTGACCTCGCGGACCGCGGGGATCTCGCACCCGATGACGGGCAGGCCGTGCGCGAGCGCCTCGGCGTACACGATCGGGTAGGCCTCGCGGGTCGACGGCAGCGCGAAGATCCCTGCCGCCGAGTACCGGCGCGCCAGTGCGGTCCGGCCGAGCGAGCCGTAGACCCGCACCCGTGGCGCAAGCCCGCGGGCTGCGATCGCGCGCTGCACGCGGGCGGCGTACGCCGCGTCGGGCGTGTCGCCGACGAGATCGAGCGAAACGTCGGGCAGCCGTGCTGCGGCTGCGACGAGCGTGTGGATGCCTTTCGCCGGCGTCCAGTTCCCGACGCAGAGGACCCTCCGGCCGCGTTTCACGCGCGGGCCAGCGGCGATGCCGTCGCGACCGGGCGAGATGACAACGATCCGCCGCCGGTCGATCCCGCCGGCAACAAGCTCGTCCGCGAGCGTTCGACTCACCGCGATGACGCGATCCGTCCGGCGCGCGAGGGCCATCGCGCCGAGCCGCATGTGCGCGAGCGCCACGACCTCGGATCCGCGCGCACGGAGGCGCGCCAGGTGCCGCGCCGCGAGCGAGGCGGCGATCGTGTCGACCAGAACGAGGCGCGCGCGCAGCTCGCGGAGTCGCGCCGCGTCGCGCCGATCACGGAGCACGACGGTCGTCACGCGAACGCCGTCGCGCCGCATGGCTGCGAGCATGTGCCGGTTGTAAAGGTTGCCCCCGGTGCGCCGCGCCGGATCGCCGGCCGTGATGAGCCCGACGTCAGACGTAGTCGAGCACCACCTGGACCGTCTCGCTGTCCCGGCCGTCGAGAAGCGCGTACGCCTCCGCCGCGCGGGCGAACGGGATGCGATGCGTGATGAGCTCCGCAAGGACCAGCTCGCCGAGCAGCTCGATCGCCAGTCCGAGGCGTCGCTCGCGGTCCCAGCGCGGCGCGAGGGAGGGATCGATCCGCCCGACCTGGGAGCTGACCAGGCGCACCCGGCCGCGGTGGAAACGGCCGCCGAGGTCGAGGGGCACCGGTTTCTCCCCGTACCAGGAGCACACGACCACGGTGCCCTCGGGCGCGACGCAGTCGATCGCCTCCTGGAGCGCGGCGGGGCTGCCGCTCGCGTCGATGGCGATGTCGGCACCGCGCCCACCGGTCAGCGTGCGCAGGAGAGCCGCGTCGCCCGGGGCGATCGCGGCCTCTGCGCCGCAGCGTTCGGCGAACGAGCGCCGGAGCGCCGACGGCTCGACCGCGAGGATGCGCGCGCCCGAGCGACGCAGCAGCTGCGTCACGAGGAGTCCGACGACTCCCTGCCCGAAGACCGCGACGACCTCGCCGAGACGGGGCTTCGCATCGAGCACGACGTTGATCGCGGTCTCGAGATTGGCGAGGAACACACCCTGCTCGGGCGCGATGCGGTCCGGCAGGCGCCGCACGAGCGACTCCGAGACGACGTATTCGTCCTGATGCGGATGCAACGCGAACACGAGGTCACCCTCGCGCAGGCCGCGCACGTCGCGCCCGAGCGCGACCGCGCGCCCGACGCTCGCATACCCGTACTTCAGCGGAAAGCCGTAGCCGCCTGCGAGCGTCGGAAGGTCGAGGGCGAGGTCGGCATCGACCTCGCCGCGGTACACGAGCATCTCGGTGCCGTGAGAGATCGCGGACAGCATCGCGCGCACGCGCACCTCGTCCGGCCCGGTCTCGGCGAGCGCCTCGGTCCGCAGCTCCACCGACCGCGCGCGCGGGAACCAGACCGCCGCAGCCACGCTCAGTCCGCCCGGCTCGCGGGCTCGCCATAGAAGACGACGTCGCCGCCGCAGGCGACGAAACCCGCCCGCTCGAAGGTCATCGCGTCGCGGAGCCGGTCGATGTGCAGATCGCCCACCGCCGCGATGCCCTCTCCGATCACCTTCGGCGCGATGCAGACGGTGAGCCGATCCACCAGTCGCTCGCGCAGCGCCGTGGTGATGATCCCGCGGCCGCCCTCGATCAGCAGGCTGCGGATGCCGTCAGCGCGCAAGCGGGCGAGCAGGTCGCGCAGGTCCACGTGACCGTCGGCGTCGGCCTTCGTGCGGAGCACCTGCCCGCCGCGCGCGCCGATCGCCGCGGCGCGCTCGTCGGACGCGAGCGGTGTCGTCGCGACGATCGTGCGCGCTTCCGCCGCCCTGAGGACGTTTGCGTTCGGCGGGATGCGCAGCCGGCTGTCGACCACGACGCGTACGGGCGAGTCGCCCGGAACCAGACGTACGGTGAGCTTCGGGTCGTCGGCGAGGACCGTGCCGATCCCGACCAGCACGGCGTCATGCGCGGCACGGAGCTCGTGCGCGAGGCGCAAGGATCGCTCGCCACTGACCCACTGTGAGTCGCCGGTGCGCGAGGCGATGCGCCCGTCGATCGTCTGCGCGTAATGCACCGTCACCAGCGGACGGCCCGCTGGGATCACGGCCGCGTCCAAATGACGCGGATCCGGCAGCCCGCCGAGGAGGTGGCCCATGCGGGACGCCTTCGCGCGGAGATACGGCGTGTTCACGTCGTTGGGAAGCGTCTCGAGCGGGACGCGCTCGATCACCGCGACGCCGTGCATCTCGAGCCCGAGGATCTTGGCGGGGTTGTTGGTGATGAGGCGCACCGACCGGATGCCCAGCTCGTGCAGCACCGCTGCCGCGGCCGAGTAATCGCGTGCGTCGACCGGAAGGCCGAGCTCGAGGTTCGCGTCGACGGTGTCGAGTCCGCCGTCTTGCAGTCCGTATGCGCGCACTTTGTCGAAGAGCCCGATGCCGCGGCCCTCGTGGTCGAGGTAGAGGAGGACGCCGCGCTCCGTGCTTCCGATCATGGCGAGCGCGGAGTGCAGCTGATCGCCGCAGTCGCAGCGCAGCGAGCCGAGCACGTCCCCGGTGAGGCATTCGGAGTGGAGGCGGACGAGGACGGGTGCCGTGCCGTCCACGTCGCCCCGCGCGAGGGCGACGACCTCGGTGCCGTCAAAACGGAAGACGCTCAACCGGAAGTCGCCCCAGCGTGTCGGAAGCGAGGCGTCGGCGCGGGAGGAATCTGCGGGCGAGGCGATCAGCACGTCATGCATTCAACAGATACGGTGCCACATGTATGCCACACGGCGTTCGGGCTCGGTCGTGAACGAACTGCCCGGTCGGATCATCATCCGGGGCCTGCGGTGTCGTGGCCGGCAGGGGCCCGCGCCGGCCGATCAGCAGCAAGCGCACGACTACCTGGTCGATCTTGCGCTCTCGGTGGACATCGCGGACGCGGTCATCCGAGACGAGCTCGCGGCCGCCCTCGACATCGTCGAAGTCGCTTCCTTCGTGCGGGAGGAGGTCGCCCGCCACCCGCGGGCGCTCCTTGAACGGATGACGTCCGACATCGCGCGCGGACTCCTTCAGCGTTTCGACCGCGTGACCGAGGTCCGGGTAAAGGTCGAGAAGCCTGAGCCGGACGGCCTCGACGCCCTGTCCGAAGCGGTGGAGCTCACGATCTCCCGGTAGCCAACGGCGGGCGAGCAAGACGGACGAGCAGGGTCACCACGATCGCGGCGGTGACGGCGTGCATGACCATCAGCGAGGCCACCCCAGGAACGGTCGCTCCCGGATCGTGGATGACGAGAAGCGCGACATCAGGGATCCAGGAGAGCACGAGCGCGGCGATGGCGAGGCGGACGTACACCCGGTCTGCGTTAGGCACGAATCGGCGCAGCACGGCGAAGACGAGACCCGCGAGGACCGCGCCGCCGGCGGTGTAGGGCGCGACGGTCCCTTGGAACGGTTCGAAGTCCGGCGACACCGCGAAGGCCTGCCGCGCGGACGCTTCGATCGCGAGATCCAGCGGTATCGCGAGAACGAGAGCGATCGCGGTCGCGAGGACGATCCTCACGCAGCATCGATGAGCGTGTGCATGGCATCCAGGACCGCGGCGTGGACATCGAGCGTTCCGCCGCGCGCGATCGGCACACCGAAGGTGATGCGCACTTGATTCGCTTGGTACGCGGGCAGCGCGAGCTGCAGTAGGGTCGCCATGCGCTGACGGTCTTTGAGCACCTCGTGGCGCTTGGCCAGCGGATGGTCGAAGGCGGAGCGCGACACGACGCCGCGGACAGCCGCGGGGACCACGAGCGTGTCGCGGGCCAGCCGCGCGAGGAGCTCGACGCTGCGAGACCACGTCGCGAGGGACGCGAGGGCCGCAACGCGCGACAGGGCCGGATCGAGCTCGAGTCCGCCGGCGGGGAAGATCACGACGGTCTCGCCGCGGCGGAGCGTCGAGACGATGCGGCGGAGGACCGACAGGCGGTCGGCACGATCGTCCGACACGAAGAGGAAGCGCCGACTCGCGAGGCGCAGAGCGCGCAGGAACGGATAGTTAGCCGCGACGATCCAGGCGTCGTCGCGGCCGAGCGCCGCAACGAGGGCCACGGCGTCCGAGAGCCCCGGATGGTTGGCCACGATGAGAAGCGGACCTCGCGCCGGCACACGCTCGCGCCCCTCGACAGCGAGCCCGCCGGTCGCATCGTCGACGATCCACGCCGAGCCGTGACGCAGTCCAGCCTCGCCGAGCGCGCGATCGTACGTGACGAAGCGGCCGGCGACGTGATTCGCGACCGGCCCGATGAGGCGGCGCGCGACCTCGACGCGGAAGCCAGCCGGGCGGCCGATGAGCGTCGCGGCGCTCTCCCGCGCGACGATCTGCGCGATCTCACGGCGCTGGGACACTGGGGAGGGTGGCATGGTCGTGTGTGTAATGCGTCCGAGCATGGACCGCGGATCAGCCGCAAGTCCCAACCTCTGACGACCTCCCGTTGTTCATAAGGAAGCTCCATTTATCTAGATACGCTGGAGGCTCGTGCATAAGACAACAGGCGCGATCGCGGTGGCCCAGCTGCGACCGCGCTGGGACGACTGCGATGCCAACGGCCACGTCAACAACGCCGCATATCTCGCCATCCTTCGCGCGGCACTCGACCAGAGCGTCGGACCATTGGGCCTGGACGGGTGGCTGGACGGGGCTCGCCTTCAGGAGGCGGACCTCGAATACCACGAACCGATCCGGGTCGACGACGAGCTCGCTGTGGTGTTGCGGGTCAAGGAGGCCAGTGCGAGCGCACTGACGCTCCTATCTTCGTTCGAGGTCGGCGGCCGACATCGTGCGGAAGCGACCGTGCGGTGGACGCGCGCCGCCGGCGAGGAACCCGAGGCATTCCCGAAACCCACACGCGACGCCGGTGGCTTGCCGTTCGTCGTGCACCATCCGGTCCGGAGCTATGAGGTCGGCCCCGACGAGACGGTGCGTCCGCAGGCGGTGCTCCAGTGGCTCGAACACGCTGTCTTTCGGGCTGCCGAGTCTGCCGGCTGGGACCACGTGCGGATGCGAGCGAGCGATTTCGTGACCCTGCAGGTGGGGCATCGCCTACGGATGGGGATGCCGGCCGAGGCAGGCGAGGTCGTGCGCATCGAGAGTCGGCTCATCGACCTGCGGCGGGTGTCCGGGGTCTGGCACCACGACGTGCGCCGCGCCGATGACGCGATGGTCGCCATCGACCGCTCCCGGGGTGCGTTCCTCGATCGTGCCGGCCATGTCCATGCCGCACCGGCGGAGCTGCTGGCGGCCCTGTTGCGGGGTGAGGGGAGCGCGCGATAGACGATCGCTTTCACTTGGAGCGGTTCGTCGATGCGCAGCAGCCGACATATGCCACGGCGCTCGGCGAGCTGCGTGCCGGCCGCAAGCGCAGTCACTGGATGTGGTTCATCTTTCCGCAGATCGCGGGGCTGGGCCGCAGCACGATGGCGCAGGAGTTCGCGCTCTCGTCGCTCGACGAAGCCGCCGCATATCTGGCGCATCCGCTGCTTGGCCCGCGGCTGCGCGAGTGCACCGCGCTGGTCGCCGGCATTGACGGGCGATCGGTCGGCGAGATCTTCGGCTATCCCGACGACATGAAATTCCGTTCGTCGATGACGCTGTTCGCACGTGCGGCGCCCGAGGAGCCGATCTTTGAGCGGTGCCTGCAGAAATACTTCGCCGGGGACCCTGATCCGCTGACTCTGGCCCGCCTGTAAAGGACGCCGATCCTCATGACCGCGCGCTGGGCGCGGCTCTGCTAACGCGCCATTCCTGAAGAATGCGAAGCCAGCCCATCAAGGAAGCGCTGAGCCTCATTGGGCGCCGATCGGTCTGGCGAACCGGTGCTAGCGTCACCTCAAACAACGATCTGGAGGTCGGACCCGAGCTCCGCGCGGCCGCTGACGCGATC
>JALYLX010000022.1 GCA_030773995.1 Chloroflexota bacterium
CGTCAAGGCCGGCCCCGACGAGGGTGCGGGTGGCACGGCGCATCCGCGCTTGAACATCGGAACGCGAGTGCGTCTGGGCGAAACATACTGAAGAGGACCCTAGGGATTGCCCGGTAGGCGGACGTGACGGGCTCGTCATGCCGCAGTACGGCTTGGGAGGCGTTCGAACTCGGATTCTTGTCGACCAGGGACCAGCGGTGTGCGCTCCGATGTAGATCGACGGATGTCAGAACTGGACGCCGCTGTCCCTGGCAATGGACGCGTCAGATGAGTCAGGTGACCCGCAGAACTTGCGTACATGGATTCTGAGCGGAAGGCGGAGGATGAATTAGGTAGGGGAATCCGAGCCGCGGGATCGAACCCGCGAGCGACGGTAAGCACAACGTTGAATGACGACGCCGCGCCCGAGGATGGATGCCAGCACGAACGTGAATGTGTTGCGCTGACCAGCGGACCTGTTCCCAGGTTTCGGAGCGGGAGACGGGGCTCGAACCCGCGAAACCTCGACTTTGGGAAAGTCGCGCTCTACCAACTGAGCTACTCCCGCGCGAGTTCATCCTAATCGCCTTGACGTGTTGCCCCAGTCGAACTGACGGGCGGTCCGGCGCCGATGACAGTTCACGCATCGCACGTCGCACTTCTTGATCTCGTCGAGCACGGATGCCCACCGGCGGCGGTTCGCGAGGCCACCGACATCGCGGACCTTATCCGCCGGTACGCGATGGTCGAACTCGAGAACAATGACGTCCGCTTCGCCGCAATCCACGCACGGGTGCGATCGCAGGTACTGATAGAGCTGCCGGCGATTCTCCTCACGACGCAGCTTGACCTGCGCGATCGCTCGCCTGATGTAGTCGGGCTTGTTCTTCAGATAGTGCGCGCGACGGAACGCTGCGTGACAGGCGCGGCAATGACCCTGCAGGGTGCCTCGTTTCTTGTCCCTGAACGCGAAGGCCTGAGGTAGCTTTGATCTTTGACACGCCCAGCACCAACGCACGTTTGGCTCCGCCGCGTGATCAGTCATGAGCAGCGAGCCACACCCGATACCAACTGAACTGTCTCGCGGTCCTTCGCCGATGGCAGTTGCCGCATCGGACCTCGCACTTGTCCATCTCGCGCAAGAGACGTGCACGTCCGCCAGAATGCTGTATCCGTCCGACGGCATCCAACTTGAGCTTCGGATCCACGTGGTCGAAGTCGAGCACGACCGGGTCGGATTCCCCGCAGTCGACGCAGGGATGATCCGCAAGAAAGGCATCGACGACGGCCCGGTTTCCTGACCGGCCGCGCGTGCGAGCACTGGCCGCTTTCGCCTTGTAGTAGGCGATGTTTCTGGAGTAGTGCCCCTTGGCGTATTCCCGTCGGCACGGGCGGCAGTAGGAGCTGTACCAGCCCTTCGCCGCGTTCTTGATCGGGAACTCACTCAACAGCTTCGCGACACGGCAGCGCGCGCAGACGCGAAGGGCCAGCGCATCGGACATCGAGGCACCCGAGGCTGCAGCTGCGGGCCCTTCTCCGCGCGCACAGCGTCTCTAGAACATGTGTTCTAACACAGAGGGACCCAGAAAGTCAAGCAAAAAGAGGGGAGAAGTCAGGATCGCGACCGATGGGTCGCAGCCTTCATTCGCTGTGGGTGAGGCACCTCCTGCGCACTCTGTGGTGGCGGTCCACGGCGTAGACGGAACGCCGGGCGAGTCGTGTGAACTAGCGAACGACCATGTGGCGGCCGGCCATCGCCGGCAGCGGCTCGTCATTCGGTTCGGGCTTCTCGGTCGCGCTGATCACGACGCTCGCCGCGATCGCCATGACCGCACCGACGAGGGCTGCGACGAACAGGATCCCATCCGCCGGACGGCCCGACGACAGCGCGAGCGGCGCCCACGTGACGAACAGCATGTAGAGGACCGCGGCGCCGATCGTGATGCCGAGCGTCGTGGCGAAGACGTACAGGGCGAACCAGCGCTTCGGCCGCCGCAGGAGCGTGTCGAAGAACGAGCGAAGGAGACGGCTCACCGTCCACACGACGAGCGCCGCGACGACCCATGCGATGATCGTGCCGATCCACGTCACGTCGGCGCTGCTCACGCGGGAGACGATCCCGCCCATCTGGTTGAGGATCGTGATCGGGTCGAACAGCTTTCCGAGCGGGCCGAACCGGTCATCGCCATTCCCCTGAATGGCGAGCAAGACCGCGCTCTTCGCTTCCGATGCCCGCGTCGCGCTGAACAGCGTCTCCTGCTGCAGCGTGAGTCCGCTCTGGACGAATGCGCCGAAGGACTGCTGGCCGGATGCGATCGCGAAGATCATCGTCATCGACGCGCCCCACAGGACCGTGACGACCCCGCCCAGACCGTGGATCGCCGACGCGGCGAGCACGAGCGCGGGCGCGAGGCCGAACGGCGCGGTGACCGGCATCGCGATGGCCATCGCGGTCCGCTCGGCCGACACGTCGCGTAGCCACACCCACAGGCCCATGACGGCCCAGATGACCGCGAGGCCCGGGACGAACAGGAACAGCAGTGCGGTCTCCAGGATCCAGCCGATGGTGAGCGCGAGGCCCAGCTGACCGGCGAACCCGATCACGAGGACCAGTCCGGCGCCGAGCGCCGCCGGGATGATCCCGAAGCCGGCGAGGATCGTGAGGCCGAAGAGGGGGAGCGCAGCGAGCACCCCGTAGAAGCCACGCCGGATCGGCTGCCCGTATGCGATGAGGAGTGCGACGACCGGGCTCTGTTCCACGCGCGGGACGAAATCGCGGAGTGGTTCCGTCATCACGGTCGGGGCGTAGTCGTCGAAGTCGTGCCGTGCCGGCACGGCCGTCGCCTGCGATCGCAACGCCTTCGTGAGCGCGTCGCTGACCTCCGTGGCCTTCTGGTAGCGGAGCGCCGGATCCTTCGCGAGGGCCTTGAGGACGATCGCATCGACCTCCTTCGGGAGCGACGGCCGGACGTGGCTCGGCGGCACCGGTTGGCGCACGACGTGGTCGCGCAGCAGCACCGCCGCGTTGGCGCTCGTGAACGGCGGCTTGCCGACGAGCATCTCGTACAGGACGAGGCCGAGGCCATAGATGTCCGAGGGGACGGAGGCGGGACGGCCCTCGACGCGCTCGGGCGCGACGTAGAGCGCCGTCGCGAAGAGCTGGGGCGAATCCGAGTCCTCGGCGGGTGTGCGGGCGATCCCGAAGTCGCAGATCTTGGGCTTGTCGTTCTGATCGAGCAGGATGTTCGATGGCTTCAGGTCCGCGTGGATGATGCCGCGCGAGTGCGCGAACGCGAGGCCGGCGGCGATCCCATCGCCGAACCGGATCGCATCGGCGAGCGGGAGGGCCCCGCTGCGTTCGATCCGCTGCTTCAGCGATGAGCCGGCGACGTACTCCATGACGATGAACGGAAGCCCATCGACCTCACCGACGTCGAAGACAGCGACGATGTTCGGGTGGGAGAGCTGCGCGAGCGCGCGGGCCTCTTTGACGAAGAGCTTGCGAAGGGTCGCGTCCCCGGCGGCGTGCGGATCGAGCACTTTGATCGCGACTTCGCGGCCGAGGGCGGTGTCCTGGGCGAGGTAGACCTGCGAGGACCCGCCGGCGCCGATCGGCTCGAGGATCCGGTACCGCTGATCGAGGATGCGATCCACAGCCAGCTCCGTGCCCCGTAGCAATATCTGGACGCCAGGGCTACCTACGATAGCGCCGGGCTTCTTTTCGAATGCATTGGCCAGTGGATTGCCCATCGTGTTCCCTCGTCGCTGTTCGCGTCGTCGCCGTGACCAACGACCTGGCGAGCATGCGCGTTATTTCGAGGTTGGAAGCACGGTCCTAGGACGTTCGACGTGGGCACCGACACCGCTTCGATACAGGGTCCAGTGCGCTATGACTTCGGCGTCGGCGTCGGCTTGACCGGGGCGAGCGGCCGCGGCAGTGAGCGCGCCGTGAACGACCGGTTGACGAACGTCGCGATCTCCGCCGCGATCTTCGGCTTCAGCGACGCGGCTTGATCCGGGGTGAGGGTGTTCGCTGCGACCGCCTGATCGAGCCGGCCATTGGCAGTCTTCGTCAGGGCATCGATCAGCCCGTTCGCGCTCTTGCCCTGGGACGAGAGTCCGTTCGCAACGTCGGCAAGGCTCTTCCCGCCCCGCAGCTCGGTGAGCAGGGCCTTGAGGTCCACGCCGAGGTAATCGCTGCCCGCTTTCGTGAGGTCACCGATGAAGGACTTCACGTTCGGGACCGTCGGGCGCGCCGGCTTCGGGACGGCCCGCGGCGCCGGCTGGGCGTCGGCGAGCGCCTTCAGGATCGCGTCTTCCTGCGCCTGGGTGATCGTGTTCTTGGCGATGAGGCCGTCGAGGATCGCTTTCAGGGTGGCCTTCGGCGGATCCTTCGCGCCGAGGGTCGTGGTCGGATCGCCGACGATTGTCTGGTCCGAGCTCGCGAACGGCTGGAAGCCCCCAAGGGCCACGCCGCCGATGAGCGCCGTGGTGAACGCACCGGCCACGACGGCAAGAGTCCACTTGTTGCGAGTCATCTCCACCCTCCTGAACACGCCACCCGTTGTATCAGTCAAACGCGCCCTGCGGTCTCCGGTTGCGCCCTCCGACCAGCCCAAGGTCAGCCGAGTGCGCGGTTCTTACGAACTCTTGACAATCTCCGAATGCCCTTCCTCTCCGCGCCTCCGCCGCAGGCGTCGCCGCGGGTCGCTTTCGTCGCCGCCGAGGCGGCGCCCTTCGCCAAGGTCGGTGGCCTCGCCGACGTGGCCGGATCGTTGCCTCAGGCCCTGGCGCGGCTCGGTTGCGCGGTGACGCTCTACGTCCCACTCCACGGCACGATCGATCGCGCGAAGTGGGGCATCCCCGACGAGGGCATGGAGCGCTCCGTCAGCTACGGCGCGTCGCACGTCCGCGTCACGTTCGGGGCGATCGAACGGGAGGGCGTCCGCGTCGTCTTCGTCGCGAACAAGCGGATCGGGCGCGACGCGGTGTACGGCGCGCCAGACGACGCCAAGCGCTACGCGTTCTTCTGTCGGGCCGTGGCGACGGCGCTGGCGGACGAGCCCGCCGACGTCGTCCATGCGCATGACTGGCACGCCGCGCTCCTGATCTCCATGGTCGGCCGCCGGGCGGCCACGGTCTTCACGATCCACAACCTCGCGTATCAGGGCAAGACCTCGGCGGACATCCTCGCGCCGGTCGGCCTTCCGAAGGCGCGCGTCGCTCCCGAGAAGCCGGGCGAATGCAACCCGATGGCGCGGGCGATCGCTCGCGCCGACATCGTGAGCACCGTCAGTCCGCGGTACGCGAAGGAGATCCTCACCACGGAATTCGGTGAGGGGCTCGAGGGGCTGCTTCAGCAGCGCAAAGCTGATGTGCGCGGGATCGTGAACGGCATCGACACCGAATTCTTCGATCCGGCGAAGGACCCGCACATCGCGTCGACCTACACGGCGGACGACCGCCGTGGCAAAGCGCTGTGCAAGGCCGCGCTCCAGACCGAGGGCGGCCTGCGCGTCGACGCGGAGACCCCGGTGTTGGGCGTGATCGGACGGTTGGTCGAGCAGAAGGGCGTGGACCTGCTCACCGCGGTGGCGCCAGATCTGCTCGAGGGTGGCGCGCAGCTCGTGGTGCTCGGCACCGGCGATCCGGCGTACGAGGAGCGCTGGCGCAAGCTCCGCGAGCGATACCCCTCGCGGTTGTTCCTCACGCTCGGTTTCGACGCGGCGCTCGCCCAGCGCATCTACGCCGGGTGCGACCTGTTCCTCATGCCGTCGCGATTCGAGCCGTGCGGGCTCGGTCAGCTCATCTCGCTCCGGTACGGGACCATACCGGTCGTG
The DNA here is from genome assembly GCA_030773995.1 of Chloroflexota bacterium. Lineage (GTDB taxonomy): Bacteria > Chloroflexota > Limnocylindria > P2-11E > P2-11E > UBA4735. Next base: position 5,820 of record JALYLX010000022.1, read on the forward strand.
CGGGCCGTCGGTGGCCTCGTCGACACGGTGCGCGACCTCGACGAGCGTCCGCGGGACGGGAACGGATTCTCGTTCACGCGCTACGACCGGACGTCGTTCTCGGGCGCGCTCGCGCGCGCACTCCGCGCGTTCCGCCGCGACGGCGATCTCTGGAACGAGCTGCGCGGCAGGGCGATGCACGAGGACCATTCGTGGACCGCCTCGGCGAAGCAGTACCTCGAGGTGTACAAGCTCGCGCAGCGGCGGCATCGCGAATGAGCATCACCGAGCTCCAGGAGCGGATCGCGGCTCTCCCGCCGGAGCCGCGCGCCGCGGCGGAGCGGATCTATGCGGTCAGCGTCACGACGGCCACCCTCGTGCCGCCGGACGAGATGCGGCCGTGGATCGAGACACAGTTCGGCTCGGTCGAGGCGGTCACGTCCCAGCGGATCGTGCGCGTCACCGATCGCGTCACCCTTGAGGGGGCGCTGTTCAACGACCTGCGCGCGAAGCGGCCGATGTCCGTGCCCGCGAAGAGTGGCGCCGAGGTCGCGGAGACGATCCATTCAACGGAGAACGACCCGTTCTGCCATCCGGAGACCGGGACACCTGCCGACGACTTCGGACGCATCTCCGGCGCGTACGGGGTGACCGCGTCCAACGTGGCGAAGTACGACGGCTACCACGGCGTCCTTATCTTCAACCGCCACGATCCCCTCGCCGCGATGGACGCGGCCGCGATCGCGGATCACTTCGCGACCGCCAGGAAGTGGGCCGAGGCCGCCTTCGCGCGCGATCCGGCGGCTCCCTACTACTTCCTCATGTGGAACTGCCTCTGGCGGGCAGGCGGCTCGATCATCCACGGCCACATGCAGATGATGACGACGCGGGCGATGCACTACCCCAAGGTCGAACGGCTGCGTCAGGCCGCGCTCGCGTATGACACCGAGCACCACCGCGACTACTTCGATGACCTCTGGCTGGTGCACGAGGCCCTCGGCCTGGGCGTCGCTGTCGAGGGCGCGCGTGTTTTCGCGACGCTCACGCCGGTGAAAGAGCGGGAGCTCGTCATCCTGGGCGCGCCTGGAGCGGACGAGCGCAGCATCGCTTCGGGGGTGAGCTCCGCGCTCGGCGTGCTGCGGACTCTCGGCGTCCTCGCGCACGATCTCGCTCTGTACGTGCCGCCGCTCGCGGCCGACGGGATGGACTGGCGACGGTTCCCCGCCGTCGCCCGACTGGTCGATCGCGGCGATCCCGGGAGCCGGACGTGCGATATCGGGTCAATGGAGCTCTACGCCGCGAGCGTCATCGCGTCGGATCCATTCGTCGTCGCCGCGGGGTTGCAGACCGCGGCCGCACGCTGAACGGACACGAGTGAGCTATTGACGGTCACTTCGGCGGCACTGTACGGTCGCGGCTGATGGCAGACGCCGCCTTCGTCTCGAGACGAGACAACGCGTTCCGTGAGTTCCCACCGGCGTCTGCCCAGCTTGCGGTGATCATCCCGTTCTACGGCGACCTCACCGTCTGGGTGCGCAAGGAAGCGGCAGCGGGCTGGCAGTTTCCGACGAGCACCCGCCGCTCCGGCGAGACGATCCTCGAGGTCGCGAAGCGTGAGCTGTGGGACTCCGCCCGCATCGTCGCCTCGAAGCTCGACCTTCTTGGAGCCGTCCGATCGACCGAGCCGAAGCCGTCGACCTCGTACGTGTACATGTGCGAGGTGCGCCATGTGCCGTGGGCCTACGAGATCCCCGATGACGTCGCCGAGATCGGCGTCTTCACATGCAGTCCCAGGCCGCTCGCGTCGGACTGGAGCGAGGTCGTGCTCGAGGCGGCGCGTCGCGCGCGACGGACCGGGCTCCGGTAGAGGTCGCGCCGCCCGACCCGACCCCCTCGCGGTGGCGCTTCTGGCCGGTCCTCCTCAGCGCCGTCCTCGCGTTCCTCCTCGCGAACATCGCAGTCCTGGTCGCCGGACGCCTCTTCGCGATCCCGATCGGGCACCTCGACCAGCTGGCACCCGAGCAGATCGCGATCCTCACCGCCGCGCAGGACCTCACGCTGGGCCTCGGACTCATCCTGCTGCTGGGGGCTTGGCCAAAGCTCCACCCAGTCGACCTCGGTGTCACCGCTCCGATCCGGGCACGGCTGGGCATCGCCGCAGGTGTCGCGCTGTGGGGCCTGTCGATCGTCATCGCGAACGCCCAGGCCGCGGTCATCGGGTCGCACCCGCAGTCGCTCATCGTCGCGGCCGCCGCGCACCGCTCGCTGCCCGGGCTCGTCGTCGACCTCATCTTCGGCGCAGGCGTCGTGGGGGTGGTCGAGGAGCTGTTCTTCCGCGTCGTCCTGTTCGGCCTGCTCCGCCAGCGGATGCGGTTCGCCTACGCCGCCGTGCTGTCGAGCGCATTGTTCGCGCTCGCGCACGAGATCTCGGCGTGGCTGCCGGTCTTCGTACTTGGCTTCGGCCTCGCGTTGCTGTACGAGAAGCGGCGGAGCCTCTGGACGAACGCCCTCGCGCACGGGACGCTGAACGCGATCTCGTTCCTGCTGCTGTTCCTGCTGCCCGACCTCGGGAGCTAGCGGAACGCAGCGCTGATCGCGTAGCGAAGCTGCGGGAGCGGCAACCCGTCCCCGTAGAAGTCGTCGTCGACGCGGATCTCGAAATGCAGGTGTGGCCCCCCTTCCGAATACCCGGAGCTGCCCGCGGCTCCGATGACCTCGCCCTGCGCCACGATGTCGCCCTCGCGCAACGGTGCGACCGCGGACAGGTGCGCGTAGCGGGTCACGATCCCCTTGCCGTGATCGATCCACACCTGCCGGCCACGAAGGTGGTCGAGGGTCTCGGACGGTGTGTACGCGAGCGCCAGAGCCGCGTCGAAGGCGGCCTGCTCGTCCGCCGGACTCCACTCGGTGAAGCCGCCGTCGATGCGCACGATGGTGCCCGCTTTCGCGGCGAGCACCGGTGTTCCCGCGTCCACGGGGAAGTCGATGCCCTCGTGGTATCCGGCGCGGTATGCGCGCGGAGAGTTGGGGAGGTACTGCTCCTCGGTGGGGACGTCCATCCCGCCGACCGGGAGCACGAATCCGGACAGCAGCTGCGGATGCGAGCGCATCGCGGGCTCGGTCGGCGCGGCTGGCGGCCACTCCCACACGCGGGGCGTCGGTGTCGGCAGGGCGCGGAGCGCGACCGGGCCCAAGCGCCCGGCGCTCGCAAGCGTCGCGATCGCGGCAAGCGCGGCCACGGCGATGATCGCGATGAGTGGACGCATATACTGACGGTACACGCGTCGACCTTTAACGACCGGTCCTGCGAGGCCGGAAAGGGAGTGCGCAGCTGCCGATCATCCTCGCGTCCGACGACGTCCGGCGCGCGATCGCGCGCATCGCACACGAGATCGTCGAACGGGATCGCGAACTTCCCGCCCTCTCGCTCGTGGGTATCCGCGCGCGCGGTGACGTCATCGCCACGCGGCTCCGCGACGCGATCCGCCGCAACGAGGGTGTCGATCTGCCGCTCGGCTCGCTCGATATCACGCTGTACCGGGACGACCTGACCCGCATCGGCCACGCGCCGGTGGTCCGTGAATCGGTGATCGCGTTCTCGGTCGACGGACGGATCGTCGTGCTCGTCGACGACGTGCTGTTCACCGGCCGCACGATCCGCGCCGCGATGGACGCGCTCGTCGACTACGGCCGGCCGCGTGCCATCCGTCTCGCGGTGCTCGTCGATCGCGGTCATCGCGAGCTTCCGATCCGCGCCGACTTCGTCGGCAAGAACGTCCCGACGGCGATCACCGACGACGTCCGGGTGCAGCTCGTCGAAACAGGCGGCAAGGACGAGGTCGAGCTCGTGCCTGCCGGGGTGGCCGTATGACGTGGCACCGTCGCCACGTCCTCGCGACCGACGACTGGTCGCGCGACGAGATCGAGCAGGTCCTCGAAACGACGAACGCGATGGTCGAAGTGCTCGGCCGCCCGATCCGACGGACCCCCGCACTGCGCGGTCGCACCGTGATCCTGTTCTTCGCCGAGGCCTCGACGCGCACGCGCGTGTCATTCGAGCTCGCCGCGAAGGCACTCTCCGCCGACGTCACGAACATCACGGCGAGCGGATCGTCGGTCGAGAAAGGCGAGACGCTGCTCGACACGGTCCGCACGCTCACCGCGCTCGGCGGGGACGTGATCGTCATGCGCCACGCGGCCTCGGGCGCGCCGTACTTCGTCGCTGAGCGCACTGATGCCGCGGTCATCAACGCCGGCGACGGCTGGCACGCCCACCCGACCCAGGGGCTGCTCGACGCGTACACGTTGCGCGGGGCGCTCCGCGATCTCTCCGGGAAGCGGATCGTCATCGTCGGCGACATCACGCACTCGCGCGTGGCGCGGTCCGACATCGATGCGCTCGTCCCGCTCGGCGCGACGATCACGCTCTCGGGTCCGCCCACGCTCATCCCGTCGGCGTGGCGGTGCGGCATGACGCCGGCCGGCACGACGTTCGAGCCGGACCTCGATCGCGCGCTCGACGGCGCGGACGCGGTGATCGCGCTCCGCCTGCAGACGGAGCGGCAGCACGCCGGACTCCTCCCTTCGATCCGTGAGTACGCGCGCACCTGGGGCCTCACCGAGGATCGCGTCGCGCGCATGCGGCCCGACGCGCCGGTCCTGCATCCCGGACCGATGAATGAGGGCGTCGAGATCGCCGCGTCCGTCGCGCACGGCGCGCGATCGCTCATCGAGACGCAGGTGACCAACGGCGTGGCCGTCCGGATGGCCCTCCTCTATTTGCTTGCCGCGGGACCCGAGCAGTCCGCATGACCACGATCGGGGACCACAAGCGCGCGGCCGAGGCGAATGGCTGGATCACCGCTCGCGGATTCATCGATCTGCACGCGCACCTCCGCGAGCCAGGGTTCGAGGAATCCGAGACCGTGGCGACCGGCGCGGTCGCGGCGCTCGCCGACGGGTTCACGACGATCTGCGCCATGCCGAACACCGAGCCGGCGATCGACTCACCGGGCCTCGTAGCCGAAGTCATCGCGCGTGGCGAAGCGGCGGGCGCGGCGCGCGTCCTGCCGGTCGCGTGCATCACGCGCGGACGGAAGGGGAAGGAGCTCGCCGACCTGGTCGAGCTCGCGGCCGCGGGCGCGGTCGCGTTCTCCGACGACGGCTCGCCTGTCGCCGACGCGCAGCTGTTCCGCAACGCGCTCGAGTACGCGCGCGCCGCCGGCCGCCCGATCCTCGAACACTCCCAGGACCTCGCGCTCTCGGCGGGCGGCGTCATGCACGAAGGCGTCGTGTCCGCGCGGCTCGGCTTGCCCGGGATGCCGGCGGCTGCGGAGGAGACCGCGATCGCGCGCGACCTCGCACTCGCGAAGCTCACCGGCGGCCGGCTGCACCTCTCGCACGTCTCGACCGCCGGCAGCGTGGAGCTCGTCCGGCGAGCGAAAGCCGGCGGCCTCGCGGTCACGGCAGAGGTCACGCCGCACCACCTCGCGCTCACCGACGAGTGGGTCGCCGGGTCGCGCGCGTTCGCCTGGGAGGACGACGGTCCGCGCGTCGCGCCGTACCACACCGCGACAAAAGTGAATCCGCCGCTCCGTACCGCGGCCGACGTGCGAGCCTGCTGGGCCGGTCTGATGGACGGCACGATCGATGCGATCGCGACCGACCACGCACCGCACGCCTCGGTGCGCAAGGACGTCGAGTACCAGGAGGCCGCGTTCGGGATCTCGGTCTTCGAGACCGCCGTGCCGCTGCTCCTCGCGGGTGTCGCGGCCGGGTGGGGGACGTGGGACCGCGTCGTCGCCGCGCTCACTACCGGACCGGCCGGGGTCCTCGGCATCGATGTGCCGCAGAACGATCTTGTTGTCATCGACCCCGCGATCCGCTGGACGCCGAAGATCCTCGTTTCGCGTGGTCAGAACACGCCGTTGCTCGGCCGCGAGTTGGTGGGAAAGGTAAGACACACGTTGGTCGACGGAGAGAGGCTCAAGCAGAAGTTCGCCCCGGTCGGGGCGTCGTGAGCCGCAGGCGAAATGCGGTCGCCGATCGCAAAGCGTTCTTCCTCGAGCGGCAATTGCATCTTTATGCATCAGAAATGTATAGTTATGCACCGATGAGCAGGGCGGCGGTGCTCGGACTCGAGGACGGCTCGGTCTGGTGGGGAGAGGCATTCGGTGACGCGTCGAGCGCGTCGGGCGAGGTCGTCTTCAACACCGCGATGACCGGCTACCAGGAGGTCGCGTCCGACGCGTCGTACAACGGGCAGATCGTCGTCATGACGTATCCGCTCATCGGCAATTACGGCGTCTTCGATCGGGCCGCGGAGTCGCGCAAGCCGTGGGTCGAAGCGCTCGTCGTGCGCGAGCTGAACGCGACGTGCCGCGAGGGCACCGACGATCTCGATTCGTACCTTCGCGCCTATGGTGTCCCGGGGATCGCAGGGCTCGACACACGCGCTCTCACCAGACGGCTGCGGTCCTCGGGCACCCTACGTGGGGCCCTCATCCAGGTCCCGCCGCACCGCGCGCTCGATCCGGACATCGGGAACGAGGCCGTCGCGAAGGCGCGCGCCACGACCGCGCTCGCGCTGCGTCCGTTGGTGGCCGAGACGAGCGTGTCGACCGAGCGGACCGTCGGCGCCGGGCCGAAGATCGCCCTCATCGACACGGGCGTGAAGGAGAACCAGATCCGCAGCCTCGTGCGGCGCGGCGCAGCCGTCCGCGTGTACCCGGTCGACTCGAGCATGCGCGACCTGCTTTCCTGGTCGCCCGATGGCATCGTGATCACGAACGGACCCGGCGATCCGGCCGCGATCCCTCACGTCGCGGCGAACGTGAAGATCCTCCTCGACATGGCCCAGAGCCGGGGGTCGGGCCGGCCCGTGCCGATCCTCGGCATCTGCCTTGGGCATCAGCTGCTCGCGAGAGCGATCGGCGCGTCCACATCGCGACTGCCGTTCGGTCACCACGGCAGCAACCATCCGGTGCAGGACACCGTCACCGGTCAGGTCGTCATCACCAGCCAGAACCATGAGTTCCAGGTGGACGAGACGTCATTGCCGCTGCACTCGGCGTTCTTCGTGAGCAAGCGCAACCTGAACGACGGATCCGTCGAAGGGCTTGCGCACCGCACCTTGCCCATCCGCACGTATCAATACCACCCCGAGGGCGCGCCCGGTCCGCGCGACAACGAGCCCGTCTTCGATCGCTTCATGGACGACGTGCGCGACGCCGTGGCACGGCGCTCATGACGCGCCACGAGTACGCGCTCGTGGACGTCTTCACGGATCGGAAGTTCGGCGGCAATCAGCTCGCGGTCTTCACCGACGGTCGCGGTATCGACGGCGAGACGATGCAGGCCGTCGCGAAGGAGCTCTTCATCGCCGAGACGACCTTCGTCCTGCCGAGGGAGAAGGACGGCGATCACAAGGTCCGGATCTTCACACCAGGCAAAGAGCTGTCGTTCGCGGGCCATCCGACAGTCGGCACGACCTGGGTGCTGAGCGGCGGCAAGGACGGCGGGCTCAAGCTCGAGCTCGGCATTGGGACGATCTGCGTCAGGGTCAAGGGCGGGTTCGTCGAGATGGATCAGCCGCTGCCGACATTCGGGCCGGAGCTTGAGTCGAGCAAGATCCATCCGAAACTCGTCGCGGCGCTCGGCGTCGAGTCGGGCATGAGCAACCCGCCTACCCAGGTCGTGTCCTGCGGCAATCCGTTCCTCTTCGCCCCGATGGAGATGCGCGACCTGCAGAACCTTCAGGTGAACCCACCGGCCCTCGATGCGCTGCTTCGCGACGTCGGAGCGATGGGCGTCTACGCATTCACACCACTCGAGACGGCGATGACGGGCTCGGATGTGCACGGGCGGATGTTCCCGACCGGTATCGGCGTCACTGAAGACCCGGCGACGGGAAGTGCCGCAGGACCACTTGGCTCCTATCTCGTGCGGCACGGGCTGGCACGCACCGACGAAACCATCGTCGCCGAGCAGGGATTCGAGATCGGCCGTCCGTCGTTCCTGCGGATCCGCATCGACGGCACTCGCGAGAACATCACCGGTGTCCACGTTGGTGGCAACGTCGTCGACGTCGGTGGCGGTTGGATGGACCTGTGACTACGGTTGGCTACCGCCGACTCCGGACGCCACCTGACCTTGCGGGCGCGCTGCGCGCCTCTCCGGTCGCCCGCCGCAACTGGCGGTCGCTCACCCCTGGCGCGCGGCGCATCGCAGCGCACTGGATCGATCGTGCGAAGGACAGCGACGTCCGCGCCTGGCGGATCGCGGACGTGCTCCGTCGCGCTGACCGCTACGCCCGCGGCGCCGGTCCGTTCTATCCAACGGATCAGGAACAGCGGCTGCTGTCACGGCCGCGCGGGTCTTCGCGTTGAGGGTCCTCATCATTGGCTCTGGCCCGATCCTCATCGGGCAGGCCGCGGAGTTCGATTACGCGGGAACGCAGGCCTGCCGTGCCCTCCGCGAAGAGGGCATCGAGACGATCCTCGTGAACTCCAACCCGGCGACGATCATGACCGACCCAGGCGTCGCAGATGTGACGTACCTCGAGCCGCTCACCGTTGAGGTCCTCGAGCGCATCATCGCGAGGGAGCGGCCCGATGGCCTGCTTCCGACCCTCGGTGGCCAGACGGGCCTTAATCTCGCCGTCGCGCTCGCTGATGCGGGGATCCTCGACCGGTACGGCGTGAAGCTCCTCGGCACGCCGCTCGAGGCGATCAAGACGGCGGAGGACCGCGAGGCCTTCAAACAGCTGCTCGTCAAGATCGGTGAGCCCGTACCCGAATCGGTGACCGCTCACACGGTCGATGAGGCGCTCGCGTTCGTGGAGCAGATCGGCTACCCGGTCGTGATCCGGCCCGCCTACACGCTCGGCGGCACCGGCGGCGGTTTCGCGAGCGACCCGACGGAGCTGCGCGAGCGCGCGCAGCGCGGCATCAGCGCCTCGCCGATCGGACAGATCCTCGTGGAGCGCAGCCTCGTCGGGTGGAAAGAACTCGAGTGGGAAGTGATGCGCGACGGCGCGGACACCTGCATCACGGTCTGCAACATGGAGAACCTCGATCCGATGGGCGTGCACACCGGGGATTCGATCGTCGTCGCGCCGTCGCAGACCATCTCCGACAAGGAGTACCAGCAGCTCCGCAGCGCCGCGCTGAAGATCATCCGCGCGCTCGGCATCGAGGGCGGCTGCAACGTGCAGTTCGCGCTGCACCCGGACCGATCGCCGTCAGCGGATCCCGATGCCCGCGTCCCGTACTACGTCATCGAGGTCAACCCGCGAGTCTCGCGCTCGTCGGCGCTCGCGTCGAAGGCGACCGGCTATCCGATCGCCCGCGTGGCCGCGAAGATCGCCATCGGCAAGCGGCTCTGGGACATCCCGAACGCCGTCACCAAGAAGACGACCGCGGCGTTCGAGCCGACGCTCGACTACGTCGTCGTCAAGATCCCGCGCTGGCCGTTCGACAAGTTCCGCGCCGCGGACCGGCGCCTTGGCACCCAGATGAAAGCCACCGGCGAGGTCATGGCCATCGACCGGACCTTCGAGGGCGCGATGCTGAAGGCCCTGCGCTCGCTCGAGGTGAAGGGCCAGGGTCTGCTCACCGAGGCGCCAGCCTGGGTCGACCTGGGCGACCCGGCCGCCTTCGTGGCGCGGTATCTCGCGTCCGAGCCGACCGACGATCGGGTCTGGCGCGTGCTCGCGGCGTTGCGTCGCGGCGCCACCGTGGACGCGGTGCATGACGCGACGCACATCGACCGGTGGTTCCTGCGCAAGCTCCGGGGCGTCGTCCGCTTCGCGGAGGACGAGCTCCAGGGC
>JALYLX010000023.1 GCA_030773995.1 Chloroflexota bacterium
GGCGAGCCCCATTCAACTGGTGTACGGCGCCGTCCTTCATGACGAGCGCGACGCAGCTTTGGTCCTTGAACAGCGCGATGTTCGCGAGGGGGTCGCCGCGGACGCCGACGAGGTCGGCGCGCTTCCCCGGCTCGAGCGTCCCGACGAGCGTGTCCACCCGCACGCACTCGGCGGCGGTCTTCGTCGTCGCGACGATGGCCTGCATCGGGGTCATGCCGTTTTCGACCATGACCGCGATCTCCTCGGCGTTCGTTCCGTGGGGCCCGACGCCGGTGTCCGTTCCCATCGCGATCCGGACGCCCTTCTCGACGGCCATCCTGAAGGAGCGCGTGTGGGCTTCGGCCACTTCCTTCGCCTTTCGCACGGCGTACGGTGGCATCGATGAAGGATCCTTCTCCGCACGACGGATGACCCAGAGTGGCGCGACGAGCGTCGCGACCAGGTATGTGCCTCGCTTCTTCATCTCCATGCAGATCTCTTCGTCGAGATAGATGCCGTGCTCGATCGATTCGACCCCGGCGAGCACCGCGTTCCTGATCCCCTGCGCCGCCTGGGCGTGCGACATGACGGTCTTGCCCGAGGCGTGGGCTTCGTACACGACGGCCGCGATCTCCTCCGGCGAGAAGCCTGTCGCGCCGGGCTCGTCGTTCGGCGACAGGACGCCTCCCGAGGTCATGATCTTGACCTGGTCGGCGCCGGCGCGAAGCACCTCGCGCGTGACCCGCCGGATGTTGTCGATGCCGTCAACGACGCCGGCCGGCCGCTCGGGGTCGGCGGCGGACACGTTCACCCCCGACGGCATCATCGAGTCGCCGTGCCCGCCGGTCTGCGACAGGGGTGTCACGGCGATGCGCATGCGTGGACCGGGGAAGAGGCCGCGCTCGACGGCCATCTTCACGCCGCGTGGCGTGAACCCGGCGTCGCGGACCGTGGTGAAGCCCGCATCGAGCGTTTCGCGCGCGTGCACGAGCGCCATCGCGGTGTTCAGGCTCGGCGGCATCAACAGGCGCTGCTGGAGGCTCTCCTGTCCCGGCACGAGGTGGACATGACAGTCGATGAGGCCGGGGAGGATGGTGAGCTCCCCGGCGTCGATGACCTCCGCGCCCCTCGGCGCGTCCTTCGCGATGCTCTGGATGACGCCATCCTCGATGACGACGAACCTCCCGCGGACCGGATCGGCGCCGGTGCCGTCGATGAGCGTGGCCGCGCGGACTGCGACGGTCATGCGATCGCCTCCTCGAGCTTCGGCCGGACCTCGGTCGCGATGCGCTCGATCGTCTCGTGATCGAAGGGGGCCTTGAAGTACAGGATGAAGCCGCGGGCGCCGGCCTGCCAGAGTGCGGCACAGCGCTCGACGAGCGCGTCCACGGTGTGGATCGGGTTCATCTGCACCGGCTCGCTATCCCTTGATCGCGCGCGGACCCGTTCGAGCTGCGCCTCGACGTCGCCGACCGTGTCGCGGAGCACGAGGTCAGGCCGGACCGAGGTGAGCGGCGTTATCTCGGTCACGTCGCGACCGATGTCGGCGCAGTGACGGGCGAGGACGTCGAGCTTGTGCCTGATGACCTCGGGCGTCCCGTGCCCATGCCAGTAGTCGGCGTATCTCGCGACCGTCCGAAGCGTCTTCTGCTCCCCACCGCCGCCGATGAGGATGGGCAGCCGCTTCTGGACCGGCTTCGGCTCGGCGACCGCGTCCGTCAGGACGTAGTGCTTGCCGGTGAAGCTGGCCACGGGCTCGTCGAGCAGCAGCCGCAGCACGCGGGCCGCCTCATCCATCCGTGCGAGACGCCCGCCCGTGGTCGGAAAGCGCAACCCGTACATCGCGTGCTCGCCCTCGTGCCAGGCCGCGCCGAGGCCGAGCATCGCCCGGCCACTTGTGATGTGGTCGAGCGTCGCGACCATCTTCGCGAGCACCGGTGGATGGCGGTAGGTGTTCCCGGTGACGAGCGTGCCGAGCCTAACCCGCGTCGTGAGCGCACCCCACGCCGCCAGGAGCTCCCATGCTTCGAACATCGGCCCGCGCGGGTCGCCGTCCAGGGGGACGAAGTGATCCCAGGTCCACACGGAGTCGAAGCCGAGCCGGTCGACGAGCGCGACGGTGTCGCGTAGCTCCGCCCAGGTGGTGTGCTGGGCCGGGAGGTTGATGCCCCAGTGCGGCCGCGGGGTCGCGACTATGCGAGCTTCCCGGTCGCGGCGTAGCGGTCCGCGAGCTCGAGCGCCTCGTCGATCGCCGTCACGCCGACGCGCAGCTCGTCCTCATCGACGATGAGCGGTGGCGCGACGAACAGCATGTTCCAGCGGCAGAACACGTAGACATTCCGCTTCATCAGCTCACCCCTGAGCGCGTTGGCGAGCGCGCTCGACGGACCATTCCACTGCTCGAGCATCTCCTTCGTGCCGCGATCCTTCACGAGCTCGATGCCCCAGAAGAGGCCGCGGCCGCGGACGTCGCCGATGGACGGGTGCTTCGAGGCGAGCGTGTTCAGCTCACGGCCGAGGCGCTCGCCCATCCGCGCCGAGTTGCCGATGAGGTCCTCGCCTTCGTACGCCTCGAGCGTCGCGATGCCCGCGGCGCAGGCGAGCGCATGCCCGCTGTACGTGAGGCCACCCCAGTAGACGTTGTCGTCGAAGTGCTTAGCGATCTTCTCGTCGACGATCGCGCCGCCGAGCGGCACGTAGCCGGAATTCACGCCCTTCGCGAAGGTCATGATGTCGGGCACGACGTTCCAGTGCTCCGAGGCGAACCACTTCCCGGTGCGCCCGAAGCCGGTCATCACCTCGTCGAAGACGAGGACGATGCCGTATTTGTCGCACAGCGTCCGCAGGCCCTGCAGGAATCCGTCAGGTGGGACGAGCAGGCCCGACGTGCCGACGATCGGCTCGACCAGGATCGCGGCGATGTACTGCGGCCCCTCGTACCAGATGACCTCCTCGACATGCGCGAGCGCCTTCTGCGCGTCGTCGCCGAAGACCGAGCGGTACGGATCCGGATTCAAAAAGTGCACGACGCCGGTGATGCCCGGCTCGTTCGCCCAGCGGCGGTTGTCGCCACCCAGGGTCATCGCACCTTGGGTCTGGCCGTGGAAGCTCCGCCATTGGGTGAGGATCTTGTGGCGGCCGGTGTACAGGCGGGCGAGCTTGATCGCATTCTCGTTCGCCTCGGTGCCGCCGGTGGTGAAGATCGTTTTCACCAGGTCGCCCGGCGCGACGTCCGCCAGCTTGCGCGCGAGCGTCGCCTGCGCCTCGGTGGTGAACGCCGGCGTCACGTAGTTGAGGGTCACGGCCTGCTCCTGGATCGCGCGCACGACGCGCGGATGGCCGTGACCGAGGTTGGAGTTCACGAGCTCGGAGCTGAAGTCGAGGATCCGGCGGTCGCCCGAGTGCAGCCACACGCCGTCGGCGCCGGTGATCACGAGCGGTGAAATATTTCCCTGCGCGGACCAGTTCACGAGGACGTGCTTCTTCGTGTCCGCGAGGATCTTGGCGACGTCGGTGCGGTCCTGGGTGAGCGCCATCGGAGCTCGGACTATACGCTCGGAGGCGAACGATGACCTTCTTCGGCCTGCAGCTCCACCCGCAGTACACGACGTGGGACGAGATGCGCGATGCCGCGCTGCTCGCGGAACAGTGCGGATGGGAGGTCCTCATGACGTGGGACCACTTCGTACCGCTCATGGGGGACGTGACCGGGCCGAACCTCGAGGGGTGGCAGGTGCTCGCCGCCTTCGGCGCGATCACCACGAAGCCGAAGATCGGGATGCTCGTCACCGGCAACACGTACCGCCACCCCGCGGTGCTCGCGAACATGGCGGCGACGCTCGACAACATCACGAACGGTCGTGCCGTCCTGGGCATCGGCGCCGCGTGGAACGAGCACGAGCACAAGATGTACGGGATCGACTTCGATACGCCCGCGATCCGGCTCGCGAAGCTGCGCGAAGCGACGCGGATCATCCGTGGCCTGCTCGATGCGGGAAAGGTCACGTTCCACGGCAAGTACTACCAGCTCGAGAACGCGACGCTCGGCACCCGCCCGATCCAGAAACGACTGCCGATCCTGATCGGCGGCGGCGGCGAGCAGGTGACGCTGAAGATCACGGCGCGGTACGCCGACTGGTGGCATGGCTTCGGGACGCCGGACATGATCAAGCACAAGCTCGACGTTTTGAAGAAGCATTGCGCGGAGGTGGGCCGCGACTACAACGAGATCGCGCCGACCGCGGGCGGTGGGATCCTCGTTCGCGACGACCTCAACACGGTCGACAAGCGGATGCGCGAGGTCGCCGCGCGGAACAAGGTCGAGGCACCGAATCGTCCGGCGGTGCTCGGAAAGCCTGAGGACATCGCGAAGCGACTCCTCGAGTACCACAAGGTCGGGGTGAAGGGCTTCCTCTTCGGGATGTCACCGCCATACGACCGCGAGACGATCGAGCGGACGATGAGCGAGGTGAAGCCCCGGTTCCTGGAGCTGGCCGGAGGGCGCTAGGCCGCTTCGCGTACGCGCCCTCGTCACGGATCTCCTAGCTGCTGTCCCGCTGGCGAAGGCATTCGTCGCTCCCGTTCGCGTTCTTGCTGGGGGCAACATCGCCGTCGCACGTGCGTAGCACCGCCAACGGACGCACACTGCCGCCAATGGCCATCCGGGCCGTGGGGAGGGGCGGGCGGGCCTGGAGCGACGCGCTCCTCGGCCGCCCCTGGCTCCTCGTCGCGGCCGTCGCCCTGCTCATCGCGATGCCGGTGCTCGTCCTCGGGCAAACATCGGAGAACGACACGCGCGCCCGACTGGCAGCGGCCCAGGTCGAGAGCGCCGCGCACGCAGCGGAGGTGGTCTCGAGCAATTTCCACGACCGAACTGTATTGATCGGGGACGTGCTCGCGGCGCTGGCGGTCGAGCCCACGCCCGATGCCAGTCCGATCGGACTGGCGGTCCAGCGGGGAGACGTCGCGACGTTGCAGGCGGTCGCCGATTCGGTGCAACGGCTGTACCTCCACAACCTCCTCCGCGTCTACATCGGGGTGCGTGGTCGGGCCGGCACGATCGACGGGGCGACGATCGTCGCGGCCTCGCCCGGCGGCACAAGCCTGATCGGACGACGACTCTCCGATCCGACAGTCGGTGCCGGCACGATCCCGGAGCTTCTGTCCCGGGGGGAGGGGCTTGGATTCAGCGACGCGTATCCAGGCAGCGTGGACGCGCCTTCCAGAGTCGTCCTCTCCGCGGATGTACTGGCGACCGGCGTGGCGGCCGACCCGAGGTTCCATGTCGACTTGTCGTCGGCGGAGATCCTGGCCGAGGTCGACCTCGCCCGGACGTTCGCCGAATTCGCCGCGCCGTTCTTGGCCAGCGGAGACGACGCGTATCTCCTCAACGGGCGACGACAGCTCCTCGGCCGAGCGGGCGGCCCGACTGAGTTCCCCCTGCGCGACCTGAGCGGCGATCCCTTCGTCCAGCTCGTCGTGGCCCGGCCGATCGTGCGCCTCGACGCGATCGACCCCCTGAGCGGCGGAACGCGCCTCATCGCGAGCGCTCGTATGTCCGGGTCCGATGTGTCCGGGTCCGACTGGCAGATCCTCGTCCTCCGCGACACGACCGCAGTCGACCGCGAGATCGATGCGGTCCTCGGCCAGCTCGCCGCCGCGCGGTACGTGCTCGTCGCGCTTCTGCTCGTCGGGGCCGTCCTCGTCGCGCAGGCGGCGAGCGCGCAGATCCGCCAACGCCAGGCCCTGGCCGCGGCGAACGATCGGATCGAGGCCGCGAGCCTGCACAAGAGCGCGTTCCTGTCGAGCATGAGCCACGAGCTGCGGACGCCGCTCAACTCGATCAACGGCTTTTCCGACGTGCTCCTCACGGGCATCGGCGGCACGCTCACTGAGAAGCAACGTGAGTACCTGACGGACATCCGCGGATCCGGGGAGCACCTCCTCGCGCTCGTGAACGACGTGCTCGATCTGTCGAAGGTCGAGGCGGGCAAGATGGAGCTGCAACCCATGGAATTCGACCTCCGCGAGGCGGTCGAGGCCGTGCACCGTGTCGTTGCACCGCTGGCCCAACAGAAGGGACAGAAGCTCGAGCTGGAGATCGACGAGGTCGGGACCGTGCGACTCGATCAGGGCCGTCTTCGCCAGATCCTGCTCAACGTTCTGAGCAACGCGGTGAAATACACGCCGGACGGCGGGACGGTCACGACGGCGGTGCAGCGTCAGGGCGTGTCGATCGAGATCACGATCCGCGATTCCGGGGTCGGTATCGCCGCGCCGGATCAGGCCCGGGTCTTCGACGATTTCACCCGGATCGAGAGCGGCTACGCCCGCACGCAGCAAGGGACCGGTCTCGGCCTTTCCCTCGCCCGGCGGCTCGTGCGGCTCATGGGCGGCGACATCACGCTCGACTCCGAGCCTGGACGCGGCTCGACGTTCACGATCACCGTGCCGACCGCTTGACGGCTAGCAGCACTATTCAGCGGACGTGGATATCGCGGCGGTCGCCGACTTCCTCTCGGAGAGCCCGCTCTTTGACTGTCTGGGTCCGCAAGACCGGGCCGCACTCGCTGCGAAGATGCGGCCGCGGCAATTCGCCCGCGACGAGGTCATCTTCCACCGCGACGATCCAGCCGGCCAGGTCTTCCTCATCACGTCGGGCACCGTGAAGGTCTCGGTGCCGGACGAGCAGGGGCGCGAGGTCGTCGTGGCGCTCCAGCGCGGCGGCGACGTGTTCGGCGAGCTCGCGCTCTTCGACGAGGGCCCGCGATCGGCTTCGGTCACCGCGCTCACCGAGACCCACACGCTGGCACTCGCCCGCGAGGAGTTCATCTCGACCCTCGAGCGCAACCCCGACGCGATGCGGCGGATGCTGGCGCTCCTGGTGAAGACGGTGCGCCGCAGCACCGGGCATGTGGAAGATCTGGTGTTCCTCGATCTGCCGGGACGGGTGGCGAAGTGCCTGATCGATCTCGCGGACGCGGCAGGCATCGACCAGGTCGACCTCACTCAGGAAGATCTCGCCGGCTTCGTTGGCTCGACGCGCGTCTCGGTGAACCGGGTGCTCGCGGATCTCGAGAAGCGCGGCGCGATCAAGATCGGCCGGCGCCACCTGCAGCTGAAGGACCGCGCGCTCCTCCAAAGCGAGATCCGGTACTAGACGCGCGGAAAGCGGCCCCTTTCGGGGCCGCTCCGCGGACGTTGAGGGAACGCTGCATCGTGGCCTGGGGTTAGCCCCAGCTGTGCTCGTCGCCGCTGTCGGGGCCGGTGCTGCCCAGGGACTCGCTCGTGTGCGAGCTGTCGGGGCCCGGCTCGAAATGAGTGTCGCCGCCGGCGAACTCAGGGCCGCTCGGTGTGACCGCGCTGGCGTCGCCTTCGAACGGAGCGACGTCGTGGATCGCGCGGGCCGCGTCTGCGGTTCCTGCGTCAGCCATGCGGCTGGCGAGGGTTCCGCCGTCATTCGCCTGGAAGTCCGGAGAGACACCTTGGTAGCTTCCGGAGTACGGGTCCTCGGCCGCCGAGGATCCGGTGCCGGACATCTCGCCGGCGAGCGATCCGCCGCGGCCGGCGTCCGCCGCCGCGAGGTTGTCGCTGATCGCCGCGTTGCCGGCGAAGGGCTCGCTGTCGTTGACCGCACGGGTGTCGGGCATGTCGCCGGCGAGTGAGCTGCCGCGGCCGGCGCCTGCCGCCGCGAGGTTGTCGTTGATCGCCGCGTTGCCGGCGAAGGGCTCGCTGTCGTGCACCGGACGCGGCGCAGAGAGGTCGCCGGTGCTCCGAGCTGCGCCGAACTCCGGCGCGTTCGGGTCCTCGACCGCCGAGGTGCCCGGGGTGCCGAAAGGCGCGACGTCGTTGACCGCACGGACGCCGGAGAGGTCGCCGGTGCTGGCCGCCGCACGGAACTCGGGTGCGTTCGGGTCCTCGATCGCCGAGGTGCCCGGGGTGCCGAACGGAGCCACGTCGTGGACCGCACGGACGCCGGAGAGGTCGCCGGTGCTCTGAGCGGCGCCGAACTCCGGTGAGTTCGGGTCCTCGACCGCCGAGGTGCCCGGGGTGCCGAAGGGCGCGACGTCGTGGATCGAGCGGACGCCGGAGAGGTCGCCGATGGTCGTCGCCGTGCGGAGGTCCGCCGGGGCGTCATCGTGAATGGCGCGAGTCCCGCTGATCGTCGGGTCGGCCATGCCTTCGTGGGTACCGACCGTCGCGTCAGCGACGAGCGAGTTGCCGCCCGCGCCGAGATCTGAGGTCGTCGCACGCGTCGCGCCGAGCATGCCGCTGACGCTGAACGCCTTGCTCATCCGCTGGTCGACACCGAGCGACATGAGCTTGCTCGAGTCAGCGCTGCGGATCGCCGCGACCTCGTCGGGGGTGAGGTTGAAGCCGCGGAGCGCCGCGGCAGGGTCGGACTGAAGCT
>JALYLX010000024.1 GCA_030773995.1 Chloroflexota bacterium
AGCGGCGCCCGCTCGTCATCCTCTGCGACATCTCCGGCTCGATGGAGGCATACACCCGGCTCTTCCTCCATCTCGCCCACGGGCTCACCCGTGGCTGGGGCCGGGTGGAGGTCTTCACCTTCGGCACGCGCCTCACGCGAGTGACGCGTCAGCTGCGTGAACGCCGCCCCGATGCGGCCATCGCGCGCGTGTCGCGGGCCGTCGCCGACTGGTCCGGTGGCACGCGCATCGGCGAGGCCGTTGGGGAGTTCAATCGTCGATGGTCGCGGCGGGTCCTCGGCCGCGGCGCGATCGTGCTGCTCCTGTCCGATGGTTGGGAACGCGGCGATCCGGACCGCCTCGCGGCGGAGATGGCCCGGCTGCAGCGAGCGTCGTACCGGCTCATCTGGCTCAACCCGTTGTCAGGCACGCGTGACTACGCCCCCGCGGCCGCCGGGGCCCAGGCGATCGTGCGGTTCGTCGACGACCATCTCGCGTCGAACACCCTCGACGGGCTGCTCCACGTCGGTGCGCTCCTCGAGGACATCGGGCGCGGTCGACCGACCCGCCGCGCTGAGCTCCGGCCGGTCGGATGAGCGATCCGCGCGACCGCTTCTACACGCTGGCCGCGGAGCTCCTTGCGCGGCGGGAGCCCTTCGCCGCTGCGACGGTCGTCCACGCCGAGCGGCCGACGTCGGCGAAGCCTGGCGCGAAGGCCATCGTGACCGCCGACGGCCATCTGGTCGGATGGATCGGCGGCAGCTGCTCCGCGCCGGTCGTGATCCGCGAGGCGCTCGGTGCGCTCGCCGACGGAGAGCCGCGCCTCGTACAGATCTCCAGCCGCCCGTCGCCGCCGCGTGAGGGCGTGCGACACTTTCCGATGACCTGCCACAGCGGAGGAGCACTGGAGATCCACATCGAACCGGTCCTGCCGCGCGAGCAGCTCGTGATCGTTGGGCGCACGCCGATCGCGCACGCGCTCGCGGCCCTCGGCTCGGCGCTCGGCCGTCACGTCGTGGTCGCCGACGCGGGCGTGACGCGTGAGGAGTTCCCGACGGCTGATGCGATCACGGCCGACGTGCGCTTGGCCGGTGTCGATCCGCGGAGCGCCATCGTCGTCGCCACGCGCGGCGATCACGACGAGGTCGCGGTCGAAGCCGCGCTCGCCACCTCGGCACGCTACGTGGGTCTGGTCTCGAGCCGCACGCGCGGCCAGATCATCGAGGACATGCTCGCCGAGTCCGGTGCGTCGCCGGAGGACATGCGGCGCCTCCACTATCCGGCGGGCCTCGACCTCGGCGCGCGGTCCGACGAGGAGATCGCGCTCACCATCCTCAGCGAGATCCTGTCGACCCGTGCCGTGAGCGCGCAGCGGGCTGTCGCCGCACCGCAGGAGGCGATCGACCCGATCTGCGGCATGACCGTTGCGATCACCGCGGACGCCATCAACGCCACCCACGACGGCACCAGGTATTACTTCTGCACGGAGGGCTGCCGCCGGCGATTCCTGGTGGACCCGGTCGGGGCGCTCGCGGCGGCGCGATGAACGAGGTCGCGGCCGAGCTCGCCACGTGGCTCGCGGCAGGCGAGCGCGTCGCGATCGCGACCGTGGTGCGTGTGATCGGCTCGGCGCCTCGTCCTGCGGGAGCGACGCTCATCGCGTGCGCCGGCGCTCGTATCGCCGGATCGGTCAGCAACGGCTGCGTCGAAGCCGCCGTGTACGAAGAGGCGATGGCCGTGCTCGACGACGGCCGGGCTCGCGTGATCGGCTACGGCATCAGCGACGAGGTGGCGTTCACGGTGGGACTCTCCTGCGGTGGCGCGATCGACGTCCTCGTCGAGCCGGTCGGCGCGTTCCACGTTGCGGCACTCGATGCCATCCGGAACGATCGGCCCGTCGTCCTCATCCGCGCGATCGATCCGGCCGATCGCGTCGGGACCGTGGCGATCCTCCGCGACGATCGAGCGTCGGGCTGGCCCGACGAGCTCCGCCCCCTGGAGCTGCCGGCGGTGGCTGCTTCGGTCGCGGGTGTGCCTCGGCTGGTGCCGTCGCCGCTCGCCGATGGCCGGGATGCAACGTTCTTTCTGGAGGCGATCGCCGCGCCGCGGCTCCTGCTGATCGTCGGCGCCACGCACGTCGGCCAAGCGCTCGCGCGCCTCGCGAAGACGCTGGGCTTCCGTGTGGTGGTCGCCGATCCGCGCGCAGCGCTCGCCAACACGGATCGCTTCCCCGACGCGGACGAGATCGTGCGCGACTGGCCCGGCGAGGCGATCGCCCGCATCGCTCCGCGCGCGAGCGCATCGATCGTGCTCCTCGCGCACGACCCGAAGTTCGATCGGCCCGGCCTCGTGGCCGCATTGCGGACCCCCGCCGGGTACGTGGGCGCGATCGGCAGCCGCCGCACGAACGAGGAACGATTCGAGTGGCTCCGCGGGCAGGGCTTCAGCGATGCCGATCTCCACCGGATCCATGCGCCGGTCGGGCTGGACATCGGCGCGCAGACCGCCGAGGAGACCGCGCTCGCGATCCTTGCCGAGGTCGTCGCCGAGCGATCCGGCCGCAGCGGACGGAGCCTCTCGGACCTCTCGCTCGCCGTCGGACGGTGAGCGCGCCCGCGAGCTCTGTCGCGGGCATCATCCTCGCGGCCGGGGAGTCCCGCCGATTCGGCGGGGCAAAGCTGCTCGCGTCGCTCGACGGTCGTCCGCTCGTGCAACACGTCATCGATGCTGCGGCTGCGTCGTCCCTCGATCCCATCGTCCTCGTCGTGGGAGCCGGCGCGGACGCGCTTCTTGCGTCGGTGCGGCTCGGGCGGTCGGTCGTAGTCCGGAACGTCGCCTACGCCAGCGGGCAGGCGAGCTCGCTGCAGGCGGGACTCACCGCCGCGTCGAGCGCGGACGCAGCGATCGTCCTGCTCGCCGACATGCCTGGCGTCCGGGCGGCGCTCCTCGAGGCGCTCCTGGCGAGGCAACGCGAGACCGGCGCAGCCGCCGTCACGTCTGTGTGGCGCGGCCGGCGCACGCCGCCGACACTGCTGCACCGCGACGTCTGGGCGGCGCTGCGCGACCTGCACGGCGACGTCGGGGCGCGTGAGGTGCTTGCGGGTCGCACCGACGTCGTCGATCTCGACATCGATCCGACGCTCGGCTCCTTGGACGACATCGACACGCCGGAGGATCACGCTCGGGTGTCCGCGACGCCGAGCGGCTAGCTCCGCGCGATCCACTCCCGGAGCTGCTGGCGGGCCACTTCCTCGCGGTCCGGGCGCTCGTTCTCGCGGAAGTGCGCGATCGCGGCGAGCGGGACGTACAGGTCGTAGAGCTCATCGCGTGCGCGCAGGTCGGGCCCGTAGGGCTCGAGCGTCCCGTAGGCCGTATTGAATGGCGCGGCCATCCCCGGCCACGTGGCGAACGTTGTCGCGCGGAGCCTCGCCAGATCCAGGAGCGGGTCGCGGCCGCGCGCGCGCTCGAAGTCGACAAGCGCCACGAACTGCCAGCCGTCGCCGCGCCGCTCGACGATGATGTTCTCGGCCGACGGGTCGTCGTGGCTCAGGCGCCGCGGAACGTCGTCGAGGGCGCCGCGGCGGGCCTCGTAGTACCGGACGATCCGTTCCACGGCGGCCTTGTCGACCGCGTCGAGGACGACGCACTCCGCGACGCGCGTGCGGAAGCGATCGTCGAACTCGGTCGCCCAGGACGTCGGGGTGTCCACGTAGTCGATCTGGTGCAGCGCACGGAACGCCGTCGCGAGCTTCGTTCCGACGTGGTGCTGGTCCGTGAACGACAGCGCCGTGCCCACGGACCCAAGGTCCTGACCGCGGAGGAAGTCCTGGATGAGATACGGGACGTCAAGGGTGTCCTTGTCCATGTCGTACCAGCGCAGCGCGGGATGCGGGACGTCGCGTTCCTTGAGCATCGCCGCGACATGCACGTAGCGGCGCATCCGGCCGGGGTGGCGCGTGCGGGCCGCCTTGAAGAGGTACTCGCAGCCATCGCGCGCGGTCAGCAGGTACGCGTGGTGGTCGTGCGCGCGGGGCCAGCGGGCCACGGTCGCGTCGCTGAGCGCGCCGTCCGAGACGCGTGCTGCCGCACGAGCGACCTCGTCCTCCGCCGGCGGGACCGTGAGCGCCCCGAGCATCGCCGGACCATACCCCGGCCCGACGGCATGTGCTTTTCACATGCCCGAGAGTGCGATCGCGATCTCGGCGGCCACCCGCGCGTTGTTCCGAAGGAGCGCGACGTTCGCCTCCAGCGTGCGACCGGAGGACGCTTCGCCGAGGTGCGCGAGCAGGAATGGCGTCACGTCGCTGCCGTACACGCCCGCTCTGTCCGCCGCGGCGAGCGCGACGTCGATCTCGCGTTCCATCTCCGCGCGCGGCAGCGCATTCCCTTCAGGGATCGGCACGCACACGACCATCCCGGCGCCGCGATCGAGCTGCAGCCGGGCGATCCGCGCCGCTGCGACTGCGTCGTCCACGCGATGCGGCACCGGCAGACCGCTCGACCGCACGTAGAACGCAGGGAGCTCGTCCGTCTGATAGCCGATGACCGGGACGCCGAGGGTCTCGAGCTGCTCGAGCGTCTTCGCAAGATCGAGCACGAGCTTCGCGCCCGCGCACACGACAACGACCGGGTGGCTCGCCAGCGCCCGAAGGTCCGCCGAGACGTCCATCGTCCGCTCCGCGCCGCGGTGGACGCCACCGATGCCTCCGGTCGCGAAGACCTTGATGCCCGCGCGGCCGGCGATCTCCGCGGTCGCGGCCACGGTCGTGGCACCGAGACCGGCCGGCACGCGCGCGAGGAACGGCGCGAGGTCACGGGTCGAGATCTTCGCGACACCGTCCTCGTTCGCGAGCCGGGCGAGGAGCGCGTCGCCGGCGCCGATGACGAGCATCCCGTCGGCGAGGCAGATCGTCGCGGGGGTCGCACCCGCCTCGCGGACCTCCTGCTCGAGCAGCCGGGCGGTCTCGAGGTTCCGCGGGCGGGGCAAGCCGTGGGCAATGACCGTCGACTCGAGCGCGACGATCCCACGCCGCCCGTCGATCGCTTCTTTGACGCCCGTGCCGTACGCGAGCTTCATGCCGGGTTGCGGTGTCCGCCTTCTCCCGACTCGCCCGCGAGCAGCTCGACCGCGTGCGCCAGCACCGGGATGAGGACCTCGAGCGACTCGAGCGCGGCCTTCGGCGATCCGGGCAGGTTCACGACGAGCGACGGGCCGAGCGTTCCCGCCACGCCGCGCGACAGCATCCCGTGCGGCGTCTTCAGGAGCGAGTGCGCGCGCAGCGCCTCAGCGATCCCAGGAGCCTCGCGATCGATCACCCGCCGGGTCGCCTCGGGGGTCATATCGTTCGGCGAGAGGCCCGTGCCGCCGGACGTGATGACCACGTTCGCCTTCTGCGTCGCTTCGCGGATCGCGTTCCCGACCGGCGTGACGCCGTCCGCGACGAGCTTCGTGTGGACGACCGTGATCCCCGCGGCCTCGAGGGCCGCGCGGATCGCAGGCCCGCTCTCGTCGATGCGCTTGCCGACGGCGCCCTTGGTGCTGATCGTGACGACAGCCGCCTTGAGGACCGTCATTCGGCCGTGTACGTCCCGGTCTTGCCGCCGCTCTTCTCGACGAGGCGGATATCGGTGAGCCGCGCGCCGCGCTCGACGCTCTTCAGCATGTCGTAGAGGGTGAGACCCGCGACCGCGACCGCGGTGAGCGCCTCCATCTCCACGCCGGTCGGGCCGGTTGTCGCCGCGATCGCTTGGATCGCCAGGCCGTCAGCGGTGAGCTCCACGTCGACCGCGAGGTGGGTGAGCGGGAGCGGATGCGTGAGTGGGATGAGCTCGCTCGTTTTCTTCGCGGCCATGATCCCCGCGATGCGCGCGGCCGCGATGACGTCGCCCTTCTTCGTCTTGCCGTCACGGACGAGCGCGAGCGTCTCCGGCGACACCTGCAACAGGCCGCGCGCGACCGCGCGCCGGTCGGTGTCCGGCTTGTTGCCGACATCCACCATCCGCGCGGCGCCCTTGTCGTCGAGATGGGTGAGCTTCTTCATCAATGGTCCTCCGGGAGATCGGTGCGGATGACGGTCACCGTGGCCCCGCGGTCTACGTGCTGCACGGTATCGGGAACATCGATGAAGCAGTTCGCGAGCGCCATGGAGCGCAGGATGCCCGATCCCTGCGGGCCCGTCGTCCGCACCGTGCCGCTTGCCGAGTCGTAGATCCCGCGCGCGAAGAAGCGGAGTCCCGCGGGGGTATCGAGCGTGTCGTCGAGCGTCGCCGTCATGCGCGGGCGGTCGAGGAGCTGCCGTCCGGCCATCTTGAGGAGCGCCGGGCGCACGAACAGCTCGAAGCCGAGCAGCGCCGACACCGGATTCCCGGGGAGGCCGAAGATGAGCGTGCCGTCGATCTCGCCGAACGCGAGCGGCCGGCCGGGTCGAATGGCGATGGACCAGAAGTCCATCGAGCCGAGCTCATCGACGACCGGCTTCACGTGGTCGTGGTCGCCGACCGACACGCCGCCGCTCGTGACGATGAGGTCCGCGCGCTCGGCGGCGTCGCGCAGCGCGCGGCGCAGATCGTCGGCGGTGTCGCGCACGATCCCGAGCGGCATCGGTGTCGCGCCGGTCGCGCGCGTGGCGCTGGCGAGTGAGTAGCGGTTCGCGTCCCGGATCTTGCCGGGCGTGAGCTCCTCGCCGAGCTCGACGAGCTCGTCTCCGGTCGATAGCACCGCGACGCGCGCCCTGGGCACGACGCGCACGGATGTGCGGCCGAGCGTCGCCAGGACGCCGATCTCCGCGGCTCGCAGCACGGTCCCGCTTCGGAGGATCGTCTCGCCCTCCTTGAGATCCTCGCCTGCGGCGCGGACGGACGTCCCTGGACTCGTCATTGCCGTGATCGTCACCGTGTCGGTGCGATTGTCGGTGTCCTCGACGCGCACGACGGTGTCGGCGCCGTCCGGCATCGGCGCCCCGGTCATGATCCGCATCGCCTCGCCGCGGACGATCGGGCGTGACGGGACGCCCCCCGCCGCGATCTCGCCGACCACGCGCAGGATCGCCGGGACGTCCGCGACGTCATCGCCGATGACCGCGTACCCATCCATCGCAGAATTGCGGAACGGCGGCACGTCGCGGTCGGCGACGATGTCCTCCGCGAGCGTGGTCCCAAGGGCATCCAAGAGCTCCATCGCCACCGGCCCGAGTTGGCGCACGCGCGCGAGGATGCGCGCAAGCGCCTCGTCGACGGAGAGCGACCGCCCTGCGGCACGTGCGGAGGAAGCGCTGACGGGCATGACGCGAGTTTAGTGACGGATGCGCGGCAGTAGGTGCGGCACCGTCGCCTTGAACGATGCGACGACCTGATCGCCCGCGGCAAGG
Source organism: Chloroflexota bacterium (assembly GCA_030773995.1). GTDB lineage: Bacteria > Chloroflexota > Limnocylindria > P2-11E > P2-11E > UBA4735. Next base: position 7,347 of record JALYLX010000024.1, read on the forward strand.
GCCATCTCGCGTGCCGATTGGCGCGTGACATGGGCGATGAGCGGGAACCCGCAGTCGAGCACGAGACGGGTGCGGCGGCCGATCGGCTCGATGCGGACGATGCGCGCGGTGAAGCTGTTGCGCGCGCTCGTGCTCGCGGGCTCACGAGCGATGAGGACGTCGTCCGGCCGCACGCAGAGGAGCGGGAAGTCGTCGCCCGGGGGCGGCGGCTCGGTGATCTCGACGTGCTGATCGGCGATCCGCAGGAACGTGAGCTCATTGGTCGCACGCTCGACGCGCGCCGGGAGCACGTTCTCGACGCCGACGAACGCGGCGATCTCGGGGTCGCCGGGCATGCCAAAGACCGCTTCGGCGGTGTCGAGCTGCCGGAGCTCGCCGTTGATCACGACACCGACGCGGTCCGCGAGCGAGAGCGCCTCGTCGCGGTCGTGCGTCACCATCACCGTCGTCACGCCACGGTCGCGCAGGACCCGGGCGAGGTCGGCGATGAGCGTCTCGCGCGTCGGCGCGTCGAGGGCGCTGAACGGCTCGTCGAGGAACAGGATCTCAGGATCGATCGCGAGCGCGCGGGCGATGCTCACGCGCTGCGCCTCGCCGCCGGACAGTCCGAGGGCGGAGCGAGCCGCGAGCTGACCGACGCCGAGCCGCGCGAGCTCGTTCTCGGCGCGCGCCTCGCGCTCGCGCCTGCCGACGCCGCGCAGCGCGAGCCCCAGCGCGGCGTTCTCGCGCACCGAGCGATCCAGGAGCAGCGGGCGCTGGAACACGACGGCGATGCGGCGCCGGTACGCATCGGCGTCGCGCACCGGCGCGCCCCGGTACCGGAGCTCGCCGTCGGTGCGCACGAGTGTCGCGAGCCCGAGAACGAGTGAGCTCTTCCCCGCGCCGTTCGGGCCGAGGAGCGCGAGGTGCTCGCCCTCCGCGAGGTCGATGTGCGCCGCGTGCGCGACCCGACGGTCGCCGCGGTACGCCACCAGATCGTGCGCCTCGAGCACTAGGCCGGCCTCTGGCGCTGCTGCGCGTAGGTCGTGATCGCGGTGAGCCCGAAGATCAGCGCGAGCAGGATGAACGCAAGCGCGAACGCGCTGCCGAACTCGCCCTTGCTGCTCTCGAGCGTGATCGCCGTCGTCAGGATCCGGGTGTCACCCTTCACGTTGCACCCGACCATCTGCGACGCGCCGACCTCGCTGATCACGGCGCCGAAGCCGGCGATCACGGCACCGAGCACGAGCAGCCGCGACTCGCGGAGGAGCAGCCATGCGGCCTGCCAGCGACTGGCGCCGAGCGAGAGCAGCTGCGTCCGGAGGAGCGGATCCACGCTCTGCAGCGCGATCGCAGTGAGTCCGATCACCGATGGTGCCGCCAGGAGGTACTGGGCGATGACCATCCCCTGGCGCGTGCAGTACCAGTTCAGATCGCCGAGCGCGCCGCTCCGCCAGAGGAACACGACCACGAAGAGGCCGACGACGACCGGCGGCAGGCCCATGCCGGTGTTCACGAGCGACAGCAGCAATCGCCGGCCGCGGAAGCGCGTCAGACCGATGAGCGCGCCGAGCGGGACGCCCGTGACGATGGCGATCGCGGTCGCTGCGCCGCTCACCACGAGTGACGCGACCGCTGCGTCGATCACGTCGGGATCGAGCGCCGCGAGCTTGGCGATCGCGCCCGCGATCCCTTGAAGGATCAGGTCCATCTACTGAGGCTCAGCCGCTTCGCTAACCCGTGGGGTCGGGCTGGCCTGCGTCGGGGAAGAAGAGCTGCTGGCCGAACTTGTCGAGACCGAAGCCTGCGATGATCTTCTGGGTGTCGGGGTGCACGAGATAATCAGCGAACGCGTTCGCGCCGGCGCTGTTGACCTTGGGGAACTTCGCCGGGCTCACGGTGATGACGTGGTAGTAGTTGAGCAGCGGCGGGTCCTTGTCCACCACGATCCCGAGGTCGAGGGACGCCTTGCGCGCGACGTAGGTCGACCGGTCGGTGATGGTGTACGCGCGCTTCTCGGACGCGATCTGCAGCGTCTGGCCCATGCCGTTCGCGGCCTCGACATACCACGGCTTCGCCGGCGTGATGCCGACCTGCTTCCAGAGGGACTTCTCGAGGACGTCGGTCCCGGAGTTGTCGCCGCGCGAAATGAAGATCGCCTGCGTCGCCGCGATCGCGCGTAGTGCGTCGAGCACGCCTTTGCCCTTGATGCCAGCTGGATCAGCTGGCGGTCCAACGACGATGAAGTCGTTGTGCATGACGAAGAGCCGACGGTCGCCGTTCCCTTGGGCCATGAAGTCCAGCTCCAGCGACGGCGCGTGGACAAGCACGACATCCGCGTCGCCGCGCGCGCCGATCGCGAGCGCCGCACCGGTGCCGACCGCGGACGTCTTCACCTTGTAACCGGTCTTCTTCTCGAAATCGGGGATCAGGACGTCGAGGAGTCCGCTGTCCTGCGTGCTCGTTGTCGTCGCGAGCAGCAGATCCGGCCGAGCCGGGGAGGGGGAGGGCGAGGCATCTGTTCGCGACGGAGCCCCGACAGGCTGCGCGGTCGCGCAGGCAGCCAGCATGACCGCGCACCACGCGACGGCGAGGATCTTTCTCACGACGGGACCTCCACGATGACATTGGTCGCCTTCACGACGCAGATGACCTGATCGCCAGGCTTGAGGCGAAGCTCGCGCACCGCCTCGGCGGTGAGGAGGCTCAGGAGCCGATGTGGACCGGCTTGGACTTCGACCGTCGCCGCGACCCGGTCGGCGACGACCCTGGTCACCACGCCGGGGAAGCGATTCCGGGCAGACTGGGCGGCGATGGGCCTCTGCGGGGCGGTCTTGCGGCGCGCCTCGAGCATTCGCCGAACCTCCGCAGCCGACACGAGGCGCTGCCCGCCATCGGTGCGCGTCGTCTTGATGGTGCCGTCGGCGGCCCAGCGTCGGATCGTGTCGACGGACACGCCGAGAATCTCGGCCGCTTGGCCGATCCGGAGCGGCGGTTGAGCGTCTCTAGGTTTCGTCCGGGCCATACCTAGGTAGATGATACGGCTGGCGTCAGGATCCCCACGCAGGCGGGAGCTGCTCGCTCTCCTCGGCGCGCCGTTCGAGGTCCTGTCGGCGGACGTCGACGAGCGCGCGGCGCCGCACCCGGCGCTGGCGAAGGCCGAGGCGGTGGCGCGGCCGGGCGACGTGACGCTCGCGGCCGACACGCTGATCGACCTCGACGGTGGGCCGATCGGCAAGCCGGCTGATGCCGCGGACGCGGTCACGATGCTGTCCCGCCTCGCCGGTCGCACGCACGTTGTCCGGACCGAGGTGGCGCTCATCGGCGCATCGGGCCGCAGCTTGCAATTTGGCGCGCGCTCGACCGTGACGATGCGACCGGCCGATGAGCACGCGATCCGGGCGTACGTCGCGACCGGCGAGCCGCTGGACCGTGCCGGCGCGTACGCGATCCAGGGCGGGGGCGGGGCGATCGTGGCGTCGTATGCCGGCTGCTATGCGAACATCGTCGGCCTACCGCTGTGCCACACGTTCTTCGCCCTGCGGAAGATGGGCGTCGCGATGCCCGAGCGACCGGAGCCGGCATTCGCGCGAGCGTTCGGCTTCGTGTGCCCCGCGTGGCGCACGGCGTACGCGCAGGGTCGACAGCTCCGCAATGGCGCGGAGTACGACACCGCGGGCTAGATCTTCTCGGCGACCCCGATGTAGAAGCGCGAGAACGTCGTCTCGTCGGCCAGCCGGAGCCCGGCGCCGGCGCACAGCTCGGCGAGCTCCGGCCTCGTGTTCAACCGGTTGCCCCACGTCAGCTCGAACCACTGGGCGAGGGCCGCGAACCGCGCCGGCATCTTCCGCAGCTCGGCATCGGTGGTCGGGTACGTCTCGTCAAAGATGACGAATTGCCCGCCCGGCTTCAGCGCGCGCGCCACCGCGGCGAACGCCGCAGGCTTGTCGTTCGGATCGATCTCGTGGATGACGAGGAAGCTTGTCGCCACGTCGTACGCGCCGTCCTCGGCGAGCCGCTGCGCGTCCATCAGCCGCGCGTCGCAGCGCCCCGCCAGGTTGCGCTCCGCGATGAGTGCGCGCGCGAGCCCGATCGAGTACGGCTCGTTGTCGACGCCGACGCACGTCACCTTCGGGAAGCGTTCGGCGAGCTGCACGAGGGCCCAGCCGCCCCCGCACCCGACGTCGAGCACCCGCGCGCCTGCCTCGAATCGCGCTTGGAGCGCCGGCAGCTTCGGGAGGACGAAGTCGGTGAAGATGCGTGGGAGCGCCTGTAGCCCGTTCGCGACGGCCTCCATGAATTCCTTGCTGTGCTCCTGGTACGGCACCCGGATACCCTCGCGGAAGCGCTCGGCGTAGCTCGCATAGTCCTCGCCGACGATCTGGTGGGTCCGCGCCGCGCCGCCGAGGTAGAAGGTCGCGCTCGGCGTGCCGAGGATCTGATCGAAGTGCGGCGCCATGCGCCAGCCGGCGCCGTCGCGCTCGACGAGCTCGAACGCGAACGCGGTGCGTACGAGCACGTCGGTGTAGAACGGGTCGGTCCGAAGCACTTTCGCGAGCGCGTCCGAGGTGATGCTCGGCTGCATCGTGATCGCCTCCCACACGCCGAGCTCGCGCCCGATCTCCAGCAGGTGCGTGGCGTGGTAACCGGAGATGAGGTCGTAGAGCTTCGTGACCTGCGCGGAAAGGCTCGGATCCGCCATCGGGCCGAGGCTAGATCAGACGCGAGACCGGGACTCGCGGCACTGGCGCCTGTTGGCGCGTGTGGAAGATGCGTTGCACCTCGACGACGCCTTCGCCTCGCAGATCACAGAGGTACCAAACGAAGTATGGGAGGCGTCCGACCGGGATTCGGCGCAGTGATCGCTCTCGTTCGCGCGTCAGCTCGCGGCCGAGCCCCGGGAACCGACCGAGGCGGTCACGGAGTCCGGCGATGTCCTCGGCGAGGTGGTCGAGACGCAACCACTCTTGGGCCGCCCTGAGATGCTCGGTTTGCCGGGCCAGGTCCGCGACGAAGGTCGCCGCAAAGGTGACGCGAGCCAACGGCTACCCCCGCTTGGGCCGCTTGGCCCGAGCTTCCGCAAACACTCGCTCGATCTCGGACCACGGCACGGTGCGCTCCTTGCCTGCCAGGGAGCGCTTGAAGGTCGCGTACGCCTGTTTGAACTGCCATCGCTCGGCCGCCTCGAGCTCGCGGACCGTGACGATCTCCTCCAGATACTCGGAGAGGATCAGGCGCAGGGCCTCTGACTCCCCGAGGCTGCGAGATTCGGCGAAACGGCGGAGTCGCGCACGCAGCTCTCGCGGCATTCGGAAGTTGAGCGGTGACACGGGCGCAGCGGCGCGGCGCTTTGCGGGCACCGTCGGAGTGTAGTCCGTCGGACTACGCAGCTGTCGTCGCTTCGCCGTCCGCGCGGAGCGCGTCCTCCGCCGCACGGAGCAGCGCACCGGTCGTCCCGATCTCGCTCGTCCAGGCTGCCCCGCCTGGATGCACGTGCCAGCGCGCGCCACCGAACGCACGGACGCTGGACGTCATGGACCGGATGAGCTCGTCGATGCGCGCGCGGGCCAGCGTGGTGAGCTGCGCCTCGCCGGGGCGCGGCGCCACGAGGGCGATCCCTTCCTCGCCGTAGCGGAAGGCGGTCACGTCGCCGCCGAACAGTGTCGTCGCGCCGCCGAGCGAGGCGCGGATCGCGCGATGGACCATCGCCCGCCGCGTCGCTTCGTTGGCGTGCTCGATGCCGATCGCGACGAGCACGACGCAGAACGGCCGGCCGCCCTCGCGCGCGGCGGCGACGCGATCGCGCACATACGCGACGAGGACCCGCTCGGCGTACGCGTCGGCGACCTTCGCGCGATACACCGGGACCGCCTCGGCGATGACCGGCGCTGGCCGCGGGGCGACGTCGCCCAGCAGCCGCATGACGCTTGGCATGACCGCCGACCAGCGCTCGCGCTCGGCCACGCGCTCCGCGGCACCGAGCGCGGTGAGCGCGACCATCCCGTCGCGCGCCGGGGTGAGGTGCCCGCCCTCAAGCAGCGACTGCAGTGCCCGTCCGAACGCGCCGGTCGCGAACGGCAGCTTCTCGGCGGCGACGCGCGCGAGGAGCGATGCGGGCCGCTCGGGCTTCGCGCTCAGCGTGTCGAGCAGATAGAAGCGGAAGAACGCGGTCGCGAGGCCGGTGCTGGCGGGACGCAGCATCGCGTCGCCTCCTGGTGGTGGTCGAAGAGAAAGTTCGGCCACGGCTTGCTCGCGTCTGCTCTCATAGGGCCGTGCGCATCGTGGTGATCGGCACAGGTGTCGCCGGCCTCGGTGCCGCGATCGCGTTCGGCGAGCGCGGGCACCAGGTGACCGTGCTCGACCGCGACACGAGCGAGCCGCCCGACAGCGTTGGCGCGATCTTCGACGGCTGGCAGCGTCCCGGCGTGCCGCACTTCCGGCAACCGCACGCGTTCATCTCGCTCGGTCGCAAGATCCTTCGCGAACGGATCCCTGAGGCGTTCTCCGCGCTGATGACCGCCGGCGCGCTCGACGTCCAGATCTCGGATCACATTCCTGGAGGGGGCCCTGAGCCGGCGGACCGCGACATCGCGCTGCTCGGATGCCGGCGGCCGATCATCGAATGGGCGCTCCGCCGCGCGGTGGATGCGCAGCCCGGCGTCCGCGTGCTCCTCGGCGCGCGGGTCGAGGAGCTCGTCGGTCGCGGATCGCCGCCGCGGATCACTGGCGTGCGCACCCAGCGTGGCGAGGCGGTCGACGCCGACCTCGTCGTCGACGCGAGCGGTCGCAGCAGCAGACTCGGCCTCTGGCTCGGTGCCCTCGGTGGCCGGCGACCCCGGGAAGAGAGCGCGGACTGCGGCGTCATCTACTACTCGCGCTACTTCCGATACCGCGGCGACGTTCGACTCCCGACGAAGCCCTCGCCGCTCGGACCGCGCGGCGATCTCGGGTTCATGGGCTTCGCCACGTTCCCCGGCGACGACGACACATGGGCCATGACGTTCAACACGCCAGCGTGGAGACCGGAGTTCCACGCGCTTCGCGACGAGGAGACGCACTTCGCGGCCGCCCGGTCGATCCCGGCGCTCACCGAGGCGATCGCGCCGGAGAACAGCGAGCCGATCACCGAGGTTCTGCCGATGGGCGGACTTCGCAACGTATCGCGCGAGCTCCTGGTCGATGACGCGCCCATTGCCCTCGGCGTCATCGCGATCGGCGACGCGCTCGCGCACACGAATCCGGCGTACGCCTGGGGACTGTCGCTCGGCCTCGAGCATGCCTTCGGGCTCGCCGCGCTCGCCGATGAGTACGGCGCCGATCCCGATGCGCTCGTGCGGGCCTTCGATGGCCTCTACGGCGAACATGCCCGGGATTGCTATCGCGCATCGCGCGACACGGATCTCGCTCGGGCCCGTGTCTGGCGTGGGGAAGCGAAAGCGCCGACCACACCGGATGGACCGGAGCTCGCGCTGTTCTTCATCTCGGTGTGCTTCGCCGCCGGGTTGACCGATCGAGACCTCTTTCGCG
>JALYLX010000025.1 GCA_030773995.1 Chloroflexota bacterium
CTGCATCCCCTCGTCGGGCGGCGCCGGAATGCCGCGCTGATCGCTGCTCCACACGACGCAGCGCAGCTGAGAGGATCGGTCTCGCAGACAAAAGTACCAGTGCCCGTTGCGATGCGACTTGAAGTCGCTGATCTCGCCGCGGACCCACAGCGGAATGAACGCGCCCTCGACGACGTCCTTCGCCGTCTGCGTCAGCGTGGACACCGAGATCGCGGATCCAGGGCTCGCGCCGGGAAAGGTCTCCCCGACCTCCTCGAAGATCTCCGAGATCGCCGCGTCGACGACGCGCAGCTCATGACGCACCGGCATCCTCTGCGCCTCGAACAGCGATGGGGGTGGCGATGCGTTCGAGAATCCGTCCGGTCCGCGACGACGCCTCACGCGCTCGCGCTCTCGGCGCAGCGGCAGCTCGCGTTCTTCGTGTTCGCCGCGACCCCGTTCGTTGCCGCAGGCGCGGCGCGGCTCTACGCCCGCCTGCGCCCGCGCGCCGCGCCGCTTCGCCCGCTCCCCGGTCCCGCGGCCGCCGCGCTCGCGCTCCTCCTCGTCGTGGGCGCGCTCGCCAGCGCGATCGGGGCACCGTCCGATCCGGACGAGCGTGCGTATCCCGCAGGGGCGATCGCGGCGCTGAAGACGGGCTCCGGCACGCTGCTGAACGAGTACGACTGGGGCGGCTACCTCATCTATCGCGTGCCCGAACGCAAAGTGTTCGTCGACGGCCGGCTCTTCCCGTTCTATCCGGCGGTGCTGCGCGATTACCGCGACGCCGTGGAGCTGCGGCCGAACTGGCGCGATGTCCTCGCCACGTACGACGTCCGCGAGGTGCTGCTCATGCCGGGACGGTCGCTCGCCGTCGCGCTGCGGGAAGACGGCTGGACCGTGCGGGCCCAGGGACCGAACTTCGTCCTGCTGGCGAAGCCGTGAGGACCCCGCTCGTCGTTCCGATCGCCATTGGGGCGGTGTTCGGCGCAGCGTCGACCCGCCTGGGGGTCGGCGACAGCGATGTGTTCTGGCATCTCGTGGTCGGGCGCGACGTGCTCCGCGGCCTCATCGCGGGACCGGACCAGCTCTCGTGGACGGTGGCCGGCCATCCGACGTCGAGTGACCAGTGGCTCGGCCAGGCGCTGTGGGCGCTCGCGTACGCCGGCGGCGAGTGGCGCGGTGTCGTCGCGTTGCGGGCCATCACGATCGCGTTGCTCGTGGGCCTGATCGCGTACGCCGCGTTGCGCGAGCGGCCGGCGCGCCCGCTCGGCGCGGTACTCGCCGCGCTGCCCGCGATCGCGCTCTCACGGTTCGTGTGGACGGAGCGCCCCGAGCTCTTCGGCTTCGTCTGCTTTGCCATGCTCATCGTCCTCCTGCGCGCGGCGCGCGGCGGCAGCGATCGCGCGCTGTACTGGATCCCGCCGGTCATCCTGGTCTGGGCGAACCTTCACGGCTCCTTCGCGCTCGGTGTCGTCCTGATGGTCCTCGTCGCCGTCGAGGGCGCGGTCGCCCAGCCGGCGCGACGCCGCATCTACGCCGCAGCGGCGCTCGGATCGGTCGTCGTGACACTGCTCACACCGGCCGGTATCGGGACCTGGACCGCGCCGGGCTTTCACCTCTTGCACCCGCCGCGCGAGATACAGGAGTGGAGCGTCCCTGACGTCACGACGCTTCCTGGCGCGATCTTCGCGGTCGCGCTCTTCGCGACGCTCCTCACCGCGCTGTTCGCGCGGGCGCGGGCTCCGCGTGAGGCGACCGTGCTGCTGCCGGTGCTGTTCGTCTCGCTCATCGCGACGCGCCAGCTGCCGCTCTTCGTCATCGCCGCGGCTCCGTACCTCGCCGCGCGCGGTGGCGACGCGCTGGCGGGCTTCGCGTCGGTCAGCGGTCTCCGCCTGCGGTCCCTGGCGATGGCCGCCCGGCCACCGGGCCGGCGGGTCGATGCGATCGCGCTCGTGACCGCCGCGGCGATCCTCGCGCTGGCGTCATGGGGCGGGGTGAACGCGCCGCAGCTCGGTGGATTCCCGAGCGCCGCGCTCGCCTCGCTGCGTCCAGGACCGGGCCTGTTGAACCAGTACGACTGGGGCGGCTATCTGATCTGGGCAGCGCCGGCGACGCCGGTGTTCATCGACGGCCGGCTCACGCCGTACCTGCCGGACGTGCTCAACGACTACACGACGATGATCGGCGTCCATCCGGGCTGGCGCGATGTCATCGCGCGACGCGGCGTCCGCCAGATCCTCGTTCGGCCGACCGATCCGATCGCCGTACGCGCACACGATCTGGGGTGGCCGATCCGCGCGTCATCCGACACCTTCGTGCTGATCGACGTGCCCTAACCGGCCCCTACGGGGCGGTTCCGGCGCGCTCCGTCCACCGACACGGCTTTGTCGCGTCCGCTCGCACTCGCTGCCACTAGCATCCGAACATCAACGAACGCACGCCGGCGAAGGTGCCGCGCGAGGACGATCTCGACGGGCAGTTCGACCTCATCGTCGAAGGGCTGCGCCGCGACGTGCGGCGGCTCCGCCTGCAGGTCGAGAAGTTCCAGCGCGCGTACCAAAAGCGCGCCGAGGCGCAATCGCGCGCGTCAGGCTCGCCGGACGAGACATCGCAGCGCGCGTTCCGCCGCATGAAGCAGCTCCAGCTGGCGATCAGTCACATCGAATCGAGCGCCGCATACCTGGGCGGGACCGGCATGGAGCCGCAGCGCGAGGATGATCAGGAGCAGCTCGTCACGGTCGCCCAGCGCGTCCTCGAGAGCCTCGAGGCCGAGCGAGAGCGTCTGTACCGCGACGTGCACGACGGACCGGCGCAGGTCCTCGCGAACGCGATGTTCGAGGTCGAGTACCTCGAGCGCATCGCTGATCGAGCGACCGGCGAGGCACGGACGGCACTGAAGACCGAGCTCAACAACCTGAAAGGTCAGTTCCGCAGCTCGCTCGACGCGGTCCGCGGAATGATCTACGACCTTCGGCCGCCGGTGCTCTCCGAGCTGGGCCTCGCGGGCGCCATCCGCAACTATGCGACCGAGTACCAGGCGCGCTACGGGCTGCGCGTCGACTGCCACCTGGACGCGGGCGACACCGGCCTCGAGCCGACGCAGGAGCTCGCGATCTACCGGGTCATGCAGGAGGCCCTGCAGAACGTCCACAAGCACGGGCAGGCGACGACGGTCGGCATCGTGTGGCAACGGTCGAAGGACCAGTGGGTCATGCACTGCACCGACGATGGCGTCGGATTCGATCTTGTGAAGGTCGCGCGCCGCCAGCGATCCGTCGGATTGCTCGCGATGCGCGAGCGAGCCGAGCTCATTGGCGCGGGACTGCAGGTCCAGTCGACGCCCGGACAAGGGACCGCCGTTACACTGCTACTTCCACTGCGCATCGAGAAAGAGGGGGACGCGCTTGGCCGATAAGCCCGAGAAGGCCATCCGGATCGTTCTCGCCGACGCCAGCCGCCTCACCACGCTCGGCATCACCCAGGTCCTCGAGAAGGAAGCCGATATGGAGATCCTCGCCGTCGTCACGGACGGGGAGGAGGCGGTCGCGAAGACGATCGAGCTGGAGCCGGACGTCCTCATCATCGAGGTCGACCTGCCGCAGCTCACCGGCATCAAAGCGACGCAGCGAGTGCGCCGCGAGCTGCCGCACGTCGCCGTCGTCATCCTCACCGCGCTCGAAGAGGAGCAGACGCTCTTTGACGCCATCCGGGCGGGCGCGGCGGCATACCTCCACAAGGACTGCGAGCCGAAGGAGCTCGTCGACTCCATCCGCAAGGTGCGGGCCGGCCAGTTCATCATCAATGAGAAGATCTTCGCGAAGCCGGCGGTCGCGACCAAGGTGCTCGCGGAGTTCCGCGAGCTCTCCGTGTACGGCCCGGGCAGCTCGCATGTCTTCGCGCCACTGTCGCCGCGCGAGGTGCAGATCCTCGACAACATCGCCCAGGGCATGACGAACAAGGAGGTCGCATACACGCTCGCGATCTCCGAGCAGACGGTGAAGAATCACATGTCGAGCATCCTGCGGAAGCTGTCGGTGAACGATCGCACCCAGGCCGTCGTGTATGCGATGCGCCAGGGCTGGATCAAGGGACCCGAGATGAGCAACTAGTGGAGGCACGTTTGGGTCGAGTCGCCGGCGCAGCCGCGGAGTGAGCTGATGGCGGGCCAGGCCCCGATCGGCATCGTCGCGAGCTTCACGACGGAGCAGGCGAAGATCACCGCTGAGATGCGCGAGCTCGACCTGCTCATCGAGTCGACCCAGACCGAGGTGAATCGCCTCAAGGCGCGCGAGGACATGGCGAAGCAGAAGCTGGACGAGATCCGCAGCAACCAGTCGAATTTCCAGCGCGAGGAGGTGGTCGGCGCGGGCGATGAGTTCGCCGCCGCGCAGGGCCGCCGGCTCACGATGGAAGGTCAGATGGGCTCGCTGCAGGCAAAACGCAAGCTCCTCGATCGGGTGCAGACGCTCGTCGGCAGCGCGCGTGACCAGCTCGCCGATTTCAGCGTCCCGCCGATGCCCATCGGCGCGGCGCCCGTGATCGACGAGAACAAGCTCCTCCAAGCCGTCGTCGACACGCAGGAGGAGGAGCGCCGCCGCATCGCGCGCCAGGTCCACGACGGTCCGGCCCAGGCGATGGCGAACGTCGTCCTTCAATCGGAGATCAGCGAGCGGCTGTACAGCGTGGATCAGGAGCGCTCGCGGAAGGAGCTTGCCGCGCTCCGTCAGATGGTGAACAAGACGCTGCAGGAGCTGCGCGGCTTCATTTTCGAGCTGCGGCCGATGATCCTGGACGATCTCGGCCTCGTGCCGACGCTGCGCCGCTACATCCAGACGCTCATGGACAAGCATGGGATCCGAATCGATTTCTCGAGCACCGGCCGCGACCGCCGGCTTCCCTCCGACGACGAGGTCGCGATCTTCCGGCTGATCCAGGATTCGCTCGTCGAGCGCATCGAGAAGGGTGACGCCAAGGACGTCGTGCTCGGGATGACCTGGAAGGACGAGCAGCTCGAGATCGTCCTCCAAAGTGACGGAAAGGACCTCCCGTCCGACGGCGAGCTGGCCTCCGGCCTGCGCCGCAGCGAACGGCTGGAGCTGCTGAAGGGTGACTCGACGCACGAGACGCGACCCGACGGCACCGTGATGCTCCAGGTGAAGGTGCCGATCCGCGCGGCCGCCGCGATGATCACCTAGTGGCGACCGAAGGGCCCACGTCCATGATCGAGCTCGCCGAGCTCATGCGCGACGGCGTCGTCATCTTCGACGCGACCGGTCGGCTACGCCACGCGAACACCGCAGCCGCCACGATCGCCGCATCACGGTCCGACGCCGATCTCGCGAAGCTCGGCGACCTGCCGACCGGCCTGGTGGAGTTCCGGCCCGCCAAGTGGATCGAGCTCCGGCACGCCACGCTCCAGTGGCTCGGTGCTCCCTGCCGCGCGGTGATCTTCAGCGATGTGACCGCGCAGATCGCCCTTCGCGAATCGAACAAGCGCCTGCGCGACATTGGGCTCGTTGATCCGCTCACGGGTCTTGCCACCGCGCCGCTCCTGCACGATCACCTGCAGCGGGCGCTCGCACTCGCGGCCCGCGACGAACGCTGGGTCGGGGTCCTCTGGATCGCGCTCCAGCGATTCACTCGGCCGTCCGCCGATGGTCAGATCGCCGCGGACGAGGTGCTGCGTCAGTCGGCGCAGCGCCTGCTCACGGCGATCCGGGCGAGCGACCTCGCGGCCCGGGTCGACGACGACACGTTCGTCATCGCGCTGACCAGCATGCGCGCCCCGATGGACGCGCGCGTCGTCGCGGTACGGGTGCTCCTCCGGCTCGCGCCGCCTGTCTTGGTCGAGGGGCGCGAGCGGTCCGTCCGCGCGCACGCCGGCGCGGTGACCGTCTCCGACCGCTCGGCGGACCCCGAGGCGCTGATCGAGCGAGCGCGAGATGCCGCGACGCAGGCCGCCGAGCGCGACGAGCCGGTGGTGGTCGTCGTCGGGGAGCGAGCCGTCGACGTCACGTCCGTCGACCAGGGATCGCGAACGCGCTGACGCCGCGCCTCAGCCGCCTCCCACCGAGGTGATGGCCGTCCCGACGTAGTAGTGGGCGAGGATCTGCTGGTACGTGGCCCCCTTCAGGGCCATGCCCTGCGCGCCCCACTGCGACATCCCGACCCCATGACCGAAACCCTTGCCGGTGAACACGAACGTCGCCGGAAGCTCGTATACGTACCCGGTCACCCGCAGGCCAAGCTCGTTGCCGTACCCATCGCGCACGACGTCGAAGCTCGTCTGCGCGACGTGCGCGCCCAGGAGCTCCAGCCCCGCGATGCGAATGGTGTTCGTCACATCGACGCGCTCGCTCGCGCCGGTCGGCAGGACCTTCACGGTGAACAGCGAGCTCATCAGCCCGAAGTAGTAGCGGGACCGGTCCTTCCCGATGACCTGCGATCCTCCGGTACCGCTGACCCTGGCGCCGATGACCCGGCCGGTCGACGAGACGCTCGTGAGCTCGATCGCGGTCGGCGTGCCGACATCGAGGCCCCGCGCCCGAAGGTAATCGCGCAGCTGCGTCGCGCTCTGCTCCTTGGTCCACTTGTAGCTCGTGTGGCCCCACGAGCTGTCCTTCGCGACCTCATCGCCCGGTGATGGCACGCTTCGCAGGTAGGGCAGCGCGTTCGCATATACGTTCTCGGAGTCCTCGGTGACGCCGCCGGCGTTCGCCGAATAGAGCGCGTCGATCGGCGAGCCGCGATACGTCGCGACGAGCCCGGCCGTGCGCTCAACGGCCTTGAGGGTGCGCGCATCCTCGTTCATCGTGCCGTCGTACTCCTGGTCCCGGGTGTCCCCTTCGAGGTCGTAGGCCTTGTGCTTGCCGAGGTGGGTGTAGAGGTACGTGCGGGCGGCGATGGCTTGCGACGCGAGCGCCTCGGCTTCCCAGGACGATGGCTCCTCCGAGCCGACGACCGACGCGAGGTAGTCGTGCGGGGTGACGGTGTTCACGACGATCATGTCGCCTTCGTCGTCAGGCGAGAGCTCGAACGTGCCGCGGAACGCCCGCCCGTTCACCGTCAGGATCCCGTCGCTCGTCTGGAAGTGGATCCCCTGGATCTTGTCGCCCGCCAGGACCACCGCACCGAGGTCGTCGTCGGCGCTCTGCAGGAGCGAGAACTGGAACGGGACGGTGACGATCGCGCGCGGGCCACTGTCGGCGATCGCCAGCCGAGCCTCGCGGAGCAACGAGGCCCGATCGGCGCGCTCCGCGGGCGACAGCGGGCCGGCGGCCGCGCGCGGCGGGAGATCGACACCCAGCGACGCCACCTTGCGGACGTTCGTCCGGGCGAGCGTCTTGCCGCCGCCGCGATAGAGGAGCGACCCGTCCGGGGCGATCGCCGAGACGGTTCCGGTCGACGAGATCACCGCGTACGAAACGCCGAGGCCGGTGATGTTCACGCGGATGGTCGCGGGCAGCGCCAACAACGTGGAGGCGGAGGCCGGTCCCGGGCCGGCGAGCACGCTCGCGACGACGAGTGCGGCGGCGCAGACCAGCCTCATGTGAGCCCCGCGTACACCTCGGGCTTCAATACGCCGATGAACGGCAGGTTGCGGTAGCGCTCCGCGAAGTCGAGGCCGTACCCCACGACGAACTTGTCCGGGATCTCGAACCCCTTGTAATCGACCTGGATCGGCACCACCCGGCGGGCCGGCTTGTCCAGCAGCGCGCAGAGGCCGAGCGACGACGGGTGTTGCCCCCGGAGATGCTCGATCACGTAGCTCAACGTGTGACCGGTGTCGAGGATGTCCTCGACGACCAGCACGTCGCGGTCCTCGATGGGCTTGGCCAGGTCCTTCAAGATCCGCACGACGCCGCTCGATGTCGTCCCTGCGCCGTAGGACGAGACCTCGAGAAAATCGAGCGAGCAGTAGATCGGGATCTCGCGCATGAGATCGGCGAGGAAGGGAAGGGCGCCCTTGAGGATGCTGACGAGCACGAGATCACGGCCGGCGTAGTCGTTCGCGATCCGAGCGCCCAGCTCGCGGACTCGGAGCTTGATCGCCTCGGCGTCGAGAAGGATCTCGGCGATGTCATCGGCTGGACCCTTCACGGCGGTCGTCATCGGACCGCCATTGTCTCACCTAGCGGCCCGAGACCCTTTCGAACAGGCCGTGCATATCGCCGACGTAGTCGCGCAGCAGATCGTGGGCCTCGAGCACATCATCGACGCGGATCCGCTCCTCGCCATCGATGGTCTCCAGCTGTGGCGGGAGCGCCGCGGGCGGGGCTTCCGCGACACGCTTCACGATGACCACGCCGAGGCCCTGGGTGCCGCACGTCTCGCAGTTGCAGCGCACGAACCAGTACTCGTCACGGTTGCCGACGACCGCGATCGAGTCGCGGCCATAGACGGCGCCGCAATTCGCGCAGCGGACCGTTCCGAACACTCCGTCGAGCCAGTCGTTCATGAACCGCAATGAGATGCATAGCCGTTGCCACATGACGAACGGGTGACCGTTACCGGATCGTTATCTGCGGCGGTAGAGGTAGAACGCCAGTCCGGCCAGGCCAAGCGCGAGCGCGACGCCGCCCGCCGCGACCAGTGGGCCTGGCCCGTTGCCGATATCGCGACCGCTGTTCGGGCCGAGGCTCGGACTCGCGAGGGCCACGCCCGTGGGTACGGCGATCGGCATGGGTGCGGACGTGGCCGTCGGGGACGGTGACGGAGTCGGGCTCGGGCTCGGCGATGGGCTCGGCGATGGGCTCGGCGATGGGGTGGGGTTCGGCGTCGGCGGCACCGTCGGGGCCGCGGTCGGCGGCAGCGTCGCCGGTGGCGGCGAGGTCGGCCGCGGCGTGGCCGGTGGCGGCGACGGCGTCGGCGCGGGCGCCGCGGCTTGGACGGTGATGGTGCCGTGCATCGTCGTATGGATCGAGCAGTGATACGCGTATGTCCCGGCGGCCACGAACGGGACCGCGCGGCTGCTCGTACCCGGCGCGATCGGACCGGTGTCGAATGCGCCGCTGTCGGATGTCGCGGTGTGCGTGGTGTCGTCCACCAGGTTCTGCCACGTCACGGTGTCGCCGACGGTGATCGTCAGCGGCGTGGGTGCGAAAGCGAATCCCTGGATCGCGACCGTGCGGCTCGCGGCGTCCGCAGCCGCGGCGAGCGCGACGGCGAGGACCAGCACGAAGACGACGACACGGATCGCCGCGTTCAGGGCCATACGATAGCCCGCATGTCCGCGGTCGCCCTTCGCGAGTTCCAGTCGCTCGCGCTGCGCGCCGCCGGGATCGGGGTGCAGCTGTCGCGCGCGCAGGTCGCGGTGTGCGAGCGGTACGCGAACGAGCTCATCGAACGCAATACGATCGTGAACCTGACGGCGATCACTGAGCTCGAAGCCATCGCGATGAAACACTTCCTTGATTCCTTCACCGCATGCGCGGTGCGCGTATGGACCGGACGCGAGCGCGTCATCGACGTCGGCAGCGGTGCGGGATTCCCCGGTCTCGCGTTGCGCATCGCGATGCCCAACACGTCGCTCACCTGCGTCGAGTCCGTGGGCAAGAAGGCGCGATTCCTCGAGGACACGAGCGCGCTGCTCGGTCTCAACGATGTCGAGATCCGCAACGAGCGCGCCGAGACGCTCGCGCACGCGTCCGACCGTCGATCCGCCTACGACGTCGGTACGGCCCGGGCGGTCGGGACGCTCGCTGCCTGCGCCGAATACCTCCTGCCGTTCCTCCGGATCGGCGGCGATGCCGTCGTGTGGAAGGGCAAGGTCGACGCGGAGCTCCCGGCTGCGCGCAAGGCGCTCGCGTCCGTCGGCGGCGAGATCGCCGCGATCGTGTCCACCCTCCAGCTCGGCGTCGCCGACGTCCTCCCTGGCCGGAACCTCGTGGTCATGCGCAAGGTCCGTGCGTCGCCGGACCGGTATCCGCGCGCATCCGCCGAGGCCCGGCGCCGCCCGTGGTGATCGTGCCGTCCATCGACGTGCGCGGCGGGCGCGTGCGCTTCCGCTCGGGCGCGCCGCTCGAGGTCGAGCCCCGCGAGCTCGCTGCGTCATTCATCGGCGATGGCGCCGAGGAGCTCCACCTCGTGGATCTGGACGGAGCGGAGCGAGGCGAATACGCGAACCTGCCACTCCTGGCCGAGATCGCGCGCGCGAGCGGCGTGCCATGCCGCCTCGCCGGCGGTCTTGCCAGCCTCGAGCAGGCGTCCGTCGCGCTGAGGGAAGGCTTCACCGGGGTCCTGTTCTCCTCCGCGGTCTTCGGTGACGACACGTTGCTCAAGGCGATCGCGACGATCGCCGATCGCGCGATCGTCGAGATCGAGTCGAAGCAAGGCGGTCTTGCGCCGCGCGGCGGCGGCGGCGACCTGGTCGCGCG
>JALYLX010000026.1 GCA_030773995.1 Chloroflexota bacterium
CTCAAAGTGTACGACGCGCGAGCCCCGCTCAAAGGAGCTCTTCGGCGGCCTGGAGCGCCGCCCGGGTGAGCGCTCGATCCGCGCCGGCGGCATAGATCTCGGCCAGGGGTCCGGCCGGAACGCCGGCGTCGCGGGCCAGCCGGACCACGTCGAAGAGGCCGGCGCCGAGCGACGCGTGGCGCCACTCGGTCAGCACGACCCCGCGAGCGACCCGGACCGCGTTGCCTGGGGTGAGGGCGCCGTGGACGATGACCTCCGGCCACTCGGCGAGCGGGCCACGGCGCGCGATCCGCGGCACGCCGAGGGCGACGAGCGCGGGGCCGTCCGCCGCGACGGAGCGCTCGACGACGACCTTCGCCCGCACGATCGCCTCGAGGTCATCCGCTGCCGGTGCATCGAACAGATCCTCGATGAGCAGCCACGGCCATCCGGCTGCCATCGTGGGCGGGATGCCGCGCGCGTGGACGATCGGGACGCGATCGGTCTTCCGGGCCAGGTGCGGAAGGAGCTTGACCTCGAGCGAGCTGTGCGACGGGACGCGCTTCACGATCAGCGTGCGCCGTTCGCCGTCTTGGGTGAAGTGGACGCGATCGAGCTCGGCGTCGGTCGTGTCCTGGAGGACCTCCTCGCTCACGTCGCTCACGTCCGCGCGGAGGCTGCGCCCGATGAAGGTCGTGAGTGGATCGGGGGCGGGCTCCTCACCCATCTGGCGCCTCGTCGATCGCGCGATTCACGAGCGCATCCGCGAGCGTATTCAGCTCGCGCGGGACGTGCTCGATCGTTTGCGTGGGGAACCGCGCGAGGAGCTCGCCCGCGCGCAGCGCAAGGGGCCGCAGGCCAGGGTGCTTGATCTTCCAGAGCCCCTTCATCTGCTGGACGACGAGCAACGAGTCCATCCGCACGTCCAGCTCGTCGATGCCGCGGCGCAGCGCCTCCTCGAGCCCGATGATGAGCGAGGTGTACTCGGCGACGTTGTTCGTCGCGTGCCCGAGGGAGCGCATGAGTTCGGCGATCACATGCCCGTCCTCGTCCAGGAGGACCGCCCCCGAGCCCGCGGGCCCGGGATTGCCGCGGGCTCCCCCGTCGGCGTAGAGGGTCGCGCGGGTCACGCGAGGAAGCTCGCGAGCCGGTCCGGGTCCACGTTGCCCCCGGACACGATGGCGACGACTCGCTCCCCGGCCTTCGGTCTCACGGCACCGCTGAGCAGTGCGCCGACCGCCGCCGCGCCTGCAGGCTCCGGCACGATGCGAGCGCGAGCGACGAGGAAACGGAGCCCATCGAGGATCGCGTCGTCGGAGATCACGACGACGTCGTCGACGTCGCGCTTGATGATCTCGAGGTTCCGCTCGCCGGCGAACGGCGCGGCGAGGCCATCGGCGACCGTGTTCACCGCGTCGAGGCGCACCACCCGTCCGGCATCGAGCGCGCTCCGCACCCCCTGCGCGCCCTCGGGCTCCACGCCGATGATCCGCGCCCTCGGGCGGAGGGCCCTCAGGGCGACCGCGACGCCCGAGATGAGGCCGCCGCCGCCGACGGGCACGACGACGAGGTCGGCGTCAGGCAGGTCCTCGACGATCTCAAGTCCCGCGGTCGCGTGACCGGCGATGACGTCGTCATCATCGAACGGGTGCAGGAAGTGCAGGCCCTGGGCCTGGAGCTCCTGGACCATCGGCAGGAGGTGCGTCACCGCGGAAGCGAAACGGATCTCGCCTCCGTAGCCTCTCGTCGCGTCGATCTTCGTCTTCGGCGCGCTCTCCGGCATGACGACGGTCACGTGCACGCCCTGGGCCCGACCGGCGTACGCGATCGCCTGGGCCGCGTTGCCGGCGCTCATCGTGACCACGCCGGCCGCGCGGGCCTCGGACGCCAGGCGGGCCATCGCGTGGACGGCGCCGCGGACCTTGAACGAGCCAGTGCGCTGCAGGTTCTCGAGCTTCAGGAACGCCTGGGCACCGATGCGCTCGCCGAGGGAGTGACTGGAGACGAGTGGCGTCCGGTAGATGTGGCTCGCGATCACCGCCCGCGCACGCTCGGCGTCAGCGAGCCCGACGGTCATCGATCCTTCTCCTCGCCTTGTCCTCCTCGCGTGTGACCGGTGGGCCCGCCAGGATTCGAACCTGGGACCAGCAGATTATGAGTCCGCCGCTCTGGACCACTGAGCTACGGGCCCGGCCACCCGGCGGGTGCACCGGACATTCTGTCCTGTCGCCGCGTGGTGCTGGGCCACCCGCGCATTCCGCGATGATTCCGGCGTGGGCGTCGCGCGCTGGACGGATCGGCGAACGATCGCGGACGCGCACGCGTGGCTGCACGAAGCGGCGGAGGACGCCGGGCGCCGGATCGTCGGCAGGATCGAACAACCGCACGTGCGCCCGTGGTCCACGGTCTTCCGCGCGCCAACGGATCGAGGTGCCGTGTACCTGAAGCTCTGTGGCCCATCGCAGGCGTTCGAGCCCGCCCTCACCGCGCTCCTCGCCGGCACCGGCGACGCGGTCGTGCCGGAGGTGATCGCGGTCCATCCGCAGGAGCCGTGGATGCTGCTCGCGGACGGAGGCCACAAGATCCGTGACCGCGTGAGCGGACCTGCACTGCTCGACGCGTGGGCGACGCTTCTGCCGCGGTACGCCGCGATCCAGCGCACGTTCCTCGGCCGAGAGGAGGCGCTGCTCGCATGCGGCGTGCCGGACCGCCGACTCGAATGTCTCGTCGGGGATCTGCGCGTCGCGCTGGAGGACGAACGGGTGCTCGGCGCCGCTCGGGATGCGTTCGGTCCGGCGCAACGGGAGCGGCTGGGCGCGCTCCTTCCAAGGATCGAGGCACAGTGCGCCGAGCTCGCGTCGGCCGGGATCGGTCCGACGGTCCAGCACGACGACCTCCATGACGCGAACGTGCTCTCGGACGGCGCGCGGATGGTGATCTTCGACTGGGGCGACGCGAGCCTCACCCATCCGTTCCTCTCGCTTGGAGTGGCCCTGCGGGCTGCGGCCCACCGCGCGGGGCTGCAAATCGACGACGCGCCGATCCTGCGGCTGCGGGCCGCCTATCTGGAGGCCTGGACGGGGCTGCTGCCCGCGCAGGCGCTCGAGGACGCCGCCGACCTCGGTGCGCGCCTTTCGACCCTCACCCGCGCGCTGTCCTGGTACCGGGTCGTGACGCTCGACGAAGGCGCGCTCGAAGGCGAGCCCGGGATGATGGGCGAGTACCTCGAGAACATCCAAGGCGCGTTCGGCCCTGGCGGATCGTTGGGGACGGGGATGCGGTGGGTCTGATGCGGTGGCCGTTACGCACCTCAGCACCTATGCTCAATACCGCGCGCCGCTTCCACGCGCGGGCAGAAGAGCGACGGGAGTCGGCGTTTGGGCAAAGTCATTGCGCTTGCGAACCAGAAGGGCGGCGTGGGAAAGACCACCTGCGCCATCAATCTCGGTGGCGCGCTCGCCCAGCTTGGCAACACGGTCCTCTGTATCGACCTCGACCCTCAAGCCAACCTCACCGTCGGCCTCGGCGTGGACCTCGGGTCCGTCGAGCGAGGCATGGCGAATGTGCTCATCGAGCCCGAGTCGAGCATCGCGTCGATCATCCTGCACACGAAGACGAAGCACCTCGACGTCGCGCCGACGAACATCGAGCTGTCCGCTGCCGAGCTGGAGCTCTTCAGCGCGATCGGTCGTGAGATGGCGCTCCGCGACAAGCTCACCAAGGACGTCGTCGAGCGGTACGACTACATCCTCATCGACTGCCCGCCGACCCTCGGCCTCTTGACGCTCAACGCGCTCGTCAGCGCGGACGGCGTGATCATCCCGGTGCAGACGCAGTACTACGCGCTCAAGGGGGTCGCCGCCCTTCTCAAGATCATCAAGACCGTGCAGGACCGGTTGAACCCGAAGCTGAAGGTGCTCGGGATGCTCCCGACGTTCTACGACAGCCGCACCATCCTCGGGCGGGACATGCTCGAGTCGCTGCGCGACCTCGGCGATCACCAGGTCTTCCGGACCGTCATTCGTCAATCGGTGAAGGTCGGCGAGGCGCCGACCGCCGGCGTGCCGATCACCGTCTACGACCCGAAGTCGGACGCGGCGAAGGCCTTCATCGATCTCGCGAAGGAGGTGGCGAGTGCTCACTAAGAGTGGCAAATCGTTCCGCGAAGCCGGGACCCGGATCTTCCAACAGGAGCGCGAGGCGCAGCACGGCATCGTGAGCCTCCTCGCGTCCAAGGGCCCGAATTCCATCAAGGAGCTGGCGGTCGACAAGGTCGTGCCCAATCCGGAGCAGCCGCGCATGACGTTCCACGAGGAGACGCTGCAGGAGTTGGCCGCCTCGATCCGCGAGCACGGGGTGCTCCAGCCGATCCTCGTCCGCCCCGCGGGCGACGACTTCCAGATCATCGCCGGGGAGCGCCGCTGGCGCGCCTCGAAGCTCGCCGGCAAGGAGACGATCCCGGCGATCGTCGAGCGATTCGATGACGCGACGGCCCTCGAGATCGCCCTCATCGAGAACCTCCAGCGCGAGGACCTGTCGCCGCTCGACGAGGCGATCATCTACAAGAAGATGACGGACGAGCTCGGCTACTCGATCCGGAACCTCGCGGGCAAGCTCGGCAAAGACAAGGGCTACGTCGAGAATCGGCTGCGGCTCGCGACCGCGCCCGACGACGTGCGCGAAATGGTCGCCGCGCGGTACGACACCCTCTCCGCGGCGTACGAGCTGATGAAGATCGAGGACAAGCGGCGCCGCAAGTCGCTGGCGAAGCAGGTCGTCGCCGGCAAGCTCACGCTGATCCGGCTTCGCGACAAGGTGGAGCGCGCGCTCAACCCGGACCAGACCGGGCCACGGGCCGCACCGGCCATCCCGACACTCCGCGACGACTCGCTCATCACCGCGACGCGCAAGCTGAACGATGCGCTTCAGGAGCTCGCGCGCGCGGTCGGCGACGACGGCAGCTCGAACATCGCGGAGGCGGACCGCACCAACCTGGCGAAGTTCCTCACGATCAGCCGCGCGCGGATGGACAACCTCGTGGCGCGGCTGCGCTCGCGGTGATCGGCATGGCGGACCGGCGCGGCATCTCGTTCCGCGACTCGGCGATCACCTTCGGATTCACGACGGCTCTCGTGGCGGTCCTCGCCGTCGGGCTGCTCATCCTGCTGGACCCGCGCTCGGAAGGGTTCTGGGGCGCGAAGTTCAGCGACCTGGGCGCGGCGGTGCGAGCGCTCGTCGACACCCTTCCCCGGTTCCCCTAGGGGAACGCGAGGCTAGCGCCGGATCCGAACGGGCTGCTCGACGACCCGCTGCTGGGTCGGGATGTCGCGAAGGATGGCGAGGCCGGTGGCCAGGAGGCCAAGGCCGGAGACGACGAGCAGCGCGGCGTCACTGCCGAAGAACGAGCTGAGCTCCATGTCCGCCTCCTGTCTCATCGATCTCATCGGCTGCCCACGACCGACCTGACAGAAAGAAAGGCATTGCCAGTGCCATAAAGCGGGCGGGGGGGCGTCGCTCGCCAACAGTTGGGTAACGGCTTAGACCTTTGCCGGTAGCTTCTTCGCTTTCACCTGCGCCACACGGCGCCCGTCCACGGCCGTCACCGTGAACCGGTAGCCCGCGATGTCGACGGTGTCACCGACCTGCGCGAGTCGTCCGAGGCGGCCGAAGATCATCCCGCCAACGGTGTCGTAGGGTTCGGCGTCCAGCTCCAGGCCCAGCCGCTCGCGGACGTCAGAGAGGGGCATGAGCCCGTTGATCAGGAAAGCGCCGCTCTCCTCGCGGAGCATCGGCGACTCGCGGTCGAACTCATCCTGGACGTCACCCACCAGCTCCTCGATCACGTCCTCGAGCGTGACCAATCCGGCAGTGCCACCGAACTCGTCGATGACGATCGCCAGCTGGATCCGTTCTCGGCGGAACTGCGCGAGCGCTCGATCGAGATGAGCCGTCTCGGGGAGGTACAGCGGCTTGCGCATCAGCTCGCGGACGGTCTTCTCCGCCGCCGCTCCAACGACGTCCTTCACATGGATGACGCCGACGACGTGATCCATGTCGTCGCGGTAGACCGGCAGCCGGGTGAACGGACTTTGCCTGAGCAGCTGGACGACGCCGGCGACGGTCGAGTCGTCAGGCACCGCGACGATCTCGGTACGCGGGACCATCACCTGACGGACGAGGGTCTCGGCGAAATCGAGGGCATTCCCCACCAGGACCCGCTCGGATTCCTGGAGGACGCCGGTCCGGGTCGAGGCGGCCACGAGCATCCGCAGCTCCTCGGCGCTGTGCGCCTGCGCTTCGGCCCGGGGCCGCACGCCGAACAGGAGGAGCACCCCGAGGGCGCTCCGGTTGATCACGTAGGTGAACGGCCGCATGAGCGAGTGGAACAGGTCGAGCGGATATGCCGTCCAGAGCGCCAGGCTCAGCGCGCGCTCGAGCGCCAGGTACTTCGGCGCGAGCTCCGCGATCACCACCGTGCAGTACGTCACGATCGCGAACGCCACCAGGAACGCGACGACCGAGACGAGGACCGGGCTGACCGCGCCGAGCGGCTCGAACAGCGGCTCGAGGATCCGGCCCACGACCGGCTCACCCACGAGTCCGAGTCCCAGCGCGGCGAGCGTCACGCCGAGCTGGATCGCCGAGATGTACGAATCGAGCGACGCGAGGATGCGCATCGCCTTTCGCGCGCGGATGCTGCCGGCCTCGATCTGCTCCTGGAGCTGAGTGCCCCGCACGCGCACGTAGGCGTACTCGGCCGCGACGAAGAACGCGTTGACGAGAAGGAGGAGGACGAAGATGACGAGCGCAAGGCCGGTCGCGCTGGGGTCCATCCGGACGGATTCTCGCACGTACCATTGCGACCGATGAACGTGCGCGTGCGCCTCTTCGCGTCGGCGCGCGAGGCGGCCGGCGTCGGACAGCTATTGCTCGAGCTGCCGGGTGGCGCCACGGTCCGCGACGCGCTCGCGGAAATCACGCGGCAGCATCCGCTGGTCGGAGAGATCCGGCAAATGGTCATCGCGAAAGACCGCGAGTACGTGACCCTCGACGAGCCGCTCGCGGACGGCAGCGAGCTCGCGTTCATCCCTCCGGTGTCCGGTGGGGCGATCACGAGCGCTGAACGCATTCTCGTCCGCGCGTCGCCGCTGTCGGTGGACGCGGCGATGGAGGCGGTCCGTGGTCCCGATGCCGGCGGCATCGTGGTCTTCGTCGGCACCGTCCGGGACGCGAACCGGGGCAAGCGGGTCCGCCACCTCGAGTATGAGGCGTACGTCGAGATGGCCGAGGCGAAGATGCGCGAGATCGCGACGTCGCTCGAGCGCACGCACGCTCCGCTTCGTGTCGCGCTGCACCATCGCGTCGGCGACCTCGCCGTCGGCGACGTGGCGGTCATCGTCGCGGCCGCCGCGCCACACCGCGACGCGGCGTTCGTCGCGGCGCGCGCGGCCATCGACGAGCTCAAACGCGTCGTCCCGATCTGGAAGAAGGAATATACGGACGACGGCGCGGTGTGGATCGAGGATCACGCCTGAGCGGATCGCGGTGCTGGATGGTCGTGACCACGCCTGAGAACTACCGCCGGACCCGCGCCCGCGCCTTCGCGGTGCAGGGTGTGAAGGCGCGCCATCGCACGAAGGCCGAGCAGATCGCGCCGGGTGACCGCCTGTGCTGGTACCTCGTCGGCGTCGCGGGGTTCGTCGCCACCGCGACGATCACGTCACCTGCCTTCGAGGCGCACACCCCCATCTGGGTCTCGGCCGGCCGGCCGGACCCCTACCCCTGGCGATTCAAGATCGCGCCCGGCGTCGTCCGCGAGGCGTCTGACGCGGTCCCCGCGGCGTCGCTGGTCGATCGTCTCGCCTTCACCCGGCGATGGCCTCGTCCGCACTGGCGTCTTGCGTTCCAGGGCAACCTGCACGAGATCGGGCGGCGCGATTTCGGCGTCATCGAGCGGGCGCTCGCCGCGCCTGCGGCCGAAGCGCCGAAGGCGCACCGACGGTCGTGAAGCGCGTGGTCACCATCCTTGCCAGCACGATCGCGACGATCGTCCTGGTGGTGTCATTCCTGTTCATCCCACTCTCGCTGGTGACCGCGGAGTACGGCCACGTCGTGATCGAGGTGCTGCTCGCGATCGCCAGCCTCGCGTACGTGACGCGCGTCATGCGCGCCGACCGCAGGGAGCGCCGGGCGGCGGAGGCGCTGCTGCCACCGGAGCGACGCCCGGCGCGCCGCGCGCCTCGCCAGCCGATCACCTTCCAGATCCGGGAGACGCTGGTCGCGATGGGTATCTGGTTCGCGCTCGTGTTCGCGTTCGACGCGTTCGTCCTCGGCCTCGGCGCCGCCGCGAACATCGGGATCGCGTTCTTCGCTTCCTTCATGCTCGCGACGCTCACCGTGACAGGCCGGCACATGATGTTCCGCCTCACGCAGGATGACGAGAGCGATCCCGGCTAGGCTGCGGCCGTGGATCTTGGGATCCAGATCGAGCCGCAGCTCGGATTCGCCTACGACGACATCGTGGCGATCGGCAGGGCCGGGGAGCAGGCCGGCTTCACGCGGCTCTGGCTGAGCGACCACCTCTTCCTGAACCCGGACGCGGTCCGCACCGATTGCCTCGAGGCCTGGACCACGCTCGCGGCCCTCGCGCGCGACCTCAAAACGATCCGGATCGGCGCGATGGTCACGTGCCAGTCGTACCGCAGTCCCGCCCTGCTCGCCAAGATCGCGGCGGGCATCGACCACCTGAGCGGGGGCCGGCTCGAATTCGGGATCGGCGCCGGCTGGAAAGAGGCGGAGTACCGCGCGTACGGCTACGAATTTCCGGCGCCCGCCATCCGCGTCGACGAGCTCGTTGACACGATCGAGATCTGCACGCGGATGTGGACGACTGAGAAAGCCAGCTACGCGGGCACGCGGTACCGCATCACCGACGCGCTGTGCTCGCCAAAACCGGTGCAGGCGCCGCTCCCGATCTGGATCGGTGGGTCGAAGCCGCGCATCTTCCGCATCGCGGCGACGTACGCGCACTGGGTGAACCACACCGCCGGCGACATGACACCGGACGGGGTGCGCGTGCGGCAGGAGGCCCTGGACATCGCCTGCCGCGATCGCAAGCGTGATCCACGGACCCTCAAACGAAGCGCGTTCCTCAGCCTCGTCGTCGGCGCGACCGCCCGCGACGTGGACGCCCTCGTCGCCGACGCCGCCCGACAGGCGAAGCTGACGCCCGACCAGTGGCGGGCGGCCAGGCCGTCCGCGATCGTCGGCACGCCGGCGGAGGCCATCAGACGGCTGCGCGAATACGCGAAGATCGGCGTCGATCACGTGAACGCGTTGTTCCCCTACACCCACGAACGCGAGGTGGTCGACCTGCTCGGCCGCGAGACCCTGGGGGCCCTGGCCTGATCCCCGCGGCCCTCGTCCCTCCGCTGAAGCTCAGTCCTTCGGCCGGCGCAGGTGGTGCCCGGTCTCGCGCTGGTACGCCGAGACGATCGCGACGAGCAACGCCTCGCTGAACGGCGGCCCCACGATCTGCAGTCCGACGGGGAGTCCGTCGGTGCCGAAGCCGCAGGGGAAGAAGATGGCCGGGAGACCGGCGAGGTTACCTGCGGGGATGAGCGCCGTGTTCCCCGGCCTGGGCGCGTCGGCATTCGGTGTGGTCGTGAGCGATCCCGCGCCGGGCGGGCGGCCGTCGAGCGGCG
>JALYLX010000027.1 GCA_030773995.1 Chloroflexota bacterium
GCCCCGGCGCGCGCGGGCCGCCAGGGCCGGCGGGAGCATCGCGCGGACGGCGTCGGCGAGGCCGCAGCGGTACGTCGCCGTCATCCAGCGCGCGAGCGCGAGCTGGCGGTCCGACAGCAGCGGGATCGGGTGCACGAGCCCGTCGAGCGGCTTGAGCTCGCGGTCGGAAGGGACGTCGAGCTCCACGACGACGCCGTGGACCGCTCGCGCGCCGAAGCCCGCGCGAACGAGGTGACCAAGCCGGATCTCGAGACCGTCGGGCACGCGATACGTGAACGTGCGCGCGGGTCCGCGCAGACCGGCGAAGACGGCGACCTCGGCCGTGCGGGTCACAGCTCGTAGTGCCGCGGCCGCTTCGCCTCCTTCTCGATGATCGACGCGATCTCCTTGACCGCGTCGTCGAGCTTGTCATCCTCGTTCACGACGACGTAGTCGTACTCGGGTGCCGCCGCCATCTCGATCTCCGCGTTCCGGAGGCGAAGATCGAGCTGCTCGGGCGTCTCGGTGCCGCGCACGAGGAGCCGGCGGCGGAGCGAGTCCACCGACGGCGGCATGATGAAGATGGTCAGCGCCTCCGGCAGCAGCGCCTTGATCTTCCGCATCCCTTGCGGCTCCGGCTTGACGACGACGACGCGGTGTTGCTCGAGCGTGTCGGCGAGCGCGTCGCGACGGACACCCTTGAAGTCGCCATGGACCATCGACCACTCGAGGAAGTTGCCAGCCTCGATCTCCTCGCGGAACTTCTCGGGCTCGTAGAAGAAGTAGTGCGTCCCGTGGACCTCGCCGCGGCGCGGCTTGCGGCTCGTCGCCGTGACGTAGAGCACCGCGTCTGGCACGAGGGGCAACAACCGCTCGAGCACCGCATCCTTCCCGGCTCCCGAGGGCGCGGAGATGATCACGAGCAGACCCCGGCCGTCGACGCTCAGCGCACGTCTCCGAACGGCGCCGCGGTGACCGACGGCGCTCCGAGGCGACGGAGATACTCGCGAAGATCCTGCGCGAGCGGAGCGGTGAACGTCCGCGGTCCGCTGTGCGGCAGATTGACCGACAGCCGCCAGGCGTGCAGGAACTGACGATCGAGGCCGTCGCGCTCCGCGCCTTTCCGTCCGTACACCGGGTCCCCAACGATAGGGAGTCGCGCGTACGCGAGGTGGACGCGTATCTGGTGCGTGCGTCCGGTGACCGGCCTGACGTGGAGCAGCGCGCGCCGCTCCGCGCCGCCGCCATAGGACGCGATGCGGGCGAAGCGGGTGGTCGAGTCGCGACCGCCCGCGCGGACGACCATCCGCCGGCGGTCGACCGCGTCGCGCGTGATCGGCGCCTCAATGATCGCCGGCTGGTCGCCCGGGTCGCCCCAAACGAGGGCCAGGTATTCCTTCTCGAACCGCCGCCCCTGGAGCTGCCGCGCGAGCGCGAGCTGCGCCACGTCGTTCTTCGCGACGATCATCACGCCGCTCGTGTCCTTGTCGAGACGGTGCACGATGCCTGGGCGCGCGGCGGCGCGTCCGGTGTCAGCGGTGATCTTTCCCACGACGGCGTTCACGAGGGTGCCAGTCGCATGGCCGTGCGCGGGATGCACGACGAGACCCGCCGGCTTGTTCACGACGAGGACGTCTTCGTCCTCGTACAGCACCTCGACCGAAATGTCCTCCCCGAGCAGCGAGAGCGCCGGCTCGGCGTCGGGCACGTCGACGACAAGCGCTTCGCCCGCGCGGACCTTGTACGCCGGCTCGACGGCGGTACCGTTGACGGTGACCCGGCCGTCTCGCGCGAGCCGCTGGATGGCGCTCCGGCTGAGCCGCGTCCGCGCGGCGAGGAATCGATCGATACGCATCCCGGCCTCATCCGCGCGCAGCTCCAGCCGCTCGCTCACGCGACGGCCCGGGTCTGCTGACGCTCCTGCCACCACAGCAGCACGGTGACCGCGATGATGCCAACGACGATCGAGGAGTCCGCGACGTTGAACGACCAGAATCGCAGGCCGCCAGGGATACCGACGTCGACGAAGTCCACCACGTACCCCTGGCCGATCCGGTCGACGAGGTTCCCGAACGCGCCGCCGAGCTGCATCCCGAGGGTCACCGCGATGAGCCGCGAGTCCGCGGCGAGCCGGCGGTAGTAGAAGACGATCGCGCACACCGCGGCGACCGAGAGGATGGACAGCAGCGTCGTCCGCTCCGGGAGCAGGCCGAACGCGGCGCCGGTGTTCGTGACGTGGCTGATGCGGACCCATTGCCCGACGAGGTCGATCGACGACCCGATCGGCATGCTCGACTCGACAAGGATCTTCGTGATCCGATCGACCACGAACACGATCACGGCGATGCATACGACGAGCCCGACGCGACGTGAGGTCACACCGCTGATGCTATCGGCGGATCACCCCCCGGGCTTGGCGACCATGAGCACGACGATGGCCGCCAGCATGACGGTGATGAGCGGCCCGAGCGTCTGCGTCCGTTTCGCGGCGGCCATGAACTCGGTTGTCGGCGGCCCGGCCTTCGCGATGCGGATCATCTTCTCGATGAGCGGGGTCTGGACGAGGATCGCGGTATAGAAGGCGGCCGCGTAGATGATCAGCGCGACCCAGAGCCAGTAGTGCCGAAAGAAGTCGTTGTTGTAGCCGGCGACGAAGATGAGTGCGAGTCCGCTGAGCGGTTGGACGACGGTCGCGACCGGGAAGATCAAGCGCCGTTCGATCGCGACCATGCTCTCCATGAGCGCGAGCGAGCCCTGCGGGGTCGACGTGCCGGACATCGGCCCAAGCACCGCGAAGGCGACCGACGGACCGAATCCGAAGATCGCGCCGCCGACGTGGATCACCAGCAAGATCGCAAGCAGCAGCGAGGTATCCATGCAGTTCCTCCTCAACGGGTGGCCGCGAAGTCTAGGTGACCATGCCTCCGTCCACGACGAGCACCTGCCCCGTGATGTACGACGCTTCATCGGAGACCAGGAACGCGATCGCGTTCGCGACGTCCAGGGCGGTGCCGAACCGAGCGAGCGGGATCTGCTTGAGCATCGCCTCCTGCACGTCCTTCGGCACGACGCTCGTGAGATCCGTGGGCACGAACCCGGGGGCGACCGCGTTCGCGGTGATGTTCCGGCTCGCCATCTCGCGGGCGATCGTCTTGGTGAACGCGATGAGTCCGGCCTTGGCGGCGCTGTAGTTCGCCTGCCCCGCGTTGCCCATGACGCCCGCGATCGACGACACGCTCACGATGCGCCCGCCGCGCTGCTTCATCATCGGCCGCATCGCCGCCTTCGTGATGAGGAACGCTCCGCGTAGGTTCAGGTCGAGGACGGCGTCCCACTCCTCGGCTGACATGCGCAGCAAGAGGTTGTCGCGGGTGATGCCGGCGTTGTTCACGAGGATGTCCAGCCTGCCGCCGCCGAACGCGAGGGCCTCCTTCACGACACGCTCGGCGTCCGCGTCGAGCGAGACGTCGCCCTGGACGAGCGCGGCCTGGGATCCCGCGGCTTCGACAGCCCGCTTCGTCTCTTCGGCCGCGGCAGTGTTGCCCTTGAAGTTGATCGCGATCTTGGCTCCGTCGCTCGCCAGGCGGATCGCGGTCGCGCGGCCGATCCCACGGCCCGCGCCCGTGACGAGCGCGGTCTTGCCCTCGAGTCGGGCCATCAGGCCGTGCTGAAGATGAGCGTGGCGTTGTGCCCGCCGAAGCCCATCGAGTTCGAGAGCGCGGTCTTGATCTCCTTGCGCCGCGGCGTGTTCGGGACGTAGTCGAGATCGAGCGCCGGATCCGGCGTCGAGTAATTGATCGTGGGCGGAACGCAGCCATCGCGCATCGCGAGGAGGCAGGCGATCGCCTCGAGCGCGCCGGCCGCGCCGAGCAGGTGTCCGGTCATCGACTTCGTCGACGACACGAGGAGCTTGTACGCATGCTCGCCGAAGACGTGCTTGATGGCGGCGGTCTCCTCGCGATCGTTCGGCTGGGTCGAGGTGCCGTGGGCGTTGATGTAGTCGATCGCGGTCGGCTCGAGCTTCGCTCCGGCGAGCGCCATGCGCATCGACCGGGCGTTCCCCTCCCCTTCAGGCGACGGCGACGTGATGTGGTAGGCGTCGGCCGTGGCCCCGTACCCGACGAGCTCACCGTAGAGGTGCGCGCCGCGGGCGAGGGCGTGCTCGCGCTCTTCCAGGATCACCGCGGCACCGCCCTCGGAGAGGGTGAAGCCGTCGCGGTCCTTGTCGAACGGCCGCGACGCGTGTTCGGGGTCATCGTTGCGCCGCGACATCGCGTGCATCGTCGAGAACGCGCCGATCGCGAGCGGCAGGACCGCGGCCTCGGCGCCGCCGGCGACCATGACCTCGGCCTGGCCACGCTCGATGATCGCCGCGCACTCGCCGATCGCGTGCGCGCTGGACGCGCAGGCGGACACGTGCGTGAGATTGGGCCCCTTGAGCCCGAACTGCATGGAGACCTGCGCCGATCCGGCGTTCGCCATGAGCATCGGGACGAGGAACGGGGACAACCGGCTCGGGCCCCGCTTCTCCATCAGGAGGACCTGCTCGACGAGGGTCTCGAGGCCGCCGACACCGGTGGCGATCGACACCCCGATGCGCTCCGGCTCCTTGGCGATGTCGACCTTTCCGTCCGTCAGCGCCTGCGACGCCGCGGCGACCGCGAGCTGCGCGAACCGGTCCGTCCGGCGGGCGTCCTTGCGGTCCATGTACTTCGTCGGGTCGAAGTCCTTCACCTCGCCGGCCATCTGCGATTCGTAGGGGCTCGGATCGAACCGGCTGATCCGGGCGATCCCGCCGCGGCTGTGCATCATCGAGTCCCACGTCGCCTCGACGGTGTCGCCGATGGGGGTGATCGCGCCGACGCCGGTCACGACGATGCGCCTCATGGGGCGACCCGGGCTCGGAGCGCGCGCACAGCCTCGCGGATCGACGGCGGGTCCGACACGTTGATGAGCTTCACGTCGGCGATGCGCTTCACCAGACCATTTACTACCTGGCCGGCGCCGATCTCGACGAACGTCGACGCGCCGCGCTCGGCCATGAATCGTACCGAGCGGAGCCACTCGACGCGCTGCGAGAGGTGCCGCACGAGCGCGTCCGGGATCCGCGCGCCGCTCTCGTGCGGGGCGCCGCTCGTATTCGCGACGACCGGCACGACCGGGTCGCGGAACGTGATGGTCCGCATGAACGTCGCGAGGTCACCACCGATGGCTCCCATCGCCGGGAAGTGGAAGGGGCCTGAGATACGCAACGGCACGACCTTCCGGGCGCCGTTCCGGGTCAGGGCCTCACTCACCTTCGCCACGGACTCGCTGTCCCCGGCGATCGTCACCTGGGCCGGGCCGTTGTCGTTCGCGACGACGGCGGCGCCCTGCGGCACCGTCTGCGAGATCACGCGATCGACATCCGCGGCCGACAGCCCGATGACCGCAGCCATGGCGCCGCGCGCGCCCTTCGTTGCCGCAAGACGGCCTCGCTCGGTCACGAGCCGGAGCGCGTCGGAGAACGTGAGCACGCCGGCAGCGACCAGGGCGCTGAACTCACCGAGGGAGTGCCCCGCGACGAACGACGGGCGCAGATCGTCGGGCAGCGCCGCGACACCGCGTGGCTCGTGCCCGTCGCTGATCCGGCCGGGAGCGTCGCTTTCGGCGAGCGCC
This sequence comes from Chloroflexota bacterium, assembly GCA_030773995.1. Classification (GTDB taxonomy): domain Bacteria; phylum Chloroflexota; class Limnocylindria; order P2-11E; family P2-11E; genus UBA4735. The sequence goes on from JALYLX010000027.1 coordinate 5,638, forward strand.
TCCAGGAGCGCGACGCTCGTCGTCAGGATCGCGGGCTGCGCGACCCGCGTGTCGTCCAGCTTGTCGGCCGGACCGGTGAAGCAGATCTCGCTGAGCCTGTAGCCGAGGATCCGGTCGGCCTCGTCGAACACGGCCCGGGCGCGGGCCGACGCTTCGTAGACCGCCCGGCCCATGCCGACGATCTGCGAGCCCTGCCCGGGAAAGACGAACGCGAGGGGGGAGGTCACAGCGCAAGGCTACCAAATACCGTGCAGACCGGCTGTTTTCGCTACAGTCCTCCTGTAGCCAATATTCGGTCGTATGACCAGCGCGAACGCGCGCGACGGCGCGCGCGGACCCACGCCGCCATCGAGGCCGCGACCTTGCGCGAGTCCGCGAAGCGCGGCTACGCCGGGCTGCGCATGACCGAGGTCGCGAAACGCGCGAAGGTCTCGCCCCGCACGGTCTACCTGCACGCCCCGTCGAAGGAGCAGCTGGTCCGCGAGACGCTCCGGCGGCGGGCCGACGCGATCATCCGCAGGGTCGAGCGGTGGCAGCCCCGCGGAGACAGCCCCGAGGGGATCGTGAACGAGCTCGTCGCGCTCCACGAGCGTACGTACCGCGCGGAGAGCGCGACGCTCGAGACGCTCACCAGTGGCGGCGTGCCGCGCGACGTCGCGGAGATCCTGCGGGAGCTCGACGACGTGCGCCTCGCGCTCATCACGCGAACGCTCGATGGTCTCGCGCGGCGCCACGTCCTGCGAGTCCGCGCGTCCGAGGGCATCGCCCTCGCGCACGCCCTGCTCGCCTACCCGACGTGGCGGACGGCGCTCACCGGTCCCGCCGGGCGGCGCGCACCACGGCTCGTCGCGGCGGCACTGCGGAGCGTGCTGCTCTAGTTCCCGCGCCTCGGATGAGCGTTCACGACATGGATCGCATTGCCTTCGGGATCGGTCAACTCGAATCCCCGATGTCCGCTCTGTTCGTTCTCCTTGAGCTCGGTACAGCTGACCCCGGCTGCGCCAAGCCTCGCGTGCAATGCGACGACGTCGTCGGCCGCGAGATCGAACTCGACAGGCGCCCGCAGGCCCGGCATGAGGAATAGGTCGGTCGTTCCGACCTCGAAGATCGAAATGGTCCCCGGGATGTGCACGCTCTCGTGCAAGCCGAGCGTCTCGCGATAGAACGTCGCGAGGCTCTCCAGATCCTGCGCGTTCAATCCCACGTGGCCGACCGCAACGATGCGCCCGGCGCGATCGGTCATGCGCGCTCCAGCTCCAGCTCGGTCGGGACGCCGTTCAGCTCGCCTCTCCAGCGATGGCCGCGGCCGGTGACACCGGGGAAAAGCGAGGTCGCGAGCGTCTCGCTCTTCACGAGCTCGGCAAAGCGCTCGACGGTCGGCGCGATGGGGCCGCCGTAGCGGAGCGCGATGCGATCGGCGATCTCGAACCCGGCATCCTTGCGGAGATCGTTCACCCGCCGCACGAGCTCCCGAGCGAGGCCCTCGGCCTCGAGATCCGGCGTGAGGGTCGTCTCGAGCGCGACGACCGCGCCGGCGTCCTTCCCGACGGCGTGACCCGGCGTGCCCTCGTGCGAGACGAGGACTTCCTGCGGGCCGAGGACGAAGCCTTCGACCTCGATCCCGTCTTCCACGGCCGTGTACGTTCCGGCCTGCAGCGCGGCGCGGACGCGCGGAAGATCCTTGCCGAGCCGAGGCCCGAGGCTCTTGAGCTCGGGCTTCACGATCTCCCGCACGAGTCCTTCGGCGCGGCCGCGGACCTCGAACGCCTTCACGTTCAGCTCGTCGCAGATCATCGCCGCGAGCTCGGCCTGTCCGTCGAGCGCGCCGTGATCGCGGTCGCCCTCGTCGAAGACGGCGATGAGCTTCGGCAGCGGGGTGCGCGTCTTCACCCCCGCGGCCGAGCGCGCGGCGCGGCCGAGCGCGACCACCCGCATCGCGGCACGCATCCGGCGCTCGAGGTCGTCGTCGATCCGCTCGGACTGCGCCTCCGGATACGGCGTGTGATGGACCGAGGCTTCGCCGTCGCTGCGCGCGCGCCGCACCAGATTCTGGTACATCGCCTCGGCCAGGAACGGCATGATCGGCGCGAACAGCCGGGCGAGCGTCGTGAGCGCTTCGTAGAGCGTCTGGTACGCCGCGGCGGAATCGGTCGCAGATGCGGCCTGCCAGAACCGCCGGCGATTCCGACGCACGTACCAGGTCGAGAGGTCCTCCCAGAACGCCTCCATCTTGTACGCGGCGGTCGCCGAGTCGTACCGGTCGAGGGCCTGGCGGGACTCGCGCACCAGGCGCGCGAGCGAGGACAACAACCAGCGGTCGATGAGCGGCCGATCCTTCGCCGGCACGTCGGGCGCGCTCGGATCGAGTGCGTCGAGGTTCGCGTAGGTGACGAAGAACGAGTACGTGTTCCACAGCGTGAGCAGCCGGCGCTTGATGTCGTCGGTCGGCGCCGCACCCCAGTACACGTTCTCCTGGGGGTTCTGGCGCGCGTACAGCCACCGGATCACATCAGCGCCGACCTCCTCGCAGGCTTCGCCGAGATCGAGCATGTTCGCGCCGGTCTTGTGGAACTCCTCGCCCGGGGCGGCGAGCACCACCGCGTGCGACGCGTTCGTCCGGTACGGCGCCTTGCCGGTCAACACGACGCTGAAGAACAGCGCGGAGTAGAACCAGAGCCGGACCTGCTCGACCATCTCGACGACGAAGTCGGCGGGGAACCACTGCTCCCAGTACGCGCGATCGTGCAGCCAGTCGAGCGTGGAGAACGGGACGACGCCGGCGTCGAGCCAGCAGTCGCCGACCTCCTTCACCCGCGTGCTCTCCGCGTTGCACGTCGGGCAGCCGACGACGACGGCGTCGATCCAAGGCCGGTGGAGATCCCGCAGGCCGTCGAGACCACGCAGCGCACGCTCGCGAAGCTCTTCCTCGCTCCCGACGACGAAGAAGTGCTTGTTCGCGCACGTGTAGAAGGGCAGCGGTAGGCCCCAGTAACGCTTGCGCGAGATGTTCCAGTCGCCCATGTTCTGGAGCCAGTTCTGCATCCGCGCGCCGGCGGCCGGAGGGACCCAGTTGACCTCTTTTGCGGCGGCCATCAGCTGGGGCCGCAGCTCGTCCATCGCGATGAACCATTCGTCGTCCACCCGGAAGACGATCTCCTCCTTGCAGCGCCAGCAGACCGGGTAGCGGTGCGTGTACGGCGCGGAACGGAAGAGGAACCCCCGCTTTCCGAGGTCATCGGCGATCTCCTCCGCGACGTCGCGCGCCTCCTTCCCCTCGAGCCAGCCGTATCCGCGCACGAAGTGCGCGCTGTCGTCGATCGGCACGAGCACCGGCAACGACTCGGTCTTCGACAGCGCGAAGTCCTCCGCGCCGCAGCCGGGCGCGATGTGGACGATCCCGGTGCCTTCCGCTTCGCTCACCGCGTCCCACGCGATGACGCGGTGAACTGCCTTCGCGGGCGCCGCGGCCGGCAGCTCGTCGAACGGGCCGCGGTAGCGCAACCCAAGCAGCGCGGTGCCCTTCATCGTCTCGATGACCGAGGCGCCCGGCAGCGCCAGCGACTCGTAGACCTTCTTGCCGAGGATGAACGTCTCGCCGTTGACGCT